>JALWFE010000001.1 GCA_027039975.1 Flavobacteriales bacterium
CTAATTTCTAAGATATAAGTTCTAATTTTTCTCAATTATCCATTCTCAATTTAGACGCACGGGTCGTGCGTCTCTACTTGTTACTTGCTACTTGCTACTTGTTACTCAATACCATGCATCCATTTTTTCAGATACGGATTAAGCAACAGAATTAATACACCTGCAACAAAAGGCACGATGGTAAAAATTAAGAAAAAGCTGGAAATACCGAATTTGTCTGCAATCCCTTCTGAGGCTTCTGCCATCAGTCCGGAGAGTTTGTTGGCCAATCCGGTAAAAATATACCAGATACCAAACATAAAACCGGTCATACGCAAGGGAGCCAACTTACTGACATACGACAAGCCAACCGGCGAGATAGCCAATTCGCCCATAGTGTGTAATAGGTATGCCAACAAAAGCCAAACCATACTGACAGCTGCCGTCTTAGCACCGATGGGAATACCCGCTGCACCGTAAGCCAACATGCCAAATCCGGAGCCGAGGAATAAAAAGCCGATAAAGAATTTTTGTGCTGCCGATAGTTTGTAGCGTTGCCAAATTTTAGAATATAAAGGTGCCAAGGTGATGATAAATACAGGATTTAATATCTGGAACCAAGTGGTATCTACAACAGGTGTATCAGAAAAAATCTTGTCATAAACCCGTGTAACGACCAAACCCCATATTATCATGAATGAGATAGCAGTAAACAAAATAGTCAAAGGATATTTTTTGACGATAGCTTTAGCCATGCTATAAATAACGTAGGAGAGAACCAACATAGGTACTATGGAGATAATCGTATCGACTATTTTGTAAATCAATGCCCAACTACCCGATAATACGCGTGAAGTATAATCGCGAGCAAAGATATTCATAGTGGTACCGGCTTGTTCAAAACTTGCCCAAAAGGCAATGACAAAAAAGGCAATGATAAAAATAACTTTTAACCGGTCACGTTCGGTGCGTTCATATTTGGGTAAGCGTTTTAGACCCAAAATGACCAAAATAATCAATGAAAGCGGGAAGAAAATATCCGCTAAACCGAGATGAAACTCTTCTTTAAATAAGTTTAAGGTGTAAATATTTTCGGGAAGGAAATGACTGCCACGGGTAATCACTTTAAAAATACCGTGTACCACCCAAATTAAGGCTAAAACCACACCGGTTCCTGCCAATATTTGGTCTGTTTGTGTAAAAGGTACGCGTTTTTTTTGTTCTTCTTTCGGTAAATCAATGGTTTTAGGTTGTGGTTTGTTGGCTTCTTCGCCAAAAATCTTACCTGCAAAGTAAAACTGCAACAAGCCAAACAGCATAAAAATACCGGCTAAACCAAAGCCGAATTTCCAACCGTAATTTTCACCTATCCAGCCAACTAATAAAGTGCCGATAAAAGCGCCGGAATTAACGCCCATATAAAAAATGGTATAAGCCCCATCTTTCTTAGAGCTGTGAGGCGGGTACATTTTACCGACTATGGAGGACATATTAGGTTTGAATAAACCAGTTCCAACTACCAGTAACAATAAACCGATATAAAACACAAAACTCAAGTCCATACCGATATCCATATCGGCAATAGCCAGTGCGGCGTGTCCTGCTGTAATTATTGAAGCACCGACAATAACGGTTTTGACGTGTCCCCATTTGTTGTCAGCCAGCCAGCCGCCTATCATGGGCAAAAAATATACCAGCATCACATACCAACCGTACAGGGCATAAGCTTCTTTTTTGTCCCATTGCCAACCGCCTTCGTCTAATTTGGCAGTTAAAAACAAGATTAATAAAGCTTTCATGCCGTAGTAGCTGAAACGCTCCCACATTTCGGTAAAAAACAAAACAAATAACCCGACCGGATGGCCTAAGAGCTGCGGTTGATTTTGACTTGAATATTCTTTTTGTGCCATAAAAATTAAGTTTGGTTGCTAAAATACGTTTTTTTTAGGTAAATATT
>JALWFE010000002.1 GCA_027039975.1 Flavobacteriales bacterium
GTTATATGGTTATTTGGTTATTTGATGTCGGCACTTCGGTACACCACTCCTTCGTCGTGGCACTCAGTGACCTTTGTGTCGTAGCACTCATCCACCTTAGTTTCTACTTTACCCTTATCCCTAATCTGACGCACAATTGTGCGTCTCTACGCACTTTTAACTTTCAACTAATAAGAGTGTTTTTTGTCGTTGAATTTTGCCGGTTGCAGTTCGAACAAATTCCGGTAAAGTGTAAATATTTTTAGGTACTTCGTATTTTGATAAATGTTTTTTGATTTGTTCCGGTAAGTTTTTAGGTATTTGTTCTGTTTCCAAAACCAAAACTACTTTTTGTCCCAATTTATCATCCGGCATACCGGTTACAAAGAAGTCAAAATCAATGAGTTGTTTTAGTTTGTTTTCAATTTGCTCGGGAATTAATTTTATGCCGCCGCTATTGATTACATTGTCAAAACGCCCAAGCCAACGAAAATGCTTGTCGTCGATCAATTCCACAATATCATTGGTGACCAACTGTCCTTCAAAAATACCGGGAGCTTCAATGATTAAACAATTCCGGTTGTCTGTGTCAATTTTTACACCTTTTAATATTCTATAAGCATCTGCGGGTGCATTTTGAGCTGTAAAATTTTGTTTTGCAACCATATTCAACGGCATAATGGCAATGTGCGTTAGGGTTTCGGTCATGCCGTAAGTGGCAAAAATTTGATTGGGTAAATCTTGAATTTGCTTTAATAATTGTCCCGAAACTTGTCCGCCACCAACGATTAATTTTTTAATATGGTGAATGTTTTCCAAATTTTGGTAAACCTGCAATGACACCATGGCACCAAAGACGTAAGTGTTTTGTGATAATTTTCCGGCAATGCTTTGATTATCGGGCGCACTGATATCAAGGTGCCAACCACCGGTTAAAGCGCGTATCCACATGAGTTTGCCGGCTATATACTGCGGTGATAAATTCAGCAAGGCGGAACTCTCGGGTTTTAAATCGAAAAAATCAATGGTTTTTTGAGCGGAATTGATTAAAAAATCTTTACGGATTTTTATTTTTTTGGGTGTTCCGGTCGAGCCGGAAGTTTGAGCTATTATATATGTATTGCCATCAAACAAATCTTTTAAAAAATCGGTGTGTTCAGGGAAGTTTTCTTCAACAAACCCTATTAATTCAGTAGGAGATTGGAAACACTTACCTTTCAATTTAAAAGCTTGATGTATGGTGATTCGAGGCATTTATTTTTTGTTTAATTTAATGTCATTCTGATAGAGCGGAGCGACGAGGAATCCTTGTCAAATCAAGATTTCTCGTCGCTCGTGCCTCGCTCTGTCGAAATGACAGCCATTATAAACTTTCAACTACTTCCCTTCAATAGCTTGTTGATAAAACGCTAATTCGTTGATGTCAAAATTGTTGATATAATCGTTTCTTTCTTTGTTTTTAGCTGCGGCAATATCGATAAATAATTTGGCTGATTTTTCATATTTTTCATCACGTTGGCTATCCATAATCAACAAATATCCCATGATGATATTACCGGCCATTTCTACCAATCTGCGGGCGTGGAAATCAAGATAATCGGTGTTGTCTGCTGCTTCCACTTTTTCAACCGCTTGCAAATATTGCTCAGTCATATTTTGCAATTTGGCTTGCAAATCTTTGTATTTTTCATCTACTTGTTCGTCGTAAACTTTGATTTGCTCGGCATATACGCCGGTTGTTACGCCGCGGATGGCAGCCACCACTTGCAATTGCGACGTTCCTTCGTAAATTGAAGTAATACGGGCATCACGATAAATACGTTCAATAGGGAAATCTTTCATAAATCCTGTTCCACCGTGGATTTGTAGTGAATCATAAGCTACTTTGTTGGACATTTCACTTCCCATCAACTTAATCATTG
>JALWFE010000003.1 GCA_027039975.1 Flavobacteriales bacterium
CAGACCAGACCGATAGCTAAAATCGTAAACTTTACGCAAACTCAAGCCCAAGCTCAAAACATTCAAACACTAATAGATGAAGCAATTGCTGCTTCTGATAATGATATTGATGCAGCACGCGAAGATATATTAAGAACAAAATTAGACAACCTGCGTCAAGCCTTACCCGATAATACACAAGTGACCACCTACACCTACGACCCGCTCATAGGTGTTACCAGCATCACCGACCCTAAAGGCGATACGCAGTATTACATATACGATAGTTCCAATAGGTTACAATATATTAAAGATAAATACGGGCATATTCTGAAAGAGTACGAGTATCATTATAAGGAGTAGAAAGTTTATAAAGTTGAAAGTTTATAAAGTGGAAAGTTGAAAGTTGAAAGTGCGGATTTATTAGTGGAAAGTGCCAAGTGCCAAGTGGAAAGTGCGGGTTTTTAATGGAAAGTGCGAAGTGACAAGTGCGGATTAGTAGGAAGTAGCAAGTTGGATAAGGGATAAGAGATAATTGATAATTGAAAATGGAGAATGGAAAATGGAAAATTTTCCTCAATTCCTCATTTCCTCAAATAATTATAAGATTTCTCACTACGTTCGAAATGACAAATAAAATCAAATAACCGATTAACCAAATAACCAAAAAAGTAGAAAGTGGAAAGCGACAAAGTGGAAAGTGCGACATCTGACATCGGACATCGGACACCCGACATCAAATAACCAAATAACCGATTAACCGATTAACCAAATAACCAAATAACCAAATAACCAAATAACCATATAACCAATTAACCAGATAATAATGAAAAAAATACTAACAATCCTATTATTAGCCACACAACTGTTACCGGCGCAAGATGTGATATGGCAACACAAAGCCGGTGGTAAATATGCCGATTTTCTATACGATGCCATACCGACTTTGGACTATGGTTTTTTGCTTGCCGGTGCCAGTTTGTCGCGAACAAGCCCGGAGGCACACGGTGGCAATTACGATTATATGCTAACCAAATACGATGAGGACGGCCAAAAACAATGGACTAAGTTTTTTGGAGGCAAAGGTATTGACCATCTCAAACAAATCATTCCAACTTTTGACGGCGGTTATCTGCTTGCCGGTATTAGTAATTCCGGTATAAGCGGAGATAAAACCGCCGGTAATATCGGTCAATTTGATATCTGGTTGCTCAAACTGGATATCGGTGGCGGCATCCAATGGCAAAAAACCTTAGGCGGACAAGCCAATGAACGTATCGGACAGATAATCAGGGCATCCGACGGCGGATTTTTTATAGCCGGTAGTTCGGCATCGGAAAGTTTTATTCCTTCGGGCAATAAATTTTCATCGCCGGATTTGATTATTAAAGACGGCGAAAATTACGGAGCTTTGGATTATTGGCTCGTAAAACTGGACAGTGACGGGCAATTGGTATGGCAACAAACATACGGTGGTAAGTATAATGATGTGTTGCAACAAGTGGTTGAACTGTCCGATGGCAGTCTGATACTGGCCGGTAATTCGTCTTCGCCCGTCAGTGGTAATAAAAGTATAACCGGTAAGGGAAAAAACGATTGGTGGGTAATCAAAACCGACAGGGGCGGTAAGATGATTTGGCAAAAATCTTACGGCGATACGGCTGATGATAAATTATTTGCCATGCTTGTTTTGAAAGATGGTAACATTTTACTTGGCGGCAACAATACGCCGATTGAAAAGACCAAAACCAAAAATTCCGCAGATATTGTTTTACTCAAAATCGATACAAACGGTAATAAGTTGTGGCAAACAAGTTTTGACAACAACGGCGATGATTTTTTGATCGGTATGTTGCAAAATCCCGATGGCACTTTGATACTTGGCGCTTATACGGCATCAAACAGTAAATTACCGGTAAGCGGTAAGGGTAAAGACGATTTTTTGTTGATTAAAACCCGTGCCGATGGCAACGAATTGTGGCGCCGTTCCATTGGAACCCGACGCAAAGAAGTATTGCAAAAAATCATAGCCACGCGTGACGGCGGTTATGTATTGGTAGGCAGTAGTATCAAACATACGGCAAAAGGCGATGCCGATTCCGATTTTTTAATCGTAAAAATTGCCGATAAAGACAAGCCTTTACACGAAAGATTGCCCTTGGAAGCTATTCCCAACCCGGCATTGAGCTATACCAAAGCCGTTATAGGTAAAGATTACGAAAAAGGCAGACTGCAATTGTTGGATTTGAACGGTAAAGTATTGCAAACCTTAGATTTAACCGGCGAACGTATCATACCGGTAAATATGAACGGCTATCCGGCGGGTATTTATATCATTAACGTTACGGCGGATAAAGTGGAAAACAGTGTAAAAGTGTTGAAAGCGGAGCATTAGGGAGTTGAAAGTTGAAAGTTGAAAGTTGAAAGTTGAAAGTGGAAAGTGCCAAGTGGTAAAGTGTCTAGTGCGCCAAGCAGGACGTAGTAAAGCACTAAGTGAAAAAGTGCCTAGTGCGAAGTGGATAAGTGATAAGAGATGAGTGAGGAAATGATGAATTGATGAATTGAGTAAATGAGGAGTGAGGAAAGACCTGCAAGGTTTTGAAAACCTGGTAGGTCTAAGCGTGGAACTTATATGACCTTATATGCCTTAAAAATCAAAAATCTAAAATGAATAAAAACCATAAAAGACATAAAAGAACACAAAAGAAAAACTTAAATAAACCTTTTATGACCTTTTAATCCTTTTATGGTTCAAAAAAATCTGAAATCGAAAATCGAAAATCTGAAATGAAAAAAAAATTCTCAATTCCTCAAATCGCAAGCAGGATTAAAGTATGAAGTAAAAATCAAACATAAGAAAGCAAAATATTCTATGAAGCACAATAAATCATCAGTTCATCAATTCATCAAATAACCAAATAACCGATTAACCAGATAACCAAATAACCATATAACCAGATAATAATGAAAAAAATACTAACAATATTATTGACATTGGCAGGTTTTGTGATAACGGCACAGAGTAATGACCAGAATTATATTAAAACAGCGGTATATACGCAACCGGTAACCGTTCCGGACGCCAATTCCGGGAATGCCCGTATTGAAATCAATTATTATGACGGTTTGGGACGTCCTATTGAAAATATCAAACATGCGCAAGCGCCCGGTGGCGGGGATATTATTACGCACATTGAATACGACGACTACGGCAGGCAAACCAAAGACTATCTGCCGGTGGTACGTAGTACAGCTTCGTTGGATTTTGAGGGCTTAAACGAATCCGATGTAATAGGTTTTTATAACAACCAAAGCATTTCCATTCCTCATACCAATGTACCGTTTAGCGAAAAAGAATTGGAAAATTCGCCGTTAAACCGTGTTTTAAAGCAAGCGGCACCCGGTGAAGACTGGGCTTTAGGTAGCGGACATGAAATCAAATATGACTACCGGACCAATCATGCAAACGAAGTGCGGTTATTTGAAGTATCTCCGATTACTTACGATGCGACTACCGATATTTATGAGCCGAATTTGTCTATTGGAACGGGTGATTTTTATCAAGAACATACTTTGTTTAAAAATATTACTTTGGATGAAAACAATAATTTTGCAAATAATATTAATAATAATACACTTGCGGCGACCAACCAACCTACCGAAACCATAGAATACATGACCAAAACAGGGCAGGTTGTTTTAAAACGGATCATTACCAATCAATTTACGTATGATACTTATTATGTTTATGACGATTTCGGAAATTTGACTTATGTGATTCCGCCAAAAGCGGCTGAACAAGCACAAATAACGCAAAGCATTTTGGACAATTTGTGTTATCAATATAAATATGACAGACGCAACCGGATGGTGGCTAAAAAAATTCCGGGCAAACAGTGGGAATATATGGTTTATGACAAATTGGACCGTTTACGGGCAATCGGCCCGGTAGCATCGCCGTTTAGTGATATAAATGATACCGGTTGGTTGTTTACCAAATATGATATTTATGACCGTCCTGTTATAACCGTTTGGGTTCCGGTTAATAATATTAATGCCGAAAAAAAAATGACCATACAAAATGCCGTAAATAATGCTAGCGCTTTAAGTGAAATAAGAGTCGGAACCAATACCCAATTAGATCAAATACCAAATAATTATTCGAATGATTCATATCCTAATACCGGACATATTTTAACCATTAATTATTATGATGATTACGATTATGTAAATGGACCGGCTCAGAATATGCCGTTACAAATTATCAATCAAAACGTAAAAGGCAATGACTACGTTAAAACCCTACCCACCGGCACTTGGGAACGTATCTTGGAAAGCACCAACGACTATAACGGCAAATTATCTTATACTTTATACAAAGATGACCATTTGATATCACCTATTTATACCGAAACCCAATATCCGAACGGCGGCTATTTGACAGTTGAAAGCGAAGTGGATTTTGAAGGGAAAGTATTACATACGATAACCAAGCATAAAAAAGACCAAAACAGTTTTGAACTGACGACCGAAGAACTTTTTAGCTATTCCCCAGAAGGACGATTGATACAACACCAACACCGTATCGGCAATGAACCTTATGAGAACATTACTGTTAATGACTATAACCTATTGGGACAAGTACAAGAAAAGAAAGTGGGGCGTGAAGCAACGAATCCTTTACAATATGTTGATTATACTTACAACATAAGAGGCTGGTTAACTGATATTAACGATGAAAACTTTACGCATAACGATCTATTCTTTTTTCATATCGGTTACACCGACGGTAACAAGCCGTTATACAACGGCAATATCAGCGAAACGAAGTGGAAAACCGCCAGAGACAATACATTACGCAGTTATCAATACACTTATGACCCGTTAAATCGTTTGATTGCCGCCGAGTATTTGAATATAGATAACAACATAGCCGGAACGTATAACGTTTACTTAAATTACGACCGCAACGGCAATATTACCACCTTAGACCGCAACGGTGGCTTTGAAAATCCGACACAAACCCCTATGATAGACCAATTGACTTACAGTTATGCCCCCGACAGCAACCGGTTGCTCAATGTGACGGACGCCACCAATGATGCCCAAGGATTTAAGGACGGTAACAGCCAACAAACCGGTGACGATTACGCTTACGATGCCTATGGCAATATGATACAAGACCAAAACAAAGGCATTACCAATATCAGATACAACCACATGAACTTGCCTGTGGAAATAGATTTTGCAAACAACCGTAAAATTACGTATCTTTACACATCCATGGGCACCAAACTCCAAAAAACCGTAGATTACGGCAATTATCAAGTAATTACCGACTATCGCGACGGTTTCCAATACGAAACCAAGCCGGTAGCGAATGGTGGCCGCGGGTATGCCGAATTGTTATTTTTTCCTACGGCGGAAGGCTATGTCAAGACGGTTTATGAAAACGATATAAATGTTCAAGACCCCGTGGCATATCAATATGTGTATATTTACAAGGACCATTTAGGCAACAACCGCCTAAGCTACACGCTAGACCCCGCGACCAACCAAATAAAAATATTGGAAGAAAACCATTATTATCCTTTCGGTTTAAAACACAGCGCTTACAACCAAACCCGCAAAGGCATCAAATACAAAGAACAAGCCGCCAGCAAAAAAGAAGTCAAACAAGTAATGCCAGAAGAGGTGAAGTTTAAGTATCTTTACAATAGCAAAGAATGGCAGGATGAGTTAGATTTAAACATTTACGATTACGGAGCCAGAGTATATGCCCCGGCGGTGCCGCGGTTTTGGCAGGTAGATCCTT
>JALWFE010000004.1 GCA_027039975.1 Flavobacteriales bacterium
TTGATGCAAGAACACTTAAGCCGCAAGCATCAAAATTATGTCCGTTAGTGACTAAAACTTCTTTGGTTATGAGAAGTTTGTCCGATAAATCGGCGGGTTGCAGTTCATTATCGTCTTTGTCTGTCCATTTAGCGCCATTCCAGTAGGCAACATCCGAACAATTAGGGCTGGATACAATAACCGAGTAGTCTTCAACTTCTCCGTCAAAATTGGTTTGGCAAGCAGTTGCGGCACTACTATATTTTGCAGAAACCCGCATACGGGTTTTACCCGGAACGGCATCGGACGGTATGGCAACAGATAATGGTGAATTTGAAGTATTGCCATCCGAAACATCGGTTGCGCTGCCCAGATCGTATTCTTCACCGGCATCATCAAAATCCCCGTCTTGGTTCCAATCTATCCAAACTTTTGCATAAACAATATAATTACCATCTGTGTCTACAGCCACGGTCAAATCATAAGAACTGTCTTGTTTTACGACGGTGGATATATTGGTGTAATCTTCATAAGCATCAGTTTTGCCCCCTGAATGCTTTTGTATATCTTCAAAAACTACATTGGTAATAGCAGTATTGTAATCCATATTTCCTTCACTTTGGCAATAATCCGTAGGCGGTGTATAATCTTTTACTACAAAATTATCGAGAGCGATATCGGATCTATTCCCATTACCGGTAATGGCTTCAAATTTGAATTGTACCCGGGCTTCACCGGCTAAGTTATTGAGATCTTTTTCAATTTTAACCCAGTCGGTCCCTTGGTTTCCGGAAATCTGATTGATCAAGGTCCAATTTTGTCCATCGTCGGTGGTGTAATAATATTTCAAGTCTCCCATTCTTCTGTTACCATACATATTGATAAAGAAACTTAAATAAGGATTGGAAACATTGGTAAAGTCAAAATAGGGTGATGTAATGGAAGCGGTTACGTTATGACAGCCGTTGGCTTCGAGATAAACATACTTACCACCACCGGTTACATCATCCGAAGGGCCTGTATCACTAGTTGCCGTTGCTCCGGTATGAATATACCAATCTTTATCGTCCCCTGAAATATTTGACCAGCAGTCTTCTAAGTCTATTGAATCATCAGCGGCACAACTGTTGTAATCAGACGGATTACTTGTTGTCCAAGCATCAAAATTTTCTAAATAAGGAAAAGTTGAGACAGGGTTACCACAGCCTGTTATAAAGCTAACATTATCACCGTAAGCGGTACCGTAAGAATTGATAGCATAAGCTCTGACATAATATTGGGTATTGTCAGTCAGTCCGGTCATATTTACCGTATAAGTACCGGTACCGGTGCCGTTTGAAGCATGGTTATCTGCTGTTGTCGGGTCGGGAGAGGTACTCCAACATACGCCTCGTTCGGTTACGGTAGCGCCGTTTTCGCTGATGACATTACCTTGCGCAACGGCATCCGTGTGATTGATCTGTTGCATAGGTAAAGTTTCAACAGTAGGAATACCGTTTGTTGTAGCATCTGCGGTAACACCGGGCGTTAGATAACAATTATCTGTAGTATTAAATTCATAAATGGCAAAATGATAATTAGTAGCACTTGTCAATCCGGTGACACTTACTGAAGTGCCTGTTCCGGTATAAACAACATAATTGCCATTACCTATTTGGTCACCGTTACCAAAAGTGTTGTTGGCGTTGTAAGCAGTACCATCAGAAGGGTTGCTGTCAACAGCGCTACCCTCTTTGGCTAAAACAATGACTTGGTCTCCGTCGCCACGGGTCCAAGATAAATCGATTTGATTTTGTCCATTGGCAGTGGCTTGGAAGTTGGAAGCTTGGTTGTCGGGATATACACATTTTGGAGGCAATTCATAATGAATAATACGTGTGCGCCAATCCCAATTTCCGGTTGTATATTCAGTAGTAAACCAGAAAGAGGTGCCATCCGGATCCACACTAACCATAGAATAATCTCCCCATCTTTCGGTTCCAGATTGAGAAGCATTTCCGGTAAATAACTCAATTTCATTGGTGGTCATTTGACCGAGTTGGTCGCCGTTGTATCTTGCTACAGCTCTAATAGAAGGGTGTTTGTTATTGCTATCGGATACGGAGTAGGCAATGGTAATATCACCGTTTTGGTTCATAGCAATGGAGGGCATCCAGCGCCATAAGCCGTCACCGGGACTGTAAGTGCCTTGTTGGTAAACATTCCAGCCGTTACCGTTATTTCTAAACTCATACCAACGAATGGCGGCTACGCCGTTGTCGTTAACGGTTCTGGTTACTACAAGCGATTCGTGGTTGTTAAAGTGCCTGTAATATGGCCGATACATAATACGGGATTGTAACAGGTCCAAGAGTTGATTTGTCCCGGGTTGAGGGACGGAAGTGGAATTATTAAATAAATTGTAATCGGCAACTTGCAAAGTGGTTGGATTGTTAGCATTAAAAGTTGAATTTGCCGTATTGTTCCAGTCTACATGAAAATCATAAATATAAACCTCATTGTTAGGATTGGCTCCAATCTCGTCGGAAATAAACGGACAAGGCGTGCCGGCAGCCGGAAAGACATCGGCGTCAGCAGGGAATACAGACCAAAGATTAGCATCCGGTCCAAAGGTGACTACTTGTGCGTTGGGGTCGCCTTGAAGCATAGCGTCTCTTTCAAAAGCAGAAACATAAGTCCCGATGTAATTATAATTTTGATCAAATCCGTTGGCTCCCATATAGTAACCATCCGGCCAGATTGCCCATTTGGGATAATCGGGCATATCGGTTCCGTAACTGAAACCGTATTGGTAATATTGTCCTAGCGGGTCATCGGTTTGAGAAACGGCAATCAATAAGTAATTTGTATTACCATTCATAGGTACATAAAATTGGGTTACGACCCAACGTTGTGCGTTTTCATCCCATAATATGACGGCATCACCGTCATTGCGGTCGTCAAATTGGGTGCCTTGCCAAAAATTTGAGGTTGGAAACGGACCGCTTGCAGTGTTACCTTGACGGTCTTTTATCACAGTATGGTTATTGACACATTGCATATAGAATGTGTCATTGACATCACCTTGTGTATCGGGTGGTGCAACACCGTCAACATTATCAACACCGTCAAAATCAATTAGTTTGTTTATATTAACTACATTTACATTACGTATGTTTCTTTGTGTAGCGGCCAATGGGTCGGGCGGATTTGAAGGATCTGAAGTGATACGCGGGTGCCATTCGTTTTGTTCGTTTTTTTCATGTTCATTTTCATTGTGTTCGTAAGTGCGGTGTTCTCTTTTGGCATTTTCAATCATTTCACTTAAAGGTGGTGAAACTCTAAAGAAATCCGCTCTTTTAACAACCGGTTGTAAAGAAATTTGTCTGTTTTGCCGATTGGAGTTAATTTGGGAAAAAGCATTAGATATGTCAAAGATTATGATTCCCGTTAATAAAAATAAAAAGGTGATTTTTTTCATAAGTTTATTTGTTTGTTATGAGGCCAAAACTAAAAAAAATTTTTTTATACAATTACAAAAAAACTTTTTTTAACACAATTAATCTGAATAATGTTTAAAAATTAATGATTTTTTAATAATAATTAATAAAATTTTGTGATGTTAGTTACGTAGATAGGAGATTTTGAATCTGATAATTATTGATATATAATATTTATAAAAAAAATTCTTTTTTCAATATTACATCTTCATCGATATCTTGTTTGGCGGTTTTACCAATAATGAGTGCTTTTTCTTTCCATTTTAAGCCTGTTCCGGGACTTTTTAAGGTGAGCATCTCTTCGGTTAAAACCGTTCCTTTTTTGATGGGAACTTTGCTGACCAAACTTCTGGCAAGTTTGAGTTTTGCCGGCAAAACAACCGGGTCTAATGCTTTAACACCGTCACCAATGGTTTTTCGGGCGTCTTTGATGTATTGTATCAATTTGGTAAATTCTTCTTTTTCGGCACTACCGGCGTGGTCGCTACCTTTCATAGCTTTGTTGAGTGTTATATGTTTTTCGACAACAGCAGCACCTAAAATAGAAGCGGTCAAAGCTGCGATAATTCCCGTGGTGTGATCGGAATACCCGGTTATCTTACCGAATGTTTCACGCAAGGTTTTCATAGCTTTGAGGTTAACCCGTTCCAAATCGGCGGGATATTGTGAGATACATTGAAGAATAATGATATCTTTACGGTCTTTGCCTAAAACATCCAAAGCATCTTCGATATCTTTCAAGGTAGCCATTCCGGTAGAAATAATGACCGGTTTGCCGGTTTTTGCCAATCTTTCCAATAGCGGTAAATTAGTTAAATCACGAGAGGCAACTTTATAAAAAGGTACATCAAGGCGTTCCATCATTTCTACCGAAGGGATATCGGTAGGGGTTACAAAATACGTGATTCCGCGGGCATTGGCATATTCTTTTAGTTCCCGGTGTTGTTGTTCATTCAATTCCAAAGCCATACGGTGTTCACCGTAAGTTTTTCCAAAGGAATGGGGATTGTCGTAAGGTTTGTTAAAAGCTTCTTTGGTCAATTCGGAAGGGATATCCCTTTTTTGAAATTTGACGGCGTTGGCACCGGCTTCCACAGCCATGTCTATCAATTGCTTGGCTATTTCGACACTGCCGTTGTGATTTTGACCTATTTCGGCTACTACATAAACCGGCATATCGTCCCCTACCGGAACACCATCCAATTCGACTTTTAATGCTTTATCATTTTCAATTGTAGATATCTCGTTTTTCAGATATTCGTAAATTTCTTTAATGGAGACATTTTTGCGGTCAAAATTCAGTGCCTGCAACATTTTTTCCACACCTCTGAGTTGTTCCCAAGTATCAACAGTTAAATATTTATTATAAACGGGTTGAATACCGGACCAGTTTTTAGGCAGTTTGGTAATGTTGTAATTTTCGGCATTTTTTCTGAAAAACGGTGTAACGTGTTCCCGGTCAAAATCATCTTTGGTCAGTTTGTTGGCTTCTTTAATCAAACCGACTTTTATAAATTCCGGAGCCAAAGGAGAAAGCCCGTCTATGTAAGTGTAGTCTGCTTTGGTAACCAGATGGGTTTGATAGACTTTCAGGGTCAGCTCTTTGTTATAAATGGGATTGTCAGCCGTAAACCGGGCAACTAGATCATCTTCTTTTAAATTTAAATATCGGGTGGCTTTATCAAAACGATTTAAAACATCCTGCGAATCACCTCTGAATACCTTTACTTGTTTATCGTAATCTTTTACAGCAGATTCGATAGGATCATCGGCTGTAAATTTGGTTGTGGCAATTACGATTTCATCAAAAAGTTCCATCTTTTTTATGGCATTGATAACGCGGTACAACAACGGTATGCCGTTTATCGAAATTAAAGACTTACCGCGAAGTCTGTTACTGAGCATTCTGGCTTGAACAATGGCAGCTTTTTTCATCATTGGATATTTTCTAGATACCGGTTGATTACCTCATCCAAGCGGTTGATTTTCATTAAATATTTTTGAACAAATTCTCTAAAAGCGCCTTCGCCTCCTTTTTTGTCCAAGACCCAGTCCACTTCTTTTTTGATATAATCTTCCGCAGATGAAGGACAAGCACTCAATCCGGCTTTACGTAACAATAATATATCATTTATATCATCACCTATATAGGCAATTTCGTCCCATTTAAGGCGATATTTTTCTTTTAATTTTGAAGCGATTGCTAATTTGTCGGCAACACCTAAAAAAATTTCGTCAATATTGAGTTTTTCAGCCCGTTTGGCTACAACAGAAGTATCTTCACCGGAAATAATTGCTGTTTTAATGTTCAAGATTTTTAAAAACAAGATTCCGGCACTGTCACTTGTATTGAATTTTTTACATTCGTGTCCACTTTCGGTGTAATACATCCCACCGTCAGTCCAAACGCCGTCAATGTCAGTAATAAATAGTTTAATATCCAATTTTATTCTTTTATGATTTTTTTAATAACCGTTTTTCCATTTTCAATTTGGACTTTAGCGACATAAACCCCTTTTGTTAGTTGTTCTACATTTAGATTTAATTTGTAATTATTAATCTTTTTATTCAATAAATTTTTTCCGCTAACATCAAAAATAGAAATGGATTTTATCTTTTTTTCGGTGAAAATTACCAAATAATCGGCAAAAGGATTGGGATAAATTTTGATTTGTGGTGAAGTATGATTAAAATTTGTTTCATCTATGTTTCCAATTCCATCAGTGCAAAAGGAATGGATTTCATTGTATGTTAATACCCGGTTGTAAACATAAACTTCATCGATGTCACCTGAAAAATATCTGTGATTACCATTGTCACCTAACGGATAATATCCGATTGCCAAAGATTCATTATTGGTTAAATCCGGAATATTTGCTGTGCTGTACTCTGTGTTTTGCAGATGGCAATCGACATATAATTGCCAAGTATTTCCATCAATAATACCTGTCAAATGATGCCATTTCCCATCAGTTACAGGTGACTGAGATAAAACCATTGTATAGGAATTGGCTGTATTTCTTCCGGCTAAAAAAGCATGTCCATTGTTCCAAACAGCCAAATGATAACCTTTATCAATCTGCCAATCGTATTTTCCGACAACAAAACCGTAATGATTTTGAGTTGCTCTCACCCAAGCATTGATTGTCACTACATTTGTTACATTTCTATTATTGGAAGATGTAAGTATTTTGGAACTGTAACCGTTAAAGTGATAAGCAAAATTTAATGCACCGTCAGTCGGTTGCACATTATAAACGGTTCCGTTAAAAGCATACGGACTGAGATCGTTGGCATTATTATCCAAAGGATAGTATGCTACAAAATCTTGGGGAATTTGGGCTTGAACAAATAATGATAATAAAAGTAAAAGTAAAAAAATAAAATATTTCATTAGAAAATAAATTTGTTGTAAAACACAAATATAAGTTTTTTTTATAAATTATATTTTGTACAAATATGCCTGCAAAATCAAAGCGGCACTCACTTGATCCAACAAAGCTTTGTTGCGGCGTTTTTTCTTTTTGACACCGCCTTTTATCATCGTATCCAATGCCATTTTTGATGTAAAACGTTCATCTTCCCGTATTACTTCTATGCTGGGATATTTTTGTCTGAATTTTGTAATAAATTTTTGAATGTCTTCTTCAATGGGATTGGGCTTTCCAGACAAATCCAAACTTTCTCCAATGATGATTTTTTCTACTTTGTTTTGTTTCAGGTAGTTTTCTAAAAATTGCCAAATTTCCGGTGTTTTAACCGTTGTCAATCCCGAAGCAACTATTTGCATATCATCGGTTTCGGCAATACCGGTGCGTTGTTTTCCGTAGTCTATTCCTAATAATTTTGCCATACTGCAAAGGTAATATATTCAAATGAATTTTTTTACAGGCAAAATTTTAAATACCGGTTCAGCTATTTAAATCTAACAAGCTGACAGGTACCACATATCATTTATTTGTGACCGTAATCTTTTAAAATCATTTCCGTAAGGTATTGATATAGTATAAATTGTGGTTTGTTTTTTAAAAATTCCAGATGTTTTTCGACGGTTTTTATATCACCGCGGGCGGCAGGACCTGTTTGGGCTTGTGCAGGAGGCAAATTTTGTACTTTACGGGCAGTTTCTTCAATCAATGGTTTGACTAAATCGAAAGACAAATTGCTATCTTGTAAAATGTCAGCCGCTTGACGGTACATAAAATTGACAAAATTGGCGGCAAAAACACCGGCAATATGAAGCGCTTTACGTTGGTCCGAATTAACGGTTTGCACATTCTTTGAAAGTGATTTTGCCAAATTTTCAAGCAATACCAAATCTTGTTTATTTTCAGCTTCAATCAGTATGGGAATAACGGAAAAATCCAAATCCGGTTTGTTTTTTGAAAATGTTTGAAACGGATAAAATACCCCTTTTCGCCGGGTTTGTAAAGCTTGTAAGGGAATACTTCCGGATGTATGCACGATTAAAACATCGAAATTTTTAAGTTTTTTTGAAAACGGTACAATAACATTATCTTTTAAGGCTAAGATAAACAAATCCGCCGGTTTGAGTTGTGATAAATCATCGATGATTTCAACTTGGTTTTCAAAAATTTTTATCGATGACAGATGTCTGTTATAGATTTGTTGCAAGCGGTATCCGGACAATTTGAGTAAATTTTTAGCCAAATGAATAGCGACATTACCACCGCCGAATAATGAGATATTTACAGGTTTGTCATCCATGTACCAAAGCGTTTTTTCCCAATCCGTTTATGAGTTCCGCTTCGTAATCGAGCAGTTCGTCCCAAATTTTGTCAATGCGTTCTTTACCGCCGAATTTACGGGCGTATTGCAGAAAAACCCTGTAATGACGAGCTTCACTGACAAATAAGTCTTCATAAAATCCGGCTAGTTCGGGATAAGATTCTTTGATAACAGGTATCAGAATACTGAAACGTTCGCAACTGCGGGCTTCCATCAAAGACGATAACATGAGTTTTTGTAAAAATTTTTCTTCGCGGTCCTTGGTGCGAGGAAAAAATTTGCGAAGCTGCATAGCATAAGTATTCTGGGATTCTTGACCTAATTTGAGATTTAATTCTTGTATACGTTCATAGACCATTTCAAAATGTTGCATTTCTTCAATAGCCAAAGCAGACATCGTATTGACAAATTCTACGTTGTTGGGACGGTGGTTGATAACTGCCATTGCCGATTGTGCGGCTTTTATTTCGTTATATGCATGGTCGGTGAGGAAAGTTTCCAAATCTTGAACCACGATATGTGCCCAAGTTTCCGGTGTTTGCGCTTTTAAACCTAACATATTTTATTGCTTGTAATTTTGTTTGGTCAAAATTAGTGTTTTTTTATTAAAACTTGTCAAGTGTTTTTCTGTTCCCTGACCTGCCATGTTTATTATGTTGATTTTTTGTTTCGTCACTCTGTTGGTAGTATTTGTTTTTTCGCTCTCTCATGTGTTTCCCGAAACCGGCGGAATATTTACAAATTTCAGACCTATTAGGATATTTGGAAATTTAACAGAACATTGCTGTATCCGGACCTATCAGATTACCAAAATCTAATAGGTATCTGCCTCCGTTTCCTTCGTTAAAGTTACGTTGCTACGCTCCGCTTGTTATCCCGTTTCCTTCGCCAACGGGACGTCACTTTGTTCCGCTTGATACTTGTTACTAACTTTAAGGAAACTCAATAAACCTACATTACAAATCTGGTTTCACTGATGGGCGTCTGCGTATCCATAGGTAAACCGCGATTACGGTGGTCATCTATTTCGGCGGCAACACCAACGGTTCTACCGAGGAGGAACAAGCTAAATCCAATTTTTTGCATAGCTTTTTTGTCCACTTTATTTTGACGGTACAATCGCCACATCAATTAAAGCCTGTAAATGCCGTGGCAATCAGGTTGCCGGCACTTACACTTTCTTTCATCCCTCATCACTCATCTCTCATCTCTCATCTCTCATCTCTTATCTCTTATCTACATGATACCGATTTATTCGGCAAAGACAAAAAATGACATTTATCAAAAAACATAAATCATCAAAAATTCGCCCTTTTTTGTCATATTGACATTAATTTGCTTTGTATTGGCAGAAATCAATAATGTTTTTCCTTTTTTAAAATCAATTCCGTTAATTTTAAAAGCCCCGTCGCCGGTATTCATCAAAATAATGAAACTGTCAATATTACTTATATCTATGGTTTTAGAGTTTGAAATTTTTATTTTTTTAATTTTAAAATAAGGCGTATCGACAAAATTTCCGGTTTTTTTCTCCGGTTGAGCTTCAAAATAGATTGATTCCAAGGCGGGTTCGGTATGTAATTCACGGGGTTTGCCGTTTAATCCGGGACGGTTCCAATCATAGATACGGTAAGTAATATCGGAGCTTTGCTGCACTTCCGCCAGCAAAATACCTTTTCCGATGGCATGAACCGTTCCGGCAGGGATATAATAAATTTCACCTTTTTTGACTTCAATTTTGTTGAGCAAGAGGTCCAATGTCCCGTTTTGTAGAGCTTTCAGATATGTTTCACGGGTTGTGCCGGATTTAAAACCCAGATATAAAACAGCACCTTTGTCAGCTTGAATGATTTGCCACAATTCATTTTTACCGAAAAAGCGGTGTTTCTCGGCGGCAATTTTATCACCGGGATGAACTTGTATGGACAAATCATCATTGGCATCTATGTATTTGATTAACAATGGAAAATTATCACCGTATTTTTGGTAATTTGAAGCTCCAACCAAGGTTTGTTTGTATCGACTGACTAATTCCCGTAAATTTTTACCTTTAAAATACCCTGATTTTACAACTGAAATATTTTCCGGCAAACAAGAGATTTCCCAACTTTCGCCGGTATGATCACTTGGGATTTTTTTGTGTAAAATACTTTTTAATTTCCGGCCACCCCAAGGTTTTTCTTTAAAAATGGGGGCAAATTCCAAAGGTTTTTTTTGCAACATTTTCATAGCCAATTCTTCTTTTAATTTGTCCAGAGAATTGGCAAAGATAATTTTGAACCATTCCGTATATTTTCCGGGATGTTTTTTAATATCCGCTTCGATGTTTTCCAAACTTTCGTAAGTATAATCCATAACTTCGTCACGGTTGATACGGGGCGGTTCATTGCTAAATCCAATCATAACGTGGTCCAGCTCGTGTTCTGTCAATCCGTTATCAAAAGGTGCTTTATAAATGAAATGAAAGATTTCTTTAAGTTTGGCAGCCATTCCCATTTCTTCTTTCAAACGGCGTTTTCCGGCTTCTATATTTGTTTCGTTTTTTCTTTGATGACTGCAAACGGTGTTTGTCCACAAGCCGGGCGAATGGTATTTATGAGCGGCACGCTGTTGTAGTAAGAGTTCGCCTTTATCATTAAATATAAAGACCGAAAAAGCGCGGTGTAATAAGGCTTTTTCGTGCGCCAGCATTTTAGGAGCATATCCTAAAACTTCATCTTTTTCATTGACCAATATAACTTGTTCTTCTTGCATAAAAAAAATAATGCACAAAGATATGAATTTATGCTTGTTATATTAAAAAAATGTTTACTTTTGCAACAAAAGTTACGTTAATAATTGTAAGGTTTTACAACAAACTGCGACTATATAAAAAAAAAGAAATGAACAAGCATTTTTCATATAATCAATTAGGCCGGGGCAACAAGGTAAAAGCTTGTCCCGTCTCTTATGAACAAGTCAACAAAAATTTAATCAAAGCATACAGTAGTATCGTTTTGATAGTTTTGGGATATACATTGATTACCGGACATTATTGGGCAATGTATCTCATCAGTTTGGATTTTTTTATACGGGTTTTTGCCGGTATCAAATACAGCCCGCTTTGTAATTTTTTGACAGCAATAATGAAAATCACGCCGTTAAAACCCGTTTTAGTCAATGCCGCCGGCAAAAAGATTGCCGCACAAGTAGGATTGATTTTTGCCGTTGGTGTTTGTGTTTTTCATTTAACGGGTTTGACCGTTTTGTCAAATATATTCATTTTAATGTTTATAATAGCCATAAGTTTGGATTTGGTTTTCAATTATTGTTTGGCTTGTAAACTTCAAAGTTTGTATTTGACTTATTTTAAGAAGCGTTAGAAAAAAGTGCCCTTGCCAAGAATCGAACTTGGATCTACGGTTTAGGAAACCGCTATTCTATCCATTGAACTACAAGGGCTAAAATATTCAGATTTACAGTTTTTTTTTTGGTGGATCTACCAATTTTTTGCCGGGCTTACTAGGTTTTTTATACCAGTCGAATATTTCAAACCGGATCCAACCAATTTTTATTTTTCATACTTCCCGGTCAGAAATTATACATTTGAGAAAACCTTTCCTTGCTTTTAAACATTTTCACCCTTTTCCAAATTTTCGTCTTCTTCGGAATGCTCTATTTTGAAAAACAATTTTTCTTTTTGAGGGTCATAATCCATAATAACGGTATCTCCTTCATTAACTTTATCGTCCAGAATTTCTTCTGCCAAAGCATCTTCTACATATTTTTGAATAGCACGTTTTAACGGACGGGCACCGTATTGCTTATCATAACCTTTTTCAGCAATAAAATCTTTGGCTTTGTCAGTCATTGTAAAATTATAACCTAATTCTTTAATACGCTTATATACTTTTTGCAGTTCGATATCGATAATTTTATGTATATCTTCTTTTTCCAAAGCATTAAAGATGATGATATCATCGATACGGTTTAAAAATTCGGGTGCAAATGTTTTTTTCAGCGCTTTTTCAATCACGCTTTTGGCATGTTCGTCGGCTTGTGACAATTTGGCACTGGTTCCGAAACCGACACCTTGCCCGAAATCTTTCAATTGCCGCGCTCCGATATTGGAAGTGAGGATAATTACCGTATTTCTAAAATCGATTTTACGGCCTAAACTATCCGTAATAAAACCTTCATCCAATATTTGCAAAAGCATATTGAAAATATCGGGATGGGCTTTTTCTATTTCATCAAACAGGACAACCGAATAAGGTTTGCGTCTGACTTTTTCGGTGAGTTGTCCGCCTTCTTCATAACCAACATATCCCGGAGGCGCCCCGATTAAGCGGGATAATGCAAATTTTTCCATATACTCGCTCATATCGAGACGAATCAAAGCATCTTCGTTGTCAAACAATTCTTTGGCCAAAACTTTTGCCAATTGGGTTTTACCGACACCTGTTTGTCCTAAAAAGATAAACGAACCTATGGGTTTGTTAGGGTCTTTTAAGCCTAAACGGTTTCGTTGGATGGCTTTGACCACTTTATCGACTGCTTCGTCTTGTCCTATAACTTTTGATTTGAGAATTTTACTCAAATTTTTCAATTTGGAAGTTTCGGCTTGTGCAATGCGGTTTACGGGTATGCCGGTCATCATTGAAACGACATCAGCCACTTCTTCTTCACCTACGGTATGACGCAGTTCTTTCATTTCTTCTTGCCATTTTTCTTGGGCTTTGACCAATTGGCTTTCCACGTATTTTTCATCGTCACGGTATTTGGCGGCTAATTCGAATTGTTGTGCTTTTACCGCTTGTTGTTTTTTTTCTTTGATTTCTTCCAGTTTATTTTCAAGCGATAAAATGTATTCGGGCACTACAATATTAGTGATATGAACGCGCGAACCGGCTTCATCCAAAGCATCAATAGCTTTGTCAGGCAAGTTGCGGTCGGTCATATAACGGTTGGTCAGTTTTACAGCCGCTTCAATAGCGCCATCCGTAAAATTAACATTATGGTGATTTTCGTATTTGTCTTTGATATTGTGCAAGATTTGTATGGTTTCGTCCACCGATGTCGGTTCTACCAACACCATTTGAAAACGGCGAGCCAAAGCACCGTCTTTTTCAATATATTGACGGTATTCGTCGAGAGTTGTCGCTCCAATGGTTTGAATTTCACCGCGTGCCAAAGCGGGTTTGAACATATTGGAAGCATCTAGCGAACCTTGTGCACCGCCGGCGCCTACTATTGTGTGAATTTCATCGATAAATAAGATAACATCTTTGTTTTTTTCAAGCTCGTTCATCAAAGCTTTCATCCTTTCTTCAAATTGACCGCGGTATTTGGTCCCGGCTACCAAACTGGCCAAATCCAAAGCAACAACACGCTTGTTAAATAACACACGGGATACTTTTTTTTGAACAATACGCAATGCCAGCCCTTCAACAATAGCCGATTTACCGACACCGGGTTCACCTATCAAAATCGGATTGTTCTTTTTGCGCCGGCTCAATATTTGCGATACACGTTCTATTTCTCTTTGACGTCCGACTACCGGATCCAATTTGCCTTCTTCAGCAAGTTTAGTGAGGTCACGACCGAAATTATCCAAAACCGGTGTTTTGGACTTAGACTGTTGACGCCGTCTGGGACGTCCAAAAGGCCTTTCACTGCCGAAATCATCGTCATTTCCTCCAAACGGATTATCACTTTCATCTCTAGGCAAATCGGAAAAAGAATTTTCTCCAATATCAAAATCGTCATCATCGTCACTACCGATCATATCGTCCATAAAAATGTCGAAATATACCAACTTCAAATCTTCATAACTCAAATCGTAACGGCTGAATATACGGCTGACCGGATCATCTTCATTATATAAAATGCTGATAAATAAATGGGCTGTATTTATTTGGTCTTCTTTAAAAGTTTTTGATAACAAATATGAACGTTTGAGAGCATTGGATGCTTGATGTGTCAAAGTTATAACCGATTTGTCTTGAACCGTAAGATTTACATCCGATTTAACGGGTATTAATTGTCTGATTTTCATCAATAAACGGTCCATCGGCAAATCATATTCTTCTTTGAGCAATTGGGTAATTTTATTCTCACCGGAACTGAGCAAGGCGTAAACAAGATGCTCCGTCCCGACAAATTTATTGCCGTTCTTATAAGCTATATCCCGGCTTTTCAGAATAACGTTTTTTAATGTTTTGCTATATTTTTCTTCCATGAATTTGTGATAATTTGTCGTTGTAAAATTACAAATTTTTTAGATAAATGCAGTTTACAGAAAAATTAAGTTTGATTTTGTAAAAAAATGGAGTTTTAAAGCATTTTTTTTGCATCAAAAATTGTGCCGTATCATAATATTTTCAACAAGGAATGACAAAAATTGTAATAGGGTTTCCGGTGTTTTAACAATCTTTGTTATCTTTGATAAATTTTTATTTTTTATGAAAATTTCCGTTTTACAAATAATTATTATTTCTTATTTGGTTGGTTTCGGTTTTTTGCTGTTAATACGTTCTTACGATAAATACGACAAGGAACCCCTTTGGCGGATGATTTTGTTGTCTTTTTTCGGTGGTTTTGTTGCCATAATGGCTTCATCATTGTTGTATGTATTGGTGCATCCGCAAATGAATTTTACCGATGCCATTTTGAAAGTAGGAACGGTTGAAGAGTTTTCAAAATTGTTGACTTTATTTGTTTTATACAAAATTTTCCGTAAGGAATTTGACGAAATCGTTGACGGCATAATATATGTAGCCGCTGTATCGCTGGGTTTTTCGGTGATAGAAAACATTTTTTACGCTCAACATGCGGCTTTTCCCGTGTCATTGCTTTTCAAAAGGTTTTTATTTGCAACGGTTGGTCATATTTCATTTTCCGTTTATATGGGGATTGCTTTTTATGTGCATAAAAAAATCCGGAAAAATTATGCAGGTTTATTTTTATCATTCGTCTTAGCCACTTTGGCGCACGGTTTGTATGACGGTTTTTTGTTTAATAGAGATTTGATTGCATTCTTTATACCACTTTATATTTTATTGATTATATTCCAATTCAGGTTACTTCACGTTGCCTATGCTTACTCAAAAATGAAAGGACAACTCCGTTACAACGATTTAAAAGTATTAAACAACAACACCGGTGATTTATCTTGTTGTAATTGCCGGCAAAACGATACTAAATTGACTAAATTTAAAAAAGCGGAAATAGCTATCTGTAATAATTGTAATCATCTGATAATTTCAAAAAAAGATTTTAACCGTTTATTGAAATATTACCGTCCTAAACTGAACCGTAAAACATTTTTTAAAATGCTTGATATAAAAGGTCAAAAGGTGGCATTGAACAAAGAAGCAACTATCATTTTCCATACCGATAAAGAAAGGTTAAACACCGGTTTTGAAGATTTAAACGATTGGCTTTATTATGAAAATAAAAAAGATTTGGAAAAATACCACCGGACTTTGGAAGGGCGGATTTTTTATCATTTGGGTTTTAAATATTTATCGTAATGTGTCAAAAAAGAATTTTTATCGGTAGTTTTGTCAAACATAAAGCGCTCGATGATTTGTTTGAAATTTCAAAGAAAATATTGAAGAAAACCGGCAATTTCAAATGGACACGGACACCGGATAATTTTCACATAACTTTTCATTTTTTCGGGACGATGTCTTGTAATGATATTGAAAAATTACGCGATGTTTTGCAAGATTTTTCTCTAAAAGAATACGATTTTGATTTGCAGGTTCAAGGATTAAATTTTTTTAAACGCAAGGGACGTCCTTCGGTTTTATATGCCGGATTATTACCAAATGAAGATTTGCATAAATTACATCAGAGTATTCAAAACCGTTTGTTCAAAACAGGTTTTATCAATGAAATACAAACGAAATTTGCCCCGCATATTACTTTTGCCAGAATCAAAAAAACATTACCGTCTTTTGAAGAACAACTTGCACATATCAACCAAAAATTTGAACCTGTAACGTTAAACCCGGTAAAAATAGAAATTATTGAGAGTGTGTTATCACCGGAGGGAGCTTTGTATCGTGGAATTTGATACGTTTCACTTGTTACTAGCTACTTGTTACTTGTTACTAATTTGTTTATCTTTACGCTCAAAATTTAACCTATGAAAGTTTATTTGGACTTACTGCAACATATATTGGATAACGGTGTGGACAAAAACGACCGCACGGGAACGGGAACCCGTAGTGTATTCGGATATCAAATGCGATTCGATTTACAGAAAGGTTTTCCGTTGGTAACCACCAAAAAAATCCATTTAAAATCGGTTATTTACGAATTGTTGTGGTTTTTAAAAGGTGATACCAATATCAAATATTTGCAAGAGCATGGCGTTCGGATATGGAATGAATGGGCTGATGAAAACGGTGATTTAGGACCGGTTTACGGTGCGCAATGGCGTAATTGGAACAATGACGGTATCGACCAGATTGCACAGGTTGTAGAAACATTAAAAAACAATCCCGACAGCCGTCGTATGTTGGTATCGGCTTGGAATCCTTCTGTTATGCCCGATACATCTAAAAGTTTTGCTCAAAATGTCGCCGAAGGTAAAGCTGCACTGCCGCCTTGTCATGCTTTTTTTCAATTTTATGTGGCTAACGGTAAATTGTATTGTCAAATGTATCAACGTAGTGCCGACGTTTTTTTGGGTGTTCCTTTTAATATCGCTTCATACTCTTTATTGACGATGATGATGGCGCAAGTTACCGGACTGCAACCGGGTGAATTTATTCATACTTTCGGCGATGTTCACATTTATAAAAATCATTTTGAGCAAGTTAAATTACAATTAACCCGTGAACCTAGGCCTTCGCCGCAAATGAAATTGAATCCGGAAGTAAATTCTATTTTTGATTTTAAATATGAAGATTTTGAGTTGATAAATTACGATCCGCATCCGCACATCAAGGCAAAAGTTGCGGTTTAATCGAAAAAATAAAAGCGGGTTAAAAACCCGCTTTTTTTGTGGAGTCGGAGGGAATCGAACCCTCGTCCACACAAGCCACTCACATGCTTTCTACATGCTTAGTCTGTGTTTAATTTTCGACTTTGAGCCGTCCACAGACAGACTACTCAAAGCTTAGCTCCTTAAATTTCGGTATAAATCCGGAGCAAATTTATACCTAGACTTACTTTTACGAAGCTCCTTGACCGGACGCCGTAAGTCAAGGCTTCCGAGGAACTTCTTGCCTTCCGGACCTGGCCGGAACGTGGCTTAATCCGTACTGTTATTCGGGATTAAGCAGCAAGAGCGAAGTTAGTTTCGCCGTTTATTGTGCTTGATACATGAGATTAACGAGCTGTGTATCAGCGCTCGGCATGCTTACATGTCAATGGTCCTTGCTGTCAAATCCAGTCGACCCCTTTTCGTTTAGCAAAATTAAAAAATTTCACTTAAAAACATACAAAATTTGTGCCATTTTTGTTAATTATGCCCGTTTTGAAAAAATAAAGAAATTTTGTCATATTGTTCTTATAAATTTACATTTTTAAAAAGAAAGAAAATGAAATCGTAAAAAAAAAAATTTGCTTTTATTATTAATTTCGTTGACCTTTATGATGACTATGTCTGTTTTTTCGCAGAATTACATCCATGCAGCAGGTTTAAGAGGCGGCGTTTACAACGGTTTCAATTATAAAAATTTTTTCAGTAATTCCGTTGCTTTTGAAGGCATTTTGTTAAAACCTTGGAAAGCTTTCGACTTGACTCTTTTGGTGGAAAAATACCATCCGGTTGACCGTAGCAGAAACTTCTTTTTATATTATGGGATAGGTGGTCTTGCCGGATTTTATGATGCGCGGTATGCAAACATTCTTTTATTTAGGGGGGAGATGTTATTGTCGGATTTGAATATGAATTCAGCAGAGTATCTGTTGCTCTCGGGGTTGATTGGAAACCTTTTTACAATTTTATAAGAACATCCGGTTTTTATACCGACGGCGGTGCTTTTTCTTTTCGATATACGTTCCGTTAAAAAAAAAATAATGGAAACCGTCAATGAAACAAATCATTGTCAAGCCGTATTAATCCTTATTTTTTATCCCCTCTCGGATGATATTTTTTCAAGGTTTCGTGTAATTTTTGTTTATCCAAATGCAAATAAATTTCAGTAGTCGTAATACTCTCATGTCCGAGCAATAACTGGATACTTCTCAAATCGGCACCGTTTTCCAACAAATGTGTAGCAAACGAATGTCTTAACGAGTGCGGGCTAACTTTCTTTTTGATACCGGCTTTTTGAGCCAAATCTTTAATGATATGAAAAATCATAACGCGTGTCAATTGTTTGCCCCGCCGGTTTAAATATAAGATATCAGAAAATGCCGGATCGATTTTTTGATGATTTCGGATGTGTTTGATATATATGTTAATGTATTTGGCCGTATAATCACTTACAGGCACAAAACGTTGTTTGTCGCCTTTACCGGTTACTTTGATAAAACCTTCTTTAAAATATAAATCGGAAAGTTTCAGATTGATTAATTCGGAAACACGCAAACCACATCCGTAAAGTGTTTCTATGATACTCCGGTTACGTTCACCTTCCGGTTTTGATAAATCGATAGCGGCTATCATCCGGTCAATTTCTTCTAATGTCAATACTTCGGGTAATTTTCTGCTTAATTTTGGTGATTCAATCAAGTCCAACGGATTTGTTTCCACAACATTTTCTAAAATCAAAAATTTATAAAATAAACGTAATCCCGAAATTAGACGTGCTTGTGTGTGTGGCGATACCCAATCTGATAATTGATAAATAAAATTTTGAATTAATTCCGTATCAATTTGTGACGGAAGTAATTGAGAATCATAAGTTAAAACAAAATTTTTTAATTTATTTACATCGTTAATATAAGCGTCAATGCTATTATTCGAAAGTTGTTTTTCGAGTTTTAAAAATAATTTGAATTGTTCTGTAGCATCTTTCCAATTCATTTTGTATTTCGTATTAAAAAAAAACTTATTTTTGCTATGAAGTTAATTTATTAAAAAGTAAAGGTATGAAAAAATTTATTGTTCTTATAGCTTTTATGACAGGATTTACAACTTTGGCTCAAAATTTCAAATTGGGTTTGACAATAGCTCCTACAATCAGTTTTAATCAATCACAAACCAAAACCGATGGCAGTTGGGTAACAGACAAAGACGGTTCGGGAGGATTAGGTTGGAAAGGCGGTTTGTTGGCTGATATTAATTTTGCCGGTAATTATTATTTTCATTCGGGTTTACTGATTCACAGTAAATCTTTTGACAAAGATGATTCTAAAATGTCTGTTACCACCTTGGAGATACCGTTGGCTTTAAAACTCAGAAGTAAAGAAGTAACTGAAAATGTTCATATAACGGGCTTTTTCGGATTGACGGGTGACTTGAATGTTGGTGCCAAACAAAAAATAAATGGTTCAGCGGTTGACTATTCCGATAAAATTCGTTTTTTCGGAACAACATTTATGGCAGGTTTAGGAGGAGAATACGATTTGGATTTTGGCAGTGTCGGTCTTGGTGTCTCTTATCATCACGGTCTGACTGATATTATGAAATCTGATAATATAAAAACCCTTCCCAGACATATCTCTATTGATATAGTCTTTTATTTCTAATTTGTTAGATATACCTCAATCAAAATCCCGTTTTAAAAAATTTGAAACGGGATTTTTTTGTTTTTTTATCAAATGGCATTATATTTGAGTTTTTATAAGGTAAATTATTGAAATAATAAAACATATCCGATTAAAAATAATCATTAAATCCGGATAAATGATTATTTTAATCATTGATTATCCCGGCAGTTTCCGGGAACAATAATGTTTAATTAAAAATAATAAGATGAAAACAATTATCTCATTCAATTTAACGGTTTTATTTCTATTGATTACATCTTGTGGTAATGTCAAACAAATTCAACAAGCCATTTACAGTGGTCAATATGATAGAGCTATCGATATGGCTGTTGAAAAAATCAAAAAGAAAAAAGGAAAAAAAAGTGCCGATCCGTATGTCGCATTGCTCAAAGAAGCTTATGATAAAGCCGTTGATAGCGATATAAATTTGATTAACAAATTGTCCAAGGACCCCAATCCTGAAAAATGGCGGCAAATCTATGATACTTATTTGTTACTGGATACCCGTCAAGATAAAATAAAACCTCTTTTGCCTTTGTATCTGGTAAAAGAAAACAAAGAAGTTCATTTTTCTTTTCAAGATTATACAAACCGGATATTGGATGCCAAAAGCCATTTGGTAGAACATTTATACAAAAAAGCCAAAATTTTACTAAAAAGCCGTAACAAATCCGATATAAGACAAGCATATGATTTGCTTGATGAGATTGACAGGATAGATACGGGGTATAGAGATGTATCACAACTTATGCAACAAGCTCACGCCAGCGGTACTACTTATGCTTTTGTTAAAATTTCCAATGAAACCGATAAGGTCATTCCCAAAAAATTACAAGACGAATTATTGGATTTCAGTTCTTATGGAGCCGATAATTTTTGGGTTGAATATCACAGCAAAAAACAACCGGACAAACATTACGATTATACGGTTGATTTAAAATTTAAACAAATTAATATTTCGCCTGATAAAGAGCGTGAAAAGGAAGTTATTGAAGAAAAAGAAATTCAAGACGGTTATACCTACCAAAAAGATGCTAACGGCAACATTGTAAAAGACAGTTTGGGAAATCCTATTAAAATACCACGGATGATAAAAGTCAGAAGCAAAGTGCATTTGTATCAACAATTTAAAGAAGCACAAGTAGTAGCCGATGTCGAAATTACCGACAACAATACAGGGCAATTGGTTGATAAATTTCCATTGCAAAGCACTTACGCCTTTGAACACAATTATGCCACATATACCGGTGATAAAAGAGCCATCAGAAATGAATACTTGAACTTTTTAAAAGAAAAACGTATCCCGTTTCCCACTAATGAGCAAATGATATACGATGCAGCACAAGATATAAAAATGCAGTTTAAAGATATTTTGAATAAAGCCAATTTTTAAAAATACCCTAAACGAAAACAATTCCTTTTAGAAAAAAAAATCCCTTCAAAATCGAAGGGATTTAATTTTTTATCAATCGACTTTTACGCGCCAACCGTACGGGTCATCAATACGGTTATATTGAATATCCATTATTTTATTTTTAAAGAATCCGGCATAACTGTTTTCAAGTTTCGGCAAATCGGTATAAAAATCTCTATATTTCAAACCGACAATAGGTAAAACGGTGGCTGCTGTCCCCGAGCCGAAAATTTCTTTAAGATTACCGTTTTTAGCCGCTTCAACCACTTCATTAACTTCAACCGGTCTGACTTCAATCTCTATACCGTTATCTTTGGCCAATTGAATGATACTGGCACGTGTTACACCGGGTAAAATTCTGGTACTTTCCGGAATACTCGGAGCAGTTAACAATTTGTCCCCGATACGGAAAAACATATTCATAGTACCGGCTTCTTCCAAATATTTGTGTTGAGCGGAATCCGTCCAAATGATTTGTTGAAATCCTTCCGCTTTGGCTTTTTCAGTAGGATAAAATTGTGCAGCATAATTGCCGGCAGCTTTGGCATATCCAATACCACCGTCACAAGCACGGCTGTATTTGTCTTCTATCTTTACTTTGACATCACCCGAATAATATTTAGCAGCCGGAGAAGTTATAATCATAAATCGATAAGACATTGAAGGAGAGGCTGCTATAGCATTTTCAGTTCCAATATAAACAGGCCTGATATATAACGACTCACCGGGACCGGTCGGTATCCAATCTCTATCCAATTTGACCAATTCTTTAATACCGTCAAGAAAATATGCTCTGGGAATCTGTGGCATACCGAGCCGCTCGGACGAGCGGTTGATACGAATAAAATTGTCTTCGGGTCTAAATAAAAATACATTACCCTCAGCATCCTTATAAGCTTTCATGCCTTCAAAAACAGCTTGTCCGTAATGAAAAACCTTAGCAGATGGTTCAAAAGTTAATGCTTGATAAGGCATAATTTTAGGCGTATGCCACTTACCGTCGTAAAAATCGGCTAAAAACATGTGGTCTGAAAATAATTTTCCGAAAATTAAATTTGAAAAATTCGCTTGCGAAAGCTTTGATTCTTTGACTTTTTCAATGATAAACTTGTTTTTGAGGTCTGCTGTCATAGTAGTCAATTATTAAAGGTTTTCAAATTTACAAAAAATAATTAAAAAAAACTACGAATTTCGCAATTTTTACTTCTTTTTTAGTTATGTTAATATGAATGTGAAAATTATAAGATTTTTTGTATAATTTTATAAATTGAAATTAAATATTCATAAAAATACCGTTTAACTACTTATTTTTTGATGATGACTATTAAAGTTATAACGACCGGTGACGGTTCAAAAAGTTTGTTTTTGCCGGATTTGAATGAAACATATCATTCAAAATTCGGGGCTATAACCGAATCGGAACATGTTTTTATCCAGGCAGGTTATAAATACATTTCAAAGTCCGTAATCCGTATTTTGGAAATTGGTTTCGGAACCGGGTTGAACGTTTTATTGACGTATTTGGCACATCTTAAAGACAATCAAAAAATTTATTACGAAACAATTGAAAAATATCCGTTGCCCGGAAATATTATCGATGCCGTAAATTATTTTAAAGATACCGGAACAAAAGAAATTTTTAAACGGATACATAATGTTACTTGGCAAGAAGATATTGCGTTAACAGAGCGGTTTGTTTTGCATAAAAATCGTATAGATTTGTTGGATTATAATACTGATAAAAAATTTGATTTGGTTTATTTTGATGCTTTTGCCCCTGATAAACAGCCGGAAATGTGGACACAAGCAATTTTTGATAAGATGTATAAATTACTGGATATTAACGGAATATTAGTAACATATTCGGCCAAAGGCAGTGTGCGTCGGACTATGCAAGCTGCCGGCTTTAAAGTGGAACGCCTACCCGGACCACCCGGTAAAAGAGAAATGTTAAGGGCGGTAAAAAGCCAGTGGCAAGTATCGAGTTTTGAGGAATTGAGGAAATGAGGAAGTGAGGAAATTGTTTGTGGTGTCATTTCGACAGAACGACGAAGGAGTGACGAGAAATCCGGTTACTGAGCTTGTCGAAGTGTAATCCCGCTCCTTACAGGCACGGGATGTCGCTTCGCTCCACTTTCAACTTTTAACTAAATATAATCCTCAATTCATCAAAAATAATCATTAAATTTGCGACAATCATTGATTACAAACTACTTAAAAATTTTACAAAATGAAAAAATTCTTATACATTCTTCTCTTTATTTTGACGTGTCAAACTTCTCCGGCACAAAAAAAAGAATTAAGCCTCAAAGATGCCGTTTTAGGATATTACAAAGGCTTGTATCCCAAATATTTAGATAATTTTATCTGGCTTAAAAATACGGATACGTTTTTATATAAAGACGGCGATAGTTTGGTGATAAAAAATGCATCAAATGAAATAGAAAAAACGCTTTCTTTATCAGTTTTAAAAAAATCAATTCCCGGATTGAACCGTTTGCCTTATATCGAAACCGGAACAGGACAATTTTTAGTGTTTACTCACAATAACGCAATAATTTTATACGACTACAACACCGGACAAACCGGAAAAATCAAATATCCGGAAGGTGCTGAAAATCTGGATTTTAATCCGGTGATTAAACATTTGGCTTATACAATTGATAATAATTTGTATATCGCAAACTTGGATTATGAGAAAATTCCCGTAGCGGTCAACAATAACAAGAATATCGTCAGCGGTCAAGCTATTGCCCGGAGTGAATTCGGAATTACCAAAGGTACTTTTTGGTCGCCAAAAGGAGACAAATTGGCGTTTTATCAAAAAGACGAAACCAATGTTGCCGAATATCCGTTAGTCGATATCAGTGTAACGCCTGCCAAGTTACATAATATCAAATATCCTATGAACGGATTAGGTAGCGAAGAACCAGCTGTAGGTATTTATGATTTGACAAGTAAAAAGACCATTTATCTCAAATTGTTTGACAAAGCCGGAAAAGAACATTATGTCACCAACCTGACTTGGCAACCTAATGGTGTCAAAGAAGAAAAATATATCTATTTGGCAGAACTCAATCGCGACCAAAATCATTTGTGGTTTAACCAATACGATGCCCGCACCGGTGCCTTTATCAAAACTTTGTTTGAAGAAACCAACGATAAATGGGTTGAACCGGAACATCCGGGTTATTTTATACCCAATACAAAAAATCAATTTATCTGGCTGAGTGAACGGGACGGCTTTATGAATTTGTATAAATATGACACGGATGGAAAACTAATAAAACAATTAACACATAATCAATGGGTTATAACTGATATCGTAAGTTTTTCTAAAAACGGAAAATACGTTTTCATAAAAGGTACGGGTAATGACCCGCGCGACAGCAAATTATATAAAATCAATACCCGCAACGGCAGGATGACCTGTTTGACACCAAAACACGGTCAACATTATATTTTGATGAACGATGCGGCTACACATTATATAGATAATTATACAAATTTAGATGTTCCGGCTGAAACTTATTTGCAAGATGTTGATTGTAAACAAAATATTTTACTATTAAAATCCAAAAATCCGGTTAAAGACTATAACATTAATCCTGTTCCCGAAATGTTTACCATTACCGGTGAATACGGTGACAAACTATATGCCCGGATGTTCAAACCGTTGAATTTTGACCCTGCTAAAAAATATCCGGTTTTGGTGTATGTTTACGGAGGTCCGCATATACAATTGGTAACCAATGATTGGATGGGTGGCGCTCCACTTTGGATTCCATGGTTGGCATCGCAAGGTTATATTGTATTTACGGTGGACGGTCACGGCTCGGCTCATCGTGGATTTGCATTCGAAAGTGTGATTCACCGTCAGGTAGGACGGGTGGAAATGAAAGACCAATTACATGGTGTTGAATATCTAAAATCCTTACCTTATATCGATAAAGATCGTATCGCCGTCTTCGGTTGGAGTTTCGGTGGTTTTATGACTGCTTCATTAATGACGACTTACCCCGATGTATTTACTACCGGGGTGGCCGGAGGTCCCGTAACAGATTGGAAATGGTACGAAGTAATGTACGGCGAACGCTATATGGACCGGTTCCAACAAAATCCCGAAGGTTTTAAAGAAACCAGTGTGCTGAACAAAATCCAAAATCTCAAAGGGCATTTGTTGACGATACACGGTTATCAAGATGATGTGGTTGTGCCACAACACAACATTGCTCTGCACAGAGAAGCCATTAAAAAAGGTATTCAAATGGATTTTTATCTCTATCCGGCCGCCAAACACAATGTACGCGGTGTTGACAGGGTGCATTTATTGACCAAGGTTTTGAATTATATTATGCAATACAACAAATAACCGGAACTAAAATTGGTTGCCATTTTGTCAGAAAATCCCTTATGGCTAAATTTTTGAATAATTTTAATAAAGACTAAAAATCATAACTATGAAAGAAAAATTTGAAGCATTGGAACGCTATAAAAAAGCATCGGATAAGGCGAAATTTGATGAAATTTTAACTGAACTTTTACCACGATTACAAAAATATATAGAACACCGGATTAAAATATATGAAGCCAAAGGCTGGCTGCCTAAGAATTTCTATAAAACGGCTGATGTTTTAGCCGATGTTTATTTGAATGCTTACCGGGAATTTGAACGCATAAAAAATCCCGGTGATTTAAAAATACGGCTGTTTTCTTGGGCAGACCAAATTATTGGTGACTTTGCCGCCAAAGAAAATAAAATTCCCGAAAAACAAAAAATGCAGGTTGACAAATTGGTCAAAGAAGAATTAAAATTTATGTATGAAGATTTGACAGTCGATGCCGATGGAGAAATTTTATTGGTAAACGATATAAAAGATGAAGATATTGAATATCAACAAGATTATTTCAGACCGAAAGTATATGTATTTGATTTTGACAGTCAAAAAGCCTTCGCCCAAAGTTTAGGATTGACTGTCGAAGATTTTAAAGATGAAAAATTACGTAGTATTTTCGGTAGTATTTACAGCCAATTGCCCGAAACGATTCGCCGTGTATTGGATTTGAATGCTTTGGGGGGGCTGACATACGGTGAAATTGCGGAAATTATCGGTCTCAAACCGGATGAAGTGGAAAAAATAATTGTATCCGTTCAGGATAAGGTCAAAACATCAGTATAATACTCTACTCTATATTAAAAAAACGCCCGGTTTTCCGGGCGTTTTTTTAATGTAAATGGAAACCATGAAAACAATTAGTCTTCTTCTTCTTTATTTTGTTTGATTAATTCTTCCTGTATGTTTTGAGGCACTAATTCATAACCGTAAAATTCTGATGTAAACGTACCGCGTCCTTGGGTCAATGACCGTAAGGTCGTAGAATAACGGTACATTTCGGCTAACGGTACGCGTGCTTTTATTTGTTGGTATTTTCCGGCTGTTTCCATACCCATAATAATAGCACGTCTGCTTTGTAAGTCGGTCATCACGCCTCCCATCATCTCTTCGGGCATTTTGACGGTTACTTCATGAATAGGCTCCAACAATTTGGGATTGGCATCTAAAAAGGCTTGCTTAAAAGCATTGGCTCCGGCAATTTTAAAAGAAATATCGTTGGAATCGACCGGGTGCATTTTACCGTCATAAACAATCACGCGTACATCACGCACAGGTGATTTGGTCAAAGGTCCGGCTTCCATTACTTCCAAAATACCTTTTTTGATAGACGGTAAATAACGGGCATCAATCACACCGCCTACAATGGAGTTGATAAATACCAATTTACCGCCCCAAGGCAAATCGTCTTCTTCTTTACCGCGGATAGGGAAGCCTTCGGGGTCAGGCATACCTTCGTAATAGGGCTCTATTTTTAAATGCACTTCTCCAAACTGTCCTGCACCACCCGATTGTTTTTTATGGCGGTAACTGGCCGTAGCAGGACGTTGAATGGTTTCACGGTATGAAATACGCGGTTTATCAAATTCGGCTTTTATTCCGTATTCTTTTTGCAAAACCCAATCGACAATAGCCAAATGTAATTCTCCTTGACAAGACAAAATTTGTTGTTTCATCTCTTTATCATAAGTAACAACAACTGTCGGGTCTTGACTGTGAATTTTTTTAAGAGCTTCTTGCAGTTTTTCTTCTTCGTTTTTATTGTTTGCTCTCACGGCTTTACGGATACGTGGCGGCGGAAACTGAATCGGTTTGAAAGTAATTTTGTGTTCAGGATGATGTAAAGTATCACTTGTTTCCGTTGTTTTGAGTTTGATAACGGCACCGATATCCCCGGCTACCAATTTTTCAACCGGCTCGCGTTGTTTACCGTTGATAATGTACAATTGACCTAAATTTTCTATTTCACCCGTACGACTGTTCATCATTTTGTCTCCGGTTTTCACTTCACCGGATTTGACTTTAAAATAAGTAATCTTACCAACATTGGTTTCATACTTGGTTTTGAATACAAACAATGACGGATCTGCATCTACTTTGGGTGCAATGATTTCACCTTCCAAACTTTGTTCGGCAGGCATATCCAAAGCCGACGGCGTTACATTGTCTATAAAACCCATCAAACGGCCACTACCCATATCATTTAATGCCGAAACAACAAAAACAGGGAATAATTCGAGATTGAGCATTCCTTTTTTGATACCTTTTTTCATTTCATCTTCATTGAGTGTACCTTTGTCAAAATACAATTCCATCAATTCTTCATCATTTTCGGCGGCTTTTTCCACCAATTCATTGTGAAGGTTTTCGGCAAGTTCTTTGTGTTCTTCGGGTATCTCGTGTTTTTCGGGTTTACCGCCTTCCGGTCCGAATACATACATTTTCATTTTCAAAACATCGATAATAGCTTGACGACCGTCAGGCATTGTGTGAGGAAATTGGATTTTAACAACATTCTTTCCAGCCAGTTCGACGATACTTTTAAAAGCTTCGTCAAATTTAGCCCCCGGATGATCTATCTGGTTGATGACAAAAACCGTCGGTCGGTGAAAACGACTGATGTAATTCCAAATAATTTCCGTCCCGACTTCCGCACCGTGTTGTGCATTGATAACCATCAATGCCGTTTCGGATACCCGCATGGCAGAAATAATTTCTCCGATAAAATCGTCTAATCCCGGCGTGTCGATAATATTTATTTTGTAATTACGCCATTCGGTATGCAAAGGTGTGGCAAAAATGGAAGTTTGGCGTTCTTTTTCTATTTCGGTAAAGTCTGAAACCGTATTCTTACCTTCGGTAGTTCCACGTCTGTTTATCAATCCGGCTTCAAATAACATGGTTTCGGCAAGCGTGGTCTTGCCGCTACCGTGGGCACCGACAAATGCCACGTTTTTAATGTGCTTATCGTCATAAATTTTCATAGTTGTAGTATTTTTTGATTTTGACACTAAAAATAATCAAAATTCTCAAATAATTACTTGATATTTACAAAAAAACGGGGATTTTTTTCCGGCAGTGTATTTTTTACCAAAAAAATATCTTAATAGAATAGGCTTTATGTATAAACAAATTTGAAATAAAAAACTAATCCGCAAACCTTTTCAGTTCCGTTCTTTTAAATGTATATTCCGGCGTGACCAATACATCACCTGTTTCATTGACGGCATACCACGGGCTGATATCCGGATTGTTAGGATTGATTAAAATTTGTATTTCCTGTGCAGGCATATAACTTTGGGCTAACAGAAATACTTTATTGTGATGTTTATCTTCCGCTACATCCACCACGATTGCGGCATGACCCGGGCTGCCGCCCCGAATAAACACATCTCCCGGTTTTATGTCTTCCAAGGGCACAGTGACCAATTCTTTGGATAACGATAAAGTTCCGGCATACGCAAATACCAAATCCATATATTTTCTAAAAGCAGTATAAGAACCGGAAGGTGCCGCCGACTTAATCCAACGCACTTTATTGCCGTTTACCGCCACTCTGTAACCTTGCCGCCATTTCCGGTAATCAACCCTGAACCCGTTGGTAAAATCAAAGTGTATCTTGTCATATTGTCCTGTTTTATAGAGGTATTCACCCCGTAGTCGCATCACGGCATCGGCACATTGTTGCAAGTTGCGGCGACCGATATCCATATCGACAACGGCTATATAAACACCGTCAGCAGGTTTCTCGTCACCGTTATAATATTTTACTTTTGAACCGTGAGGTTTGAGTTTTAAGTGCGAAAGATAATATGCAAACGAATTGGAAGCATACGTTTGTCTTTTATAACCTGCGGGCGGTATTATTCTCGTGGTGATATCAGTGCCTTGCGGATTGATAAGATTTCCGGTCCGCTCCGTGTTTTTGGGCGATGACTGTGCACAAAAATTCAAAGTCAATGCAAACCATAAAATACCAAATATGTTTTTCATATGATTAAAAAATTCATGTTCGTTTCATTTGTTTATTTTTTTGATGTCAGTTCCGGGATGTCGCTACTGTGTCGCTAAAAATTACATACGGTTCTTATGTTTCTACAATACATATATATAAGACGTTGCGTGCAACGTCTCTACTTGATATTTAAAATTAACATTACGAACATTATAAACTTTATGAACATTTAACTTTCAACTTTCAACTACTAACAGGTCGCCCCTACGGGGCTTTTATGGTATTTTTATTGTTATCATCTACTAACAGGTCGCCCCTATGGGGCTCAATGATATTTTTTTATTGTTATCGTCTATCAAGGTGTCGCCCCTACGGGGCTCAATGATATTTCCTGACCTAGTAGGTTCCTAAAACCTGCTAGGTCTTTTAAATATTTATTACTTGTTATTAGACATTGCAGTGCAACTTCTCTACTAACATTATGAACATTATGAACATTATAAACTTTAAACTATAGTATTGCCGCCCCTACGGGGCTCAATGGATTTCTTTATCGTTTATATCCTGAAAATGCGCCGTCGAGGTCGGAAGACCCGCGACGGAGCAATTAAAATCAAAAAACATTCGTGAATTCGTGGCGATAAAAAATCAATTTCATTTATGCTGCAATCATTTCACCCCTACGGGGCTCAATGGTTGTTTTTTCATTATAACATATCTACTAACAGGACGCCCCTACGGGGTTCAATGGTTTTTATTTATTGTTTTATCAGACGCACGGGTCGTGCGTTTAATATAAGACGCACAGGTTGTGCGTCTCTACAACGTTATGAACTTTATAAACATTTAACATTATGAACTTTTATGTCCTTTTATGTCTTTTATGGTTTTAAGATAAAATAAGATGTCGCCTTTACGGGGCTCAATCAAATCTAAAATCAGAAATCTAAAATCTAAAATCTAAAATCTAAAATCTTATATGTTCTTATGTGCCTTATGTGGTTTAAAAAAATAATTTGAAATATTATGTACCTTAAAAATCACCGGATATTGTATAAACGTTCATATCTTGCTTTTATTTTAAAAAAATATGTAGGAATTGTTAATAACTTTTTTATGTAAAATGTTGTGTTAGCCTTATCATTTAGTAATTTTATATTCCGTTTTTGAATTTTGTAATATGAGACAAAAAATCAAAGATTTTATTTATTACAATGCTTCCGACGAGATAATCAAAAGAGGCAAAAAGCTGTATAAAGAAGGTGCGGTTACTTACATCAGTTACGATGCTGACAAAAAAATCCATTATTTCAAGGTTATGGGAAGTCAACCTTATACGGTCAAAATCAGAATTTCTCCAAAAGGAGACATTGCAACGTCTTGTAATTGTCCTTTTGTTTGGGGGGAAATTTGTAAACACACCGTAGCGGCTTTGATGTATGTATCTGATTATTTTGATTTTAAAAATTATAAAGCCTTTCTCCAAAAAAAACTTGAAAAAACAAACGATGAACCGGTTATAATAGAAAATTTTGAAAAATTTGAGGAAGCCGAGCTTTTGAAATTTGATATCAATCCCAAAAGTAAATTCGGATATCCCAACCAATATATCGTCAAAGATTTTAAATTGGAAGAAAACAAGTTGGTTTTCAATATTGAGTACAAGTTTTTTTACAGTAGTGAACATCTGCAAGTTTTTTGCCGTTATGAGTCTGGAAATTTGTTTATTTGGTCTACTCAAAATGTCAGAAGAGGAAAGGGTATCAAACCTGTGGATTTTTTTGTCTTGAAATTTTTGACCCATCACAAAAAACAATTTTTAGAATTTCTCGACCCCGCCAAACGTCAAGATATACAAGAACGGATTACGGCAAATTACGGTTTAAAACCGGAAGATTTTGATAAATATTTTGAATTAATATTAGATAATGACGAGGGAATTGTTATTGTCAAAAAACAACAAGAAGCCGGTTTGATAAGCATTGTTGAACAACAAAATGAATTAGATGGTTTTATCAAAGAATTGGAAGAATTATCCAAAACGGTTCCTTCGATTGCTGATTATCGCAACAAAATAGACAGGATTTTAGGATTTAGTATCGATAAAAACGATGAATATAATTATCTTGTTTACACGCCAATTGCGGCCAAACCTAACAAAGCACAGACCAAATTGATATCACGGTTTTCAACTTATATCAATTACGAAATGGAAGGTGAAGTAAAAATTTTTCCCGGCCAGAAAGAACTTTTGGATAAAATTATGGAATTAGGGATGTCTTATTTGCAAACTCCTGTTGAAAAAAACCGTATTTTCAGTTTGTCAAAAAGTATTTTTAAAGATTTAACCCGTGAAAAATTTGTTTTTTTCAGAAAAACCGTCAATGATTATATCGTTCGTAAAAAAGACTTTCATCCGGCAACATTATCTCCGGATTTTATTCACAGCGTTTTATTGGTCAAAGAAAATGCCGGCTTTGTAACAGCACAAGCTTTTTTAAAAATTGACGGGAAATTAGTCGATATTTCAAAAATAGATTCGAAATTATCCGATGACAAAATTATCCGTTACAACGATGTATTTTATCATCTCAACAGTGTAAAAGATGCCTATTTGATTCAAAATTTCTCAACTCCTGTTAAGGTCGTCAAATCACACAAAGATATTTTATACCGGAAAGTCATCGAACCGTTGGCCAAAAATTATGAAGTGCAATTTGCAGACGACAGTTTCAAACACGAATCCATTGCTTTGGATTACAAGAAAAAACAGATTTTTTTGAGTGAAGACGGCGATTTTATCATTATCAAATTGCAAGTGGTCTATGACAACAATATGGAAGTTTTGTTGACCACCGAAGGTGATTATGTCCACAGGGAACCGGAAACCGGAAAAATCATAAAATATGTCCGTAATAAAGAATTGGAGGAAGATTTTATCAACGAAATCAGTGAGTTACATCCCGGTTTTGAAGAACAAAAATATCAAAAATTCTTTTACATACACTTTGAAGATTTTGTCAAAGATATGTGGTTTTACGGTTTTTTTGACTATTTGCACAAACATCAGATAGAAGTTTACGGTGTCAAACAGCTCAAAAATTTCAAATACTCACCGCATAAAGCCAAAATTCATACTTCGGTAGCTTCTGGACAAGACTGGTTTGACGTCAATGTAGAGGTTAGATTCGGTGAACATACCGTCAATCTCAAAGACATAAAAAGAGCTATTGTCAACAAGCAAAAATATATCCGGCTCGGTGATGGTTCGGTCGGTATTTTGCCCGATGAATGGTTACATAAACTGGAAAGATATTTTCGTAATGCTTCCAAAATCGAAAAAGACCGTTTACAAATATCCAAATTGCGGTTTTCCATTATCGACGAATTGTTTGAACAACAAGAGCAATTGGATGTTTTGGAAGAAATAGCGGCGAAAAAGCAACGTTTAAAGGCGTTTAAAGAGATTAAAAACGTCAAGGTACCGCGAAGTATCAAAGCCCGGTTGCGTCCGTATCAAAAAGAAGGTTTTAATTGGCTTAATTTTCTCGATGAAATGGGCTGGGGCGGTATTTTGGCCGACGATATGGGACTGGGAAAAACTTTACAAGTTTTGACATTTTTACAACACATCGTTGCCAAAGACAAAACACCGAATCTCATTGTTGTGCCTACGACTTTGTTGTTTAACTGGCAAAAAGAAATAGAAAAATTCGCTCCGAAACTCAAAGTATATTACCACTACGGTCCCAACCGCCGCCAAGATACCGGAGAGTTTAAAAAATATCATCTGATTATCACCACTTACGGCACGCTTTTGCGCGATATAGAATGGCTGCACGAATATCAATTTAACTATGCCGTTTTGGACGAATCGCAAGCCATTAAAAATCCGTCTTCGCGACGCTTTAAAGCCGCAAGTTTGCTCAAAACCAAAAACCGCTTGGCATTAACCGGTACACCAATCGAAAACAGTACCTTTGATTTGTATGCACAGATGAGTTTTGTCAATCCGGGCTTTTTTATCAACCTGAAATCATTCAAAGAAAATTACTCCGACCCTATCGACAAAGAAGGTGACGAATTAGTTGCGGCGGAATTACAAAAACTCATCAATCCCTTTGTTTTGCGACGTACCAAGGAACAAGTCGCTACGGAGTTGCCGCCAAAAGTCGAAGATGTCATTTATTGTGAAATGCCGCCGGCACAACGCAAGGTTTATGAAGCATACAGGAACAAATACCGCGACAAGTTACTTTCCAAAATTGAAAAAGAAGGTATTGCCAAATCAAAATTTATGGTTTTGGAAGCATTGACACGCTTGCGGCAAATTTGCGATTCACCTTTACTGCTCAACGATGACGGTATCAATGTCAAAGATTCGGTTAAAATACAAGAAATTATTACCCATATAACCGACAAAACGGCACAGCACAAACTTTTGATTTTTTCGCAATTTACTTCTATGTTGGCATTGCTCAAAGAAGAATTGGATTTGCTTGGTATCCCTTACGAATATTTAGACGGTAAAAGCAATACCAAACAGCGGGAAGCTTCCGTGCAACGTTTCCAATCGGATGACGATTTACGCGTATTTTTGATCAGTTTGAAAGCCGGTGGCACGGGTCTCAATCTCACTGCCGCCGATTACGTTTACATTTTGGATCCGTGGTGGAATCCGGCTGTCGAAAATCAGGCCATAGACAGAATTTACCGGATAGGACAAGACAAAAAAGTCTTTGCATACCGGATGATTTGTAAAGATACGGTCGAAGAAAAAATCCTTGATTTACAAGCCAAAAAGAAAAAAATAGCTACGGATATTATCCAAACGGATGAAAAGATAATGAAGTCTCTGGATATCAATGATATTAAAAATCTTTTGGGATGATTGATGAATTGATGATATGATGAGTTGATGAATTGATGAATTGAGGAATTGAGGATTTATTGTAGGTCATTGCATATTTCGATGTTTGATGAATGTTTTGTAATTCAAACTGATTTTTTGGCTTTAAAATTGAGGAATTGAGGATTTATTGTGCTTCATTGAATATGACGTTGTTTGATGTTTGTTTTCTATTTCATACCTTATTTTCGTCTTTGAATTTGAGGAATTGAGGATTTTTATTGATTTCAGAAACGGTCACTGAGCCTGTCGAAGTGCAGATTTTCGATTTAAAAGGTCACTGAGTGATTCTGTGGCGTAGGAACAAAATTGCATTGAAGCGCCGCTCCGTCGGGGGTCTCCCGACCCCGACGGAATATTTACGTTTGCTTTGATGCTTCATCTTGTTTTTGACTTTGTTTCCGGGTCGCCCCTACGGGGCTTGTGTTTTTATCATAAATTTCGTTTGCTACTAATGGGTCGCTCCTACGGAGCTGATATTGAAACAATAAAAAAATTGATACCCGTTAGATGCGACATCTTGGTAGATAAAAATAGCAGAAAAAACCATTAAGCTCCCTAGGAGCGACACTTTTGTATCAAGAATATTCAAATCGTAAACGTACCTGCTCCAAACTTTCTTTTGACCCTACAAAGGTTAGAATATCACCGGGACGTAATTGTGTGTAACCGTGTGTGATAACCGTATTGCCGCGCCGCTTGAGCGAAAGAATGATAACATCTTGTGGCAAATGCAAATCACGGATACGCAAACCGACCAAATCCGGATTGCGGACTTCCACATCGATAGTATCTTGATTTTCATCAAAACCGAGTAAAATATTAGTCGCTTCGGGTGCTCTGACCATGTGATCCAACAGGTTGACCATAGCCGCCGTCGGTTCTATCACTTGCACACCGATTTCCCTGAATTTTTGGGCATACGAACCACTTTCCAGCCGTGTTATCATATTAGGTGAACCGATAGTTTCGTAAAGCCATTCGGCAATTTCATAGTTTTTTTCGTCATCAGGATAAAGCAAAACCACCGTATCGGGATTACCTAAATCCAATTTGGCAATATTTTCTTTGTTATAATCGGAAACTTGTAGAATTTCAATATCTTTTATATTATGTTCTTTTTGGGTTGTAACGATTTTGACCGACCATTCATTTTGTTTCAGTAAGCGTGCCAATGCCAGCGAAATACTGTCCAAACTGAAAATCACGGCTTTATGTTGTGGACTTGACGGTTTAAATTCCTGTTTTTGGTGCGCTTCGCCTGCGTATTTAATCGCCCACTTGAATACAGGGGGACCGATGATTTGGTTTAAAACGATAATAGCGATAATGATCGTTTCAAATTCGTGTCCCCAACTTGGAAAAGTTTCAGAAACCATAGTTGTCAAACCGATAGCCACACCAGCTTGTGTGATATAAGGCATCCAAGCAATTTTGGCATATTTTAAATCGTCTTTTGCCGCCCAGGTTCCGATAAGTCCGCCTAAAATTAACGACAAAAGCCTGACACCGAATAAAATAAGAGCAATTTCTACAACATTAATTAAAATTTGTAATGATAAAGAATTTCCGGTCAAAGTAAAAAAGATAATGTAAATATACGGACTAATCCTGTTGATAATTTCTTCAAATTCATGATTGTAACCCGTGTAATTGGTAACATAAAAGCTGGCAATAATAGCAATCAACAAAGCTTCCAATTCAAAATGATGTCCTGTCAGCTCCGCTTGATATCCGACCCAATGATTAAGCAGGTATATACTGTATCCGGTTAAAACAATGAAGATTGCTTTAATATTGACATGCAAATTTGTCCATAATAAAAATTGCAAAATTTTACCGTAAATAAATCCGACAATGACCGACACCAAGATTTCAAGCAAAAGTACTATCAAAAAACTCAAATTAAGCGGCTCTCCGTTGACAATTGTTTTGACAATAGCAAAACTTATGGCAAACAAGATAATAACCAATACATCGATAACCACCGTAACTCCCATAGCCGTTTTAACAAAAGGACCGCGCGCCCGCATTTCGTTGATGATAGCAATGGCAGAAGATGGTGAACGTGCTACAAAAATAGTCCCGAATAACATAGCTATTGCAATACGGATATTTGTATCAAACCCGGACATAAACGGGATATATCCAGACATATAATAGACAAAAATGCTACTGGCTAAAAACGTTACACCGAGTTGGGAAATAGTCATCCATTTGATACTGTTCAAACGGCTACGCAATTCTTCCAAATGTAACTCGGCACCGGCAGAAAAAGCAATGATAGCCAAAGCTATTTCGTTTAAAAAATTGAGTTTGGATAAAGCCGTTCCGGGTATAAATCCTAAAAAGGAGCTGCCGGCCAATATACCGGTCAAAATCAAACCGGTTATCAACGGAAAATGAATTTTCTTTTGAAAAAACTTGGCTATTTGATAAGCCGCAATAGAGACAATAAAAAATCCGGTTAAATATTTGAAAAAGTTTATATCCATAAATCCTGCTTTCATATCTGACAAAAATAAGCTTTTTGTTTTAATTACACATCCTGTTATTTCAGACTAATAACGCTTGCACATCCAATATAATCTTTTTCTAATTGAATTTTTTTGTAGGGAATTACTATAATTTACAAAGTTTTATGTTTTTTACCGGTTTCATAATATTACATTAATTCCTAGGAAAAATGTTGGTACAAATGTATAAACCTTATAATTTTTTATAACTTTGTTATGACAAGAATTGATTCCATTTGTTAACAAATTAAAAAAGTACAAAACAAAAGGCACAATTATTGCAAAACCGAATTTATTAGTAACATACAAGTATTAAATATGAAGATAAGCAAAGTTTTTTCAAATCCTAAAATCTACACATTTTTATTGTTGAGTGTATTTTATTTTTCTTGTGCGCAAAAACAAATAAATCTTAAAAACAAGCCGGTTAATCTGATAGATTACAGCCGGTTGGACAGTATAATGCACCTAAAGGAATATGGCAGTATTTCTTATTTGGATGACAAGCGAGGAAAAGAATCGGTTTTGGTGGTAAAAACCGTCAAACAACCGCGATTTATCTATAAATTATCAGAAGCATTGCCATTGAAAGGTAAAAAGAATTTTAAAAAAGGACAGGTGTTTTTATTGACTTTTGATGCCAAAAGTTTGAAATCGAGTCTGGAAACTGGTGAAGCCAAAGTCAATTGGCAATTGAGACAGGCGCTTTCCCACAGGCATGATTTGAAATTTACAAACAGTTTGGTACCGGAGTGGAAAACTTACTACGTACCTTTTGAAACAACCATTGATGTGGACCCCGGAAGTTTTGCGTTGGTACTTCAATACGGTTACCGGCCGCAAGAATTTTTAATCAAAAATATCCGTTTTTTAGCCTATCCCGGAGGAACGGACATTAATACTTTACCCAAAACAAAAATCACCTACAAAGGTATGGAAAAAGATGCCGGTTGGCGTCAAAAGGCATTAAAAAGAATAGAAAAAATCCGGAAAACGGATTTTACGGTTAAATTTATACACAAAGGTAAACCTCTTTCAAATGCCAAAGTAAAAATTGAATTAATCAAACACGATTTTGATTTCGGAGCGACTATCAGCTCGAAGGATGTTGTCAACAACACACTTGCTTACCAAAAATTGAAAGAATATTTCGACATCTGTGTTTTTGAAAACGACCTGAAAATCAGACAATGGCAGCAACCCAAACGCCGGGCAATGACTTTAAAAGCTTTGGATATTCTCAAACTAGACGGTCTTAAAGTCAAAGGACACGTATTGATATGGCCGGGTTTTAAATATATGCCTAAAAAAATAAAACAAAATCAAGATAATCCCGAGTTGGTCAAAAAAATCATTTTAAACCACGTTAGAGGTATTTTACGTAAGACCAAAGGCAAAATCGATATTTGGGATGTTGTCAACGAGGCTTATACCAACAAGGATTTACAACGGATTACCGGTTCGGAAAAAATACTGTATCAAGGTTTTAGAATCGTTAAGAAAATGCAACCCGGTGCCAAAAGGTTTGCCAATGAATACGGTATTATCAGCCAAGGCGGTATTAACCGTGAAAAACAAAAATGGTATTATAAATTTATTAAGCGTCTGGACAATAGAACCGGTGGTTTGGTCGATGGTATCGGTATTCAAAGTCATATCGGAAACGATTTGACATCACCTGAAAGAATTTTGGAAATTTTAGATTATTATGCCAAATTGGATAAAGAAATCAGTATATCCGAATTTACTTTGGATGTTAAGGACCCTGAATTACGAGAACAATATACCCGTGATTTTATGATTGCAGCTTTCAGTCATCCCAGTGTCACCCAATTTATCTTTTGGGGTATGATCAGAAACAAAAAAGAAAAAGTGGATTTGTTTAACCCTGACGGCACACCGGGGGCTATGGGACGGGCCTTTTTAGATTTGACTCAAAATGTTTGGACTACCAAGACAGAAACTCAAACCGATAAAAGAGGTAAACTGAAAACCAGAGGATTTTATGGTATATATCAGTACCAAATTGAAGTAAATGGTAAGACATATAAAGGTATATTGAATGTAACACGGGATAACACCGATTTTGACATAAATCTATACTGATCAAATTTTTAAATTAATCCTGTGAAAAAAATATTCGGATATATTATCTACGGCTTAACCGGGAGTATACTTTTGTTTGCTTGTCAAGCGACAAAAAATACCAAAAAAGAGGAAAAAGTTATAAAACCAAACATAGTTTGGATTGTAACGGAGGACCTAAGCCCGTTATTATCATTTTATGGCGACCATACCGCCAAGACTCCGCATTTGGACGATTTGGCCAAAGAAAGTATGATTTACGACAATGCTTATACTACGGTTGGGGTTTGTGCACCTAGCCGTTCATCTATCATTACCGGTATGTATCCAACGAGCATCGGCACGATTCACATGCGAACCGGTAAAGATGTGTTCGGTTGGGGCAAACGGGTTTATTTGGACAGCACAGAGGTTAATATCCGTGATTTGTCAGGCAAAAAAATCAGGCAATATTCGGCCGTTATTCCCGGAAATGTCAAATGTTTTACGGAATATTTACGAAAAAACGGTTATTACTGTACCAACAATCCAAAAACCGATTACCAATTTGCCGCACCGCTTACGGCTTGGGACGAAAATTCGTGGCATGCCCACTGGAAACACCGTCCGGGAGATAAACCTTTTTTTGCCGTATTTAATATCGGTGACACCCATGAAAGCCGTTTATGGCGGAATGAAAATTTACCGTTGACCGTTTCACCGGATTCGGTTCCCGTACCACCTTTTTTACCGGACAATGCCGTTACGCGGGAAAGTGTAGCCCGTATGTATAGCAATGTGGAATTAATGGACAAAAAAGTGGGGATATTAATTAAAGAACTCAAAGATGCCGGCCTTTATGACAGTACCATTATATTCTTTTACAGTGACCACGGTGGTCCTTTACCGCGGGAAAAACGCGAAATATATGATACCGGTCTGAAAGTGCCTTTTTTGGTCAAAGATATCAACAGCCGTCACAAAGGCAGAACTGACCGGATGATTTCATTTGTCGATTTGGCACCTACGGTTTTAAGTTTAACTCATACACCTATCCCCGATTATATGGAAGGAAAAGCATTTTTGGGTGATACTCAAGCCCCGCCGCGGCAGTTTATTTACGGCTCGTCCGACCGTTTTGACGAATATAGTGACCGTATCCGTTCGGCGAGAAACAAACGGTATCTGTATGTCAGAAATGATTATCCCCAACTGCCCAAATATAAAGACATTCACTACCGGAAAAAGATTCCTATGATGCCGGAATTTTTAAGATTACATAGGGAAGGCAAACTCAATCCTGTGCAAGAGTCTTGGTTTCAAACCAAAACGGTCGAAGAACTGTATGACTGTCAAAAAGATCCTTATCAATTACATGATATATCAAACCAACCGGGATGCAAGGCTATTTTAGAAGAAATGCGACAGGCACTGAAACAGCATTTTGATGGTAAAAAAGATTACGGTAAAATACCCGAATCCGAATTAATTTCCCTAATGTGGCCCGGTTACAAGCAACCCGTTACGCAACCTGTCCGTATTGAAAAAAAGAATGGTAAATATTATTTGAGTTGCCCCGACAAAGATGCTTCCATTGCTTATTTGATAACGGAACAACCGGTTAAAAAAACGGATTTCGATGCCCGTTGGCAGGTATATTATAAACCATTAAAGCTTAAAAAAGGGCAATTTTTAACAGCTATTGCACAAAGAATAGGATATAAAGAAAGTAAACTGACAAGTAAAAAAGAGCAATAAAAAAACAAACCGGAAACCGCATATTTAACCGGAAAACGATAAAACATTATAAAAAAAATGTAAAATTTTTAAAAATAAATACAATTTAGTTTTATTTTGATAAAAATCAATAAAAAAAGAGCTTATCTAACCCTAATTTAGAGCTTTATTTCAGATTTATTATCATCTTTGTATTAGCAAAAAAAACAAATTATGAAAAAGGTAGTATTAATAAGTTTAGTCTTTTTAATCGGTTTTGTATTTTCAGGTAATGCACAATCGAAAAAGGTGAATCAAAAAATTAACGAAAAAATTGAAAAAATCAACCGGCAAATTATAGCTTCCAATCCCGAAGCCGCTTTGACAAATGAACAAAGAGAAAAGATTTACGAATTATTATTAGGTTTAAGAAAAAAAATCAAAGAACTCAAAAAGGAGCATAAAGGAGATGATAATTTGAAAGAATTGATTAAAGCTGAAAGAAAAAAAGTAAATAAAATTATTTTTAATAAAATCTTAACGCCTGAACAAAAAAAGGCACGAAGAGCGACAAAAAGAAAAAATAAAAAATAAATTAACCCCCCAAAAAAATCAAGATTATGAAAAAAATTATTCTTTCCATGGTAATGTTAAGCATATCGTTTCTCGGTATGGCTCAAACATTTGATTTTAACAATAGTGATGACGGCTGGAATATTTACACCCACTTTACAGCTACTCTCAATGCTACATATATGACATTAACTACAACGCCGGGTGACGGCACAATTAAAAATCCTAATTTTTCAACCTTAACTGCCGGTGTTGACACCTCTGCCGGTTCGTATATCGGTATCACTTTAAAAAATAGTGACCCCAACGGACCTACTTATATGCGGGTGACTTATCCGAAACAAGGCAATGGACGTGTATATAAAAATATTGATATCACGGCAGGCGATACGGATTTTAAAACTTATTGGATTGATTTGAGCAATCCGAATTGGACGGGCACAATGGATGATATTAAAATCATTTTTAAAGCAGTAGGGAATACGGATTATATTTTACCCACTAACTCAATTAATATTGATATTGATAAAATTGAGTTTGCCGCTCAACCTTCTACGACCGAGCAACACGTTTACGAATTTGACGTTGATAATGACACAGAAGGTTGGCAAGCTGTTAACGGAACCATCTCAGGACCTTCCAATGGTTATTTAACTTTTACACCGGAACAAAACAAATATGCCAAAATCAAACAATTGAGCCACCACGTTGATGCTTCTCAATATTCAAGAGTGCATATCACTTTAAAAAACTTGTCAACCGACGACGATGAAATCCGTTTTATTTTTAACGGCGATACACAGAACATTTTGGATTTCCCGATTTCAACATCCGATGCTGATTTTGTGACGTATGATTTCGATTTAACTGCATCTACCGCTTGGGCAGGTGATGTTATGGTAACAATTGCATTTAGAGATCCTGACAATCCGAATCAAGCCGGACAATCATCCGGAACCGGTGATTTTTTGATTGACAGAATAGAATTTACCAATCAATCTAATGTAGATAACAAAACATTACCGTTTTTGGATATCTATCCTAATCCTGCATCGGATTATATCAAAGTACAAACTAAAAATTCGATTACAGAAATCACCATTTACGATATTACAGGTAAAACGGTTTACAAACAACTCAATATGGACAGACCTGTGGAAATTATCGATATTTCACAATACAAATCCGGCATCTATTTGATCAAAGTCAAAGATGTGAACCGTTACAGTTCCACCCGTAAATTTGTAAAATTTAGATAGTTTATTTTATTACCTTATTTTATTATCTTATAAAAAAAAGACTATTTAACATTAGCGGTTAAATGGTCTTTTTTTAGCTTATGCTGGATTAAAAAAGATTTTTATTATTTTTATCAAACAAATGAACTAGTATTTAAGAATCGCAAAATGAAATCTTTTTTGCTCACTATCATAATATTGATACATTTCAATTCTTCTTTCGCACAAACCAATTGGCATGTTGCCGTAAACGGTTCGGATACCAATGGGGACGGTTCTATCAATGCCCCTTTTGCCAGCTTACAAAAAGCCGGAAATATGGTGCAAGCGGGCGATACAATTTTCATTCATCAAGGCATTTACTACAATTCGTTATTTGGCAACGGCGATATTTGGAAAGACGATAATTTACTCACTCTTAGCGCCAACGGACAACCCGGTCAATATATCGTGATTATGCCGTATCCGGGCGATCAGGTTGTCTTAAAATCCGATGCCAAGTATACTGTTTTGGTCAGAAATTCGTCTTATATTAAAATACAAGATATTGAATTTGAAGGTGTTGGAACACAAATTACACAAACCGAAGCTGAAAATGCTTGGGGATTATACAAAGATTCAATAGGTAATGTTCACGATTTGGCAGTGGAATTAGGTATCAACATCAACGACCCGTCAATACGCGGAACCATTATCAATAAACCTATTTTATCAAACATAAAAAAACCTTCTTATTACAACGGACACGGACTGGTCTGTCTCAGATCGCATCATATCATTTTTGCCAATAACATTGTACACGATTATCCTGCTTCCGGGATGCGTTCCGACAAGAGTGATTATGTTACGATAATTCGCAACGAAATTTACCATAATTCCTATTGGACAACCGTAGGAGTAGGGGCATTAACCATAGCCGGATCACAAGTCAGACCAACAGGTGATACAAATAACAATGTCAAAATAGAAATTCTGAAAAACTATGTGTATCATAACGAAAACCGTTTGATTTCTTGGAATCCATCCAAAGATTTTATCAATATGGTTATCGATGAGGGTAGTGGTATTTTTTTAACCCGTAATGCCGATACTTATACTAACGGGTATTTTCTCGTTGCCAATAATATTTCTAATTTCAACGGTGCTTCGGGTATTATTATTCACAAAACGGACCGTGCTATTGTCGAATACAATACGGTTTACAAAAATGGTAATAATAACGATGGAAAAGCAGGCGGAATCGGGCTAAACAACGTTCAAGATGCCAAAGTAAGAAATAATATCGCTTATGCCAAACCCGACCACTGGGCCCTGTACAAAAACGGTGGCACACTGACAAATGTAATCGTTAATAACAACTTGGTTTACAACGAAAACGGAAATATAAACCCTGTTCATAATTTGCCCGCAAACGCAACATATATGGAAACAGACCCGCAATTTACCGGAGCCGGTAATGACGATTTTCACCTTTTAAATACCTCTCCGGCTATATCTTATGCGATTGTCTCTCCTTTAACAAGCGATGACTTTGAAAACAATCAACGCGATACACAACCTGATGCCGGTGCATTGGAATTTATAGTTAATCATATCAACGATAACACAAAACAAAATATACAATTGTACCCCAATCCCGTTGATGATAAAATCTATATTACAGGTTTGAATCCGCAAAAACAAACAATGCGAATAATTGACTTGTCGGGGAAATTAATTTTCAGGCAACAAATCGTTCCTCAATCCCAAAAAATTGTCATACCTTTAAACTTTCTAAAAACCGGTATTTATACATTAAAAATCGGCTCTGTCAGAAAGTTGTTTGTTAAAAATTAATAAAAAATGAACAGGCAGGTCAATCATAGTTTACAATATTTTATAATTGCAGTTATCCTTATTTTCACCATTTCCTGCCGGGATCATGAGTTTCAAAAAATAGACCATACGCAAACACCGGATATTGAAAAAAAATTTGCCGGTAAAGAAACTTGCAAAAAATGCCATCCCGAAGAATACGCCCAATGGCAAGGCTCCGACCACGATTTGTCCATGCAAATAGCTAATGAACAGACCGTTTTAGGCAATTTTAATAACGTTATTTTTAAAAGCAAAGGGATTACTTACAAATTTTTAAAAAAAGGCGAAGATTATTTAGTCAACACCGAAGGAGATGACGGACAATATCATGATTTTAAAATTGCCAATACTTTTGGGGTCAGACCTTTGCAACAATATTTGGTGGATTTTCCGGGCGGACGGAAACAATGTTTGACCGTAGCTTGGGATACCCGCCGAAACCGTTGGTTTGATATCCAACCCGAAGACAGTGTTCATCCCGGAGAATGGATGCATTGGACAGGTGGTAGTATGACTTGGAACAATATGTGTGCCGATTGTCATTCCACGGATTTGCACAAAAATTATGACCCCGCCACAGACACCTATCATACCACATACAGTGAAATAAACGTGTCTTGTGAAGCTTGTCACGGACCGGCTTCACAGCATGTGGCATATTACCGAAATCCCGGAAAATACAAAACGGCAAAACCACCGGCATTGTATATGACTAAAAAGACAACGGCACACGAATTAGTTGATAAATGTGCCCGTTGTCACGCCAGAAGGAGCCAATTAACCCCGTATTTTGATTATACCGGACACTTTCTTGACCACTATAAACCTGCTTTGATTTCGCCTCCCGAATACGAAGCGGACGGGCAAATCAAAGATGAAGACTATGTATATGCTTCTTTTATTCAGAGTAAAATGTATCATCATGGCGTATCTTGTCGTGATTGTCACAATATGCATACCTTAAAACTCAAAAAACAAGGCAATAAATTATGCTTGCAGTGCCATGAAAGTACTTATAACAATCCCGCCCATCATTTTCACAAACAAGGGACAGCAGCCTCTCAATGTATCAACTGCCACATGACCGGACGCTATTATATGGGTATAGATTTTCGACGTGACCACAGTTTCAGAATACCACGCCCCGATCAAAGCGAAAAATATGGCACCCCCAATGCTTGTACCGGTTGTCATGAAGACAAATCTAACCGGTGGGCTAGTCAAGTAATAGAAAATCATTTCGGAAAAAACCGCCAGGATCATTTTTCTAATGATATGCTCAAAGGCTATTTTACCAATCCGGATTATTTTTTGGAAGTTGTCCGGCAAAAAAAATATCCGGCTATCAGCCGTGCCACCGCTCTGTCACATTTTGCCGGAATTAACTTGACAGATGATGATATACGGACCGTCATATCATATTTAAAAGATAGTTCCGCACTAGTTAGAAATGAAGCAATTACGGGGTTGGATAAATATACAGCTCCGGCAATTATCGACAAAATAAACAATTTATTAAATGATTCTATTCGATTGGTACGTATTTCGGCAGCAAGGTACTTACAATTGCATAACCTACCGGTTGACACAAATTCAACCGCCTACAAAGAATACCTCACCGAACTTAAAACTAACGCCGACTTTGCTTCGGGACAACATCAATTGGCCTTGTTCTATCAATCAAAAGGTCAAATAGACAAAGCCATATTCGCTTACGAAAAAGCTTTAAAAATAGATAATTATTTCAATATGTCGCGGATAAATTTAGCGCTGCTTTATTATCAAAAAGGAAACATAAATAAAGCGGAAAAATTATATCAAACCGTCATCAAACAGGAACCGGCATATAGCTATCCGTATTTTATGTTGGGGCTACTCTACAATGAAACAGGTGATAAAGCCAAAGCCATGAAATATTTGGCAACGGCTTGCGACAAACAGCCCCCCGTTAGCCGGGCATTTTACAATTACGCATTGATGCTACAAGCCGCACATAAAGATAAACAATCGGTTGAAGTGCTTCAAAAAGCTCTGCAAATTTTTCCAGGTAATGAAAACTTATTATACGTCAAGCTTTTAGGAGAAAAAAACGCCGGCTTTAACGACCAAGCCCTTAAAACCTGCCGGTTGTTATTGCAAATCAATCCCGACAATCAAACTTATCAAAAAATTTATCATGATTTGCAAAACAAATAGACATGGTAATTTTTTAAACTATACTTCGCCGTGAATCTTCGGTTCCTTACGGAACTATCTAAAAATAATCCAATTATTGAAACCGGCTTTGTTGGTATCTTGATTATACAGATTAATCGAAAAATTTTAATAAATCTATAATATCAGAAGCTATCATTGAATAACTGTTACACTTTTCAACATATTTTTCCGCAGTTTGACCATGAATATAAACACCGAGTAAAGCCGCTTTAAGAGGTTGGAGACCTTGTGCCAAAAGCCCTGTAATGATACCCGATAGAACATCACCGCTTCCGGCAGTCGCCAAAGCCCCATTAGCAACCGGATTTATATAGAAATATGCCCCGTCACTAATGGTCGTATAAGCACCTTTTAATACGGTAATAACTTGATATTTTGCTGAAAATTCTCTTAATTTTTGCCATTTTTCCGTATCATTTTGCCAGCCGCCAACGAGCCGTTTAAATTCACCGGGATGCGGTGTTAAAACGGCATTTTCCGGTAGCAACTTCAACCATTCCGGGTGCATTGACAAAATATTTAAAGCATCGGCATCGAGCAAGAGCGGTTTGTTGTTATGGTTTATTAAAAATTCTTTCAAAGCTTTTTGGGTTTTAGGCTTGGTCCCCATACCCATACCTATTCCAATAGCAGTAATTTTTTCCGGCACTTTAATATGACTTATTCGTTTATTGGAATTATCTGTAAGCGTCATCACTTCGGGGGCATAAGTTTGACTGATGCTGTAACCGCAACGGGGTATAAAGTTAGTCACCAGACCGGTGCCTATGCGCAAAGCCGCTTTTGACGCCAAAACAGGGGCTCCAATCATACCGTAACTACCCCCTACAATTAAAGCATGCCCGAAAGTATTTTTATAGCTAAATTTGAAACGTTTTTTTAGCATCTTTTTTACGCCTGACGTCAACATAAGATATTTGGTAGGCATTTCATCAATGATACTTTTTTCCAGTCTGATATCTACAATTTCAAAATCATTGACAAATGTTTCATTTTCAGGGAAGAAAAAACTTATTTTAGGAAATTGAAAACTATAAACCATATGAGCCTTGACAACAGGGTCACTTATCGCGTTGGAACGATCGGCATATAATCCTGACGGCATATCGATACTTAAAATTTTTGAACCCGAAGCATTCATAAATTCAATAGCTTCCTTGGCAATACCAGCAGCCGGACGGGATAATCCCGTACCGAAAATGGCATCGACAATAATCTCATTTTCTGAGATTTCAGGTTGATTATCTTTCGAAAATTCCAAAATTTCAACGGATGTTTTTTTAAGTTTATTAAAATTACTGTCAAAATCCGGCGATGATTGTTTTGTAAAAGGCACAATTACACAATAAACCCGGTAATCCGGTTGTAACAAACGGGCTAATACCAAACCGTCACCACCATTATTACCTTTACCACAAAAAATATAAATTCGTTTATCGGGTGACAATTCTTTAACGATATGCGGTTTCAAATTGATAACCGCCCGTTCCATCAAAGCTTCGGAAGTTATTTTTTGTCTGATAATGGTTTGATTATCAATCTCTTTAATTTGTTTAGCCGTAAATAGTTTTTGAAACATAGGGTTTGGTTTGAAATCTTGTTTATTTTTGCTAAAAATACAAATAAATGAAGCAAAATCCAAGAATTGTTTTTATGGGAACGCCGGAATTTGCCGTAGCAAGTTTAAAAAAATTGATTGAGAATAATTATAATATTGCAGGTGTTATTACAGCTCCGGACAAACCGGCAGGACGCGGTAAAAAACTTCGGGAAAGCGCCGTAAAACAATTTGCCAAACAATACGGTTTACCGGTTTTACAACCGGTCAATTTAAAATCGGAAGAATTTAACAGGCAGTTAAAAGCTTTAAAACCCGACTTACAAATCGTTGTGGCATTCAGAATGTTACCGGAAATTGTTTGGCGTCTTCCTAAATTAGGTACTTTTAATCTCCACGCTTCCCTCCTGCCCGATTATAGAGGGGCGGCACCTGTCAACTGGGCTATCATAAACGGCGAGACCGAAACCGGTGTCACCACTTTCTTTATCGACGATAAAATAGATACGGGTGAAATAATTTTGCAAAAAAAGGTTGCCATAACACCTGATGACAATGCATCCGCTTTGCACGATAAATTGATGGAAGTTGGTAGCAATTTAGTCTTAAAAACCGTTGATTTGATAGCGGAAGGCAATGTGAAAACAGTAGCGCAACCCAAAATTGATTTACCCAAAAAAGCACCGAAACTGAATCCTGAAAATACCCGTATTAATTGGAACAACACAGCGGAAAATATCCATAATTTGATACGCGGTTTATCTTTTTATCCCGGTGCTTGGACGCAAATAACCCTGCAAAACGGCGAACCCCGGAAATTTATTATCTACAAAAGCCGTTTTGAAAATACACATCACAACGAACCGGTTGGCACTGTCATTGCCGGAAAAAAAGATATGAAAATAGCCGTAAAAGACGGTTATATCTATCCGGAATTAGTCAAATTGCAAGGCAAAAAAATGATGGATATAGCATCTTTTTTAAACGGCATAAGAGATAAAAAATCGATTAAACTTATTTTTTGATTATTTTTGAAAAAAACAAAAAATTATGGCGAAATTTCAAGATTTAATCAATCAAAGTACCCCTGTTTTTGTAGATTTTAAAGCGGAATGGTGTGCGCCTTGCAAGATGATGACACCCATATTAAAAGAAGTCAAACAACATTTCGGCGACCGGATTAAAATCATTAAAATAGATATCGACAAAAATCCCGGTGTGGCACGGAAATATCAAATCAGAGCCGTTCCAACCAGCATGTTATTTAAAAACGGACAGGCTCTTTGGCGGCAATCCGGGGTATTACCGGCTAATCAGTTGATACAAATTTTAAGTCAATATGTCTAATTCTCAGGATTTTTATTGATTTTTCCACATTTACGGCACTCATCCCGTTTATTTTTAAACAAGCGTTTATATACCTGCCAAAAGGCCCATAATACTGCTAAGTAAACAATTATGTCAATCATTATTAAACAGATGCAAATTAATTAAATACAATATGAACGGATTGATGTTTTTGCAAACCTAGTAAAGTGGCGGCACCACCTGTTATTTTATTACTTTGAGAGATAAAAATTTCCAAATACCCGAAACCGTTAAAACGCGCAAACATTTGTCCCGCTACCATAATATCGTCATTATGTTTAACGGCATCATGATAATTATCGATAAGCCGGTTTATTTCATAATGTCCGAATTTAATGGTGAATTTCCGTCCTTCCCGCCATTTTTCAAACGTATCTTTTTTCAAATTGAACACCGCATTGCCATAATGGTCATTATAAATCACTTGTGATACAATTAAAGAGACCTGTCCCGTTTTTTCGTGGTATTTTATAAAAGGTTTCGGTAACGAAGTTGTTTTTAGTGTTGCCGTTTCTTTTCCTATTTCACCGGGCAATTTTCCTGCTGCCAACTGCTGCGCCGCCAAAATATGCGCTTGCATAAAAGCCTGAGAATTGCTCGGCGGTAAAAGATAATAACGCATCTCTTTGCCGGCCAATGCCACCGGTATCACACCGTTATCGTTTCCAAAATAATATTGTTCGTTTGCCACTACCAAAACCGCCGGTTGTATCTCGTGAGATTCACTGTCAAAGCCGATAAAATGAATGGTATTCTGCGGAAAATCTTTCAAACTGTTTTCGATAATATAAACAGCTTCCTGCGGGTCAAAAGGGGTTAAATTATGCGAAATATCAACAATTTGAGCCCCGGGTATTGACTTTAGAATCCGGCTTTTTAAATAACCGGAATCGGGGTCTTTATAACCGAAATCGGTTGTCAGCGTAATTAATGGCATAAATCGGCGGTTTTTGACGATATTTTTGTAATTTTGAGAATAAAACTTCTTAAAAAAACAAAGATACGAAATATGACAGAACGTTTATTGGAAATTAACGGTATCGATCCCGTGGTATTAAGTGGTGTTAAAAATGAAAATATCGATTTTTTAAAAGAACATTTTCCTAAAATAAAAATCGTTTTCAGAGGTAATCAAATCAAGATATACGGCGAACCGGAGATATTGGATGAATTTGAACAAAAATTGGATTTGATTTTAAGTCATATTCAAAAATTCAACAAGCTTGACAAGGAGACCATCGAACAGATTCTGTTGACCAACCACCGCGAATACCGTGATTTTGTCGATAATGACGATGTGATTGTGCATGGTACCGGCGGTCAGTTAATTAAACCGCAAACACCCAATCAACGAAAAATCGTCGTTTCTGCCCGTAAAAACGATATGATATTTTTGGTAGGTCCGGCCGGAACGGGAAAAACTTTTGTCAGTGTGGCTTTGGCGGTTCGTGCTTTAAAAAATAAGGAAGTTAAACGTATTATTTTGACCCGTCCCGCAGTGGAAGCCGGTGAGAACCTCGGTTTTTTACCCGGTGATTTAAAAGAAAAACTCGACCCTTACCTTCAACCGCTTTACGATGCCCTTCGCAGTATGATACCTTATGAACGTTTGGAAAGTCATCTCGAAAAAGGTATTATTCAAATTGCCCCGCTTGCCTTTATGCGAGGCCGTACGCTTGACAACGCTTTTGTTATCTTGGATGAAGCCCAAAATACCACGCACAACCAAATGAAAATGTTTTTGACCCGGATGGGTAAAAATGCCAAGTTTATCATCACCGGCGACCCGGGACAAATCGATTTGCCTACAAAACAAGTATCCGGACTAAAAGAAGCACTCGGTATCTTAAAAAACATCAAAGGTATTGATGTTATCCACCTGTCCGAACGCGATGTCGTCCGGCATCGTTTGGTCAAAAAAATTATCGACGCTTATAAAACGCTTGATTGACCGATGATAATCTAAATTTTTTTCATGCGTTTTTCAATTTAATTATCCTCTTCCGTTTTACTAGAATGTAAATATATACGTATATTTCAGAAAAAGCCGGGAAAAGATATGATATAAACTATTGTTCATTGAAAAGACACATTAAAGAAAATTATGTAATATTGCAAAAAACTATTTTAAACATAAGCAATGAAATTTAAAAACTTACTTCTTATTCTTCTCGGAATTATTTTACTTTCGGGATGCTCATCTACAACAGTTGTTCCGAATGAAAAGGTACAAAACCAAACCGGAATGACACCGCAAAACCAATCAAAACCTAACATTTTAATTATTTATGTCGATGATTTGGGTTACCACGATTTGAGTTTAACCGGTTCCGAATTATATGACACCCCCAATATCGATAAATTGGCCAATGAATCGGTGCAATTTACCAATGCTTATGCCGGATATCCGCGCTGTGTACCATCCCGTTACAGTGTATTTACCGGCACTTATCCCGTCAATGAAAACAAAGGAGATGTCAACAGTATTCCTGCCGGTAAAAATCTCATCAAACAGTTTAACAATGCCGGATACAACACGTATTATGTAGGAAAATGGCATTTATGCCGGCGCGGTACAACCCCGAAAGCATTTGGATTTACAGACACTTATGCCGCCGGAGCAGCCGGTGGTATTGCCTCGCATTTTTATCCGTTTAATGTCGATAAAAACGGTAAACCGGGCAAATACACCGTTCCCGATATCAAGGAAGACAGCAAACCCGGTGATTATGCCGCTGATAAATTGACCGAAGTGACTATTAATTTTATCAAAAACAATCCGAAAGATAAACCATTCTTGGCTGTCTTGGCATTCTATGCCGTTCATACACCTATCGAAGCCAAAAAAAAAGATATTGAACGGAACAAAGCGGAGCTAAAACATATTGACTTTGGCGATATACCGGAATACATCATTAAAGACGGCGTAACCAAAATACGGCAAGACAATCCCGTCTATGCCGGTATGGTGGAAAATGTTGATGAAAATGTGGCTAAATTATTAAAAACTTTAAAAGACGAAGGCATTGCCGATAATACAATAATCGTATTTTCTTCCGACCACGGAGGTTTGTCTAACCGTGGTATTAACAGTCATCGTGAGTTGGCTACGACCAATTATCCGTTGCGTGCCGGAAAAGGCCATATTTACGAAGGTGGTATCAAAGTACCATTGTTTGTAAAATGGAGCAACAATTTTAAACCGGAAATAGATGATAAATCCATTATCATGCAAATGGACATACTGCCTACACTTCTGGATTTGGCAACCGGAAAACAAGTGGAAGGTATAGATGGTAAATCTTTTAAAAAAGTTTTGGTAGGTAAGGAAACTTGGGAAAACAGAACCGTTTTTTGGAGCAAACGCAAAGAAAGACCCAACCGTACCGGAGACCGCAAAGCGTATGTCGTCCGTTCGGGGGATTATAAATTGATTGATTTTTTCGGTGATAACGAAATAGAACTGTATAACTTAAAAAAAGACCCCGGCGAACATAACAATTTGGCAGACCGGATGCCCGAAAAAAAAGCGGAATTGCAAGCTTTACTCGAAGAGTGGAAAAAAGAATATTTGGTTCCCGAAAAACTGAATGTTGGTGGCAAAAACAAAAAACATTATAAGAATAAGCATAATAAACTTCATAAAAAATAAAATCTGCTTAGGGTCATAATCAAAACCTGCTAACAGGTATCTAAAAAATACAGTTTTGAATTAATTGAATCACCGGAAAAAATTTGATGACGACAATTGAAAACAACATCTATGCTACTTATTTTAACATCGGTATTGACTTGATATGAATTACTGATACACGAATCCATCAAAGCACTGTGAAACAATGGTTAAAAAAATAATCATCTTATCCATAATCCTTATCGGGTTACTTTCCGGTTGCTCATCTTTGGCACAACATAAAGACCAACAACAAACCGCTAAAAAACCCAATGTCTTATTCATTTTGGCAGATGATTTGGGTATCAATGCGCTTAATTCTTATGGCAATCCCATAGTGGAATCGCCCCATATTGACAAACTGTATGCACAGGGAATGCACTTTACTAATGCCTATTCCAACGACCCCACTTGTGCGCCGTCACGGGCATCGATTATGTCCGGACAATATGTGCCGCGACACAAAGTTTATCGTGTGTCAGACCGTTACAAAAAGCAAAAAAATGTTTTACCGCATATGCGTTACTTACCTCCCGACAGTTATAAATTACCCGGGAGCGGTGTCGGTTTGGCACTGGATAAAGTAACCTTGGGCGAAGCTTTTCAACAAAACGGCTATCTTACCTCGGCATATGGCAAATGGCATTTGGGTAAAAATGCTTTGGGAATTCCCCATCAAGGATTTGATAAAGGATATGAAATTACCGGACATTACAATTTTAAAACCTCGCCCCATCAAGAAGGTATTGATACGACGCAATATTCGGCGGATTATATTACCAAAAAAACCAAAGAATTTATTGCCGAAGCCGTTAAGCAAAACAAACCCTTCTTTTCTTACGTGCCTTACTATTTGGTGCATAAACCCTTGGAACCCAAACCCGAATACCTTAAATATTTTGAAGAAAAATACAAAGACAGCACCCACATCAGTCACAAAGAAATCGTGGTATTGGCAATGATTAAAAGTTTGGATGATAGTGTTGGTGAATTGATGGACTACCTCAAAAAATTGGGCATCGAAGACAATACCATTGTTGTTTTTACATCGGACAACGGACATTACAAAACCGATAATTTGATTTTTACACGCCCTTATCGCGGCTACAAAGGACTGACCTATGAAGGCGGTATCCGCGTTCCTTTAATCTTCCGGTGGCCACTTCATATCCCTGCCGGAAGTGTATCCAAAGAACCGGTAATTCACGTAGATTTTTATCCGACCCTATTGGGATTGACCGGCTCTGAAAAGCCAAAAAATTACATTTTAGACGGAGAAGATTTAACTCCTGTTTTAACGCATCCGGGAACTAAAACCAAACGCGATGCATTGGTTTGGGAATACACCAATTATGCACGCTATAACTCTAAAAAGAAAAAGTTTAAATCCGAATGGGTGAATGTTATCCAAAAAGACGGTTTTAAAATGACCGAAGTAGTGGAAGACGGTTCTTATTATCTGTTCAATTTGAACAAAGACCCGTATGAAACCAAGAACGTTGCCAAAGATTACCCCGAAGTTATAAAAAGATTAAAAGCCCGATTGGAAAAATGGAAAAAAGATACCGGTTACGAACCACCCAGAAAAAATCCGGCATTCATCGGGAAGTAGTGACGAGTTAAAAGTTAAAAGTGGAAAGTGGAAGATTGAAAGTAGAGACACACGGATACGGGGCTTTCTGTAAGAAATTTACAAACATCCGACATCCGACAAAAAAATAAAAAAATGAAAATAACAACATATCTATACATTCTTGCCGGTTTAATGTTAATGGCTTGTCATAGTACAAAAGATGCGATAACTCACAAGAAGGATAGGCAAGAAAAAACGATTGTCAATAAAAAAGTCAAAAAGAATGCATCAACCGAAGTTGATGAAATTCAAACTTACAAGATTGACAAATCGGTCAAAGTGCCTATGGCTTCGCCGGAAACGGTTGAAAATTGGAAAGACAATAAATTCGGATTGTTTATCCATTGGGGTCCCATTAGCCAAAAAGGATTGCCTTTAAGCCATTCGCGCCACAGCGAAAGTCATCATAAAGGAGGAAAACCGTACAAACCTTATAAAAAAGGACTTATTGAGCCGGAAGAATACGATGTGCAATACAAAACCTTCAATCCTACAAAATACAATCCTGATGAAATTGTGCAGTTGGCAAAAGATGCAGGGATGAAATACATTGTATTTACGGCAAAACATCACGACGGATTCTCAATGTTCGATTCAAAAGTATCGGATTATGATATGATGGCAACGCCGTATAAAAAGGATATTTTAAAAATGTTAGAGCAATCTTGTCGTAAAAACGGTATGGAATTCGGGTTTTACTATTCGCCAAGAGATTGGCATCATCCGGATTGTGATAGCGAAAACCATCACGATAGATACATTAAATATTACGAAGCACAAATGGACGAATTGTTAACCAATTACGGTCCTATTTACGAAATTTGGTTTGATGGTTTAGGCCCCGGAAATTGGGGAAACACTTCGGAAGTAATAATGAAAAAAATAAGAAAATTACATCCTAATGCAATGGTCAATGATCGTGGCGGTGTCGGAGCCGATTTTTATACGCCGGAACATACCATTAGTCAGTTAAACAACGAAGAGAATTGGGAAGCTTGCCATACGACCACATCGCAATGGGGTTACAATCCCAATGTAAGTGTAAAATCCTTGCCACAATTAATGGAAATATTGTTGTACACTTGGGGCGGTGGTGGAAATATGCTGCTTAACATAGGCCCAAGAGGCGACGGTTCTTTAAATCCGGTTGAGGTCAAACGCTTAAAACAAATTGCACAATGGTGGAAAAAATATGGCGAAACCAGTATCCGTAGTGCACGTGGCGGTCCCTATTATCAAGAGAATTGGGGTGTTTCTACACGTAAAGAAAACAAAGCTTTTGTGCATATATTTAGATGGTCAAAAGACAATAAAATGACTTTCCCTAATTTGCCAAATAAAACACTGAAATCAGCTAAATTGTTAAACGGAAAAAAACTAAAACTTACCCAATCAAAAGATGGTTTTACTATTGAAGTAACACCGGAAAACAGAGATAAAATTGTAACAAGCATCGAATTGATTTTTGACAAACCGATTATGGATGTCAAGCCCTTGCATGTAATTACCCCTTTGACTTATCAAGCCAAATTAACCGCATCTCAAAACCAAAAGGATATTAAAAATGTAGTGGATGGCGATGCGAAAACTACTTGGTATGCCGAAAAGAAAAAAGGAGATATTTGGATAGAAGCCGATTTTGATAAACCTGTTACTATTGCAAGTGTCGTGTTAGGTCGTGGCAATCATTGGATGTCAAAAAACAGACCTGAATTACAAATACCTGACGGGAAAGGCGGCTGGAAAACCGTTTTTAAATGGAAACCCAAATGGACAACGGTTAAATTTTTAAAAAAACCGGTAACCACTAAAAAAGTAAGGATATTGGTAAAAACAAAATGGTACAATTTAGCGGAGTTTGAATTGTATCCGCCTTTGTAGATGTTCAAATAGGTAATAATTTGAAATAAGAAAATGATATAACCAACAAATCAAAATAAATGTTCCCAATAAAAAATACATTCATTTTTCTAATGGCAGTTCTGCTGATAAGCTCTCGCAAATCTACACAAGATAAATCCCAAAAACAAACCCTACCAAATATCGTGATTTTACTTGTCGATGATTTGGGTTACCACGATTTGAGTTGCAAAGGTTCGCAAATTTATCAAACACCCCATATCGATGCTTTTGCAAAACAATCGGTCGATTTTACCAATGCTTATGCCAATTACCCCCGTTGTGTTCCTTCACGTTTTGCCATACTGACGGCAAATTATCCCGTTCAAAACGGCGATATCCCAGATGATGGTTTTATTATGTCAAATATTCCCGGTGATAAAAATGTTACAAAAGCCATTGAACAAGCCGGTTATCAAACCGCTTATTTCGGAAAATTTCATCTGGGAGATAAAAACATAATTCACAAATTAGGTTTTCAAACCGTTTTAGGTGCCGGCCGTGCCGGTTCTCCGGTCAGTTATTTCCAGCCTTTTAATGTACCTAAAAGAAAAAATGAAAAAATCAAAAAAAATTTGATTCCCGGCTTGGACAGTTTGTCAAATAAAGGTGATTATCTAACAGATGTATTGACCCGTCAAGCCATACAATACATCAAAAACCGTAACCCTGAAAAACCTTTTATGCTCATGTTGGCATTTTACGCCGTACATCAACCTTTGGAAGCCAAAAAAGATTTGATAGAAAAAAACAAAAAAGAAATTACCAGTTTTGATTTTGGGAATCAACCCACATATATTAAGGAAGGTACCGGACGCACCAAAATGCGTCAAGACAATCCGGTTTATGCCGCAATGGTTGAAAATTTGGATGCTAATACCGGTAAAATATTACAAACATTGCAAGATTTAGGATTGGAAAAAAATACCATTGTCATTTTGACCTCCGACCACGGCGGCTTGTCAAATGACGGTTACAAACGTAGAAATTTGGCTACATCCAATTATCCATTGCGTGCCGGTAAAGGCTGGCTTTACGAAGGAGGCATCCGTGTACCTTTATTTGTCAGATGGCCAGGATATTTCAAGCCGCACATTGACAGTACCTCCACCGTGATGTTAATGGATGTTTTTCCTACCTTGCTCGACATTATACGGCATACCGCCAAACCGGTGGATGGTAAAAGTTTATTGCCTGTTCTCCAAGAAAAAGAAATCTGGGCAAACCGTACCGTTTATTGGCACGAACCCCATGCCCGCCAGCGAAGTACGGGCGAAAGTAAAGCATCGGCTATCAGAATGGGAGATTACAAACTGATTGATTTTTATAAACAACAAAAAGTAGAATTGTATAATATTAAAAAAGATATATCGGAACAATACGATTTATCAGATGATTTGCCTGAAAAAAAAGCACAATTGTTACAAAAATTAAAGGAATGGAAAAAAGAAAATTATTTGAATGAATAACTACTTTTGTAAAATAAGCCAATGAAAAGATTGATTTTAAATACCATTCTTTTATTAATAGCTCTATCTCAAAATACTTGTTCTTTACAAAAAACCGTAGCTGCCCACGACAGCCGGATAAATCACTATGGTAGTCAGTTTGTTAATTACCAAAACAACGAAATGATTTTACACCGGCACTCCGACAAAATTTATAAAAGAACAACTTATGAAAACCTGTTCAATCCCGTAAAAGCCCGTTCCGGTAGCGGTATTAAATTGGAATTTAAAACTGCCAGTCCGCATATCAAAATGCGTTTCAAAATTGTAAAAGGTTGGCACAAAAATCCGGTTTTTAGTGTTTTTCAAAACGGAAAATTTCAAAAAAATTTGTCGTTTACTTACGGAGATGATAAAATTATCACGCTTGACTTACAAACCGAAACACCCGGCAAACCGGTAACTTATACAATTACCTATCCCCTCCGCACCGATGTGCATTTTTTAGGAATAACCTTGGATAAAAAATATAATCTGTTGAAAATCGACAAACAACAACAACCCGTTTATGTCGCTTTCGGTAATTCCATAACCCACGGCACCGGACAACAAACAACACCGCAAACTTATGCTTATCAATTAGCCTTAAAAATGAATTGGGAACTTTACAATCTGGCTGTCGGTGGCAGTAAAACGTCACCGGTAATGGCTCAAATGATACGGGATGATTTTGACAAAATTGATTATATGACAATTCTCACCGGATTTAATGATTTTAACGGCGAAGGTATAGACACTTTGACTTTTGCCAAACGGTACAGACGGGTTTTATCTCTCATAAGAGAGACACATCCTTTAACTAAAATTTTTGTTATAAATTTGACCGCAACTAAAATCAAATATTCCAAAACATCAGGTATTCCGGTTGAATATTTTCGAAAAGTTATCAGAAACATCGTTAAAGAAAGACAAGCTAAAAATGATCATAATATTTTTCTGATTGAAGGCGAAGAACTTACATCGGAAAACGATTTGATCGACAATGTTCATTTATCAATTGAAGGTGCTAAAAAATTTGCCGGGAAGTTATACGAACGACTTATTTCCATAACCAAATATGTTTCTCCGTGAAGTTCAGATATCTCTAATCATTTGAATATTCATTTTGATTTATTTGATTTATATCCTGTCCAGGCAGATAAAATATTAATAGCAGATAAAATATTAATAATTGCAATAAATTAACCTCTTAAATACAACTTTCAAATATTGGATATTTCTGGTAAAAGTCTAATGAAAAAAATGTAAACCGGATAGATGTCACTACATTGACCGGAGGTATTTATTGGATTAAAATTACGGAAAAAAACTACCGGACAAATTATTGTTAAGCCATGGTTGAAAAAATAAAAAGATCTGTTAGATTTCCAAAACCTGATAGGTCTGAAATTTGTAAATATTTCACCGGAGCCGGCACACACACAACGTAGCGACAAATATCATGTATGAAACAAGAAACAATCCTCAAAAAGACGAATTAATCTGTGAACCGGAACAAATTATCAATAAATCTAAAATCTAATTTTTTATATTTGCCGGAAAATCAGAAAAATGCCATCAAAAGGAAAAGTTGTCGTCGGTTTATCGGGTGGTGTCGATTCGAGTGTAGCGGCCAAATTGCTTATAGATGAAGGTTACGACGTTATGGGGGCTTTTATGCTCAATTGGGATGATACCCGCTATACCATAACCGACGAAATGCAGTGGATTAAAGACAGTGAAGATGCCCGTAAAGTAGCCGAAGCCCTCAATATTCCTTTTGAGATTTTCGATTTTAGAAAAAAATATTTCAAACGTGTGGTCGATTATATGTTTCGTGAATATGCCCGCGGGCGAACACCCAATCCCGATATTTTATGTAACCGTGAAATAAAATTCGATTTGTTTTGGGAAGAAGCCAAAAAATACGGTGCCGATTTTGTAGCAACAGGCCATTATGCCCGTAAAGGACAAATTGAAAAAGACGGCAAAATCTACTACCGCTTGCTTGCCGGTGTGGACCCTAAAAAGGACCAAAGTTATTTTTTGGCACAACTCAATCAAGAACAGCTCAAACATGCTTTATTTCCAATAGGCAAACTGGAAAAACCGGAAGTTAGACGTATCGCCAAAGAATCCGGATTTGTGACGGCTGATAAACGCGACAGCCAAGGTCTTTGTTTTGTAGGAAAAGTCAACCTCCCCGATTTTTTACGCCAGCAACTCGAACCCAAAGAAGGGGATATCATCGTTATTCCGAGAGAATATTACGAACAATTTGAAACACCTGAAACTTTTGAGAACGAAAGACAACGTTTGGAATATTTAGGACGTACTTATAATTACAAACCAACTGACGGTAAAGTGGTTGGCAAACACCAAGGAGCGCATTATTTTACCAAAGGACAACGTAAAGGTTTGAATATAGGCGGTTTTAAACAACGTACCTTTGTTATCGAGACTGATGTAGAAAGCAATATCGTTTATATTGGTGAACACTACACACATCCGGGATTATACAGAAGTGCTTTAAAAATTACTAACGACGAATTACATTGGGTCCGTCCCGATTTGGCTTTAAAACCCGGTGAAACTATGGATGTGGAGGTTCGTTACCGTCATCTTCAACCTTTGCGCAAAGCCCGTTTACACCAATTTGACGATGTGCTTTGGGTCGAATTTTTCGAACCGCAACAAGCCATTGCCGAAGGACAATTTGCCGCTTGGTATATTGGTGATGAATTGATTGGGTCGGGGGTCATTAGTTGAAAGTTAAAAGTTGAAAGTTTATAATGTTTGTAAAGTTGAATGTAGAGACGTTTTGACAAAACGTCTGAATTGAAAATTAAAAATGGAGAATGGAATGAAGTGACAGCAGTTGTCATTCCGGCAGAACCTTTATGATGCAGAAGTAAAAACGAAGAGGAATCTTTCAGAAAAAAAAACGGCATCGATTTTTCGGTGCCGTTTGTTTTTAATAGATTAATAAATTTTAATTTTTAACCAATTCCTTAACATCTGTTATTTGTCCGTCGGTTACCAAAACCACCGAATAAACACCGGTAGGATAATTGGACATATCAATAT
>JALWFE010000005.1 GCA_027039975.1 Flavobacteriales bacterium
GTGCATCATCCGATATTGAACTTTCCGAAAGAATAATAAGAATTTTGAAAAAGGAGGAAGAAAAAGATCTTCTCCTTTCAGGAAAGGATCTGAAAGAAATGGGAATACCGCCGTCCCCTGTTTACAAAAAGATACTTGATGATGTTTTCAAAAAATATCTTGACGGTGAGATAAAAACAAAAAAGGAGGCTGTTGAATACGTTAAAAAGCATTATTTATGAAAAAACTAATTATTGCAGGTTTTATAATTTTAATTTCTTTTTCTTACAATAATATTATTTATTCACAAGATTTAGGACCAATTATTACATCGCCTCAAGCTTATGACTTTATAAGATATGGAAATATACCTGTATCACATTATACCGGAGCATTAAATTTATCCGTACCGATTTATAGTTATAGCGATAAAGATTTTGATGTAAATGTCAGTATACGTTATAGTTCATCCGGATTTAAACCTGCTAAAAGACCAAATTTTGTTGGACTTGATTGGTTTTTAAATGCAGGCGGAGCTATTACGCGTACAGTTAACGGTATACCTGATGAAGTAGAAAATTATGCACCGGAAGGTCAAAATTCATTTTCCGGTTTTTCCCACTTAGCAAATCTACAGCTTTTTCCTAGCAATAATGTTGATTATTCTTATTTGGATGACACCTGGGCATACGATGTAATCAACTACAATAATAATCGTTATGAATTGCAACCTGATATTTTTTATTTCAACTTTATGGGTTATACCGGCAAGTTTTTTTACGGTTTTGATGGTAAGATTCATGTTGTTGCTGAAGGAAATTTTAAGGTTGATATGTCAGAATTTTCAGTACAATCTTTAAATCAATCTTCGACAGAAAACAATTTAGCTGATTCGAAAATAAAAATAACAGATGCAAGAGGTTATGAATATACTTTTGGAGGGGAAAAAAAATCATTGGAGTATTCTATGGATTTAGGCATAAACAATTCAAATCAAGATAATGCTTATAGACCTATTATTACAACTTGGAACTTAATAAAAGTAAAAGCCCCTAACGGGAGAGAAATTCAATATGATTATCTTGATTATTCGCCAATACAAAATGATGATGGATCCGGAGGAGGAATACCTAGACCCGGTTTAGTTGACATTAGACCACAATATTTATTTAAGGCCTGGGATCATTACGATGAAAAATATAAATTTATTAGTGGAAATTATATACCATTACAACAAGAATCAGGTACTGGAAGAAAGTTTAAAGTTATCAAAACAAGTTACATAAGTAAAATAACTATAGACAATTATACAACAATAACTTTTAATTATATACCAAATACAACTACTTTTTTTGATTCAAATGATTTTCCATCAAGATTTAATAGAATAAATTTGCGTTTAAATTACATTGATATAAATTATAATTACAACAATGTAAAAAGATTTTTTTTCACTTACCAGGACATTGGATCCAGATTTTTTTTAACCGAAATCAAAGAGGAAGGCAAGAATCCATATATATTTGAATATTCACAAACAAACAATTTGCCAAGTCCTATAATAAAAAATATCGATTACTGGGGATTTTGGAACGGTGGTAATGATTCGAATATTGGAGGCGTAATAATACCTGATTATACTTTCACCAATGGCGGAGATTTGGAATATACGTCACCTGAAAGAGAACCTAATTCATTTTCAAACAGGGCTATGTTGACCAAGGTTATATATCCGACAAAAGGTTTTTCAGAGATTGAATATGAATTACATAGCTATTCCAAAAGACTTGAGAATAAATCGGATAATAATTTTTACCCTCAACTATATGATGTTAATAATTTGACTGCCGGAGGTGTTAGAGTTAAAAAAA
>JALWFE010000006.1 GCA_027039975.1 Flavobacteriales bacterium
TTCTGTCTTTATTTAAAGAACTCTATAATTGTATCAAAAATTGGTTCAAATTTGAAATCAATAGAAAAGCTATCAAAATTTTACCTGTGTAAGCAGGAGATGTTGAATATAAAATCAGCAGACCCTACTTAACGAATTTTACAAGTAATGATTAGATTTTTGATTTGTGTAAATTCCGATTAAAAATCTAAAATCAATCGTTGCTGCCGCCGCCAAGCAAAATATCGATTATCGTCATAATAACTACCGATGTCGGCGTTGGTATTATGCCGCCGTCAATTTGAGATAGCTCTTGTTTTGACAAACTCTGTAATGGATAATCTTTTAAGGTTATTATGATAACTAATCAAAATTATTTCCGAATTATTTAAATAATTTGATACTATTTTCATATAAAACTCCTTCTAACAGTAAAACTGTTAGATTATATATTGAGTGAAGGATAAAAATCAAAAAAAACGAGTGCCATTTTCTAGTAGTTGAAAAATAAAATAATATCCCAAAAATAAAACCTAGAATACTCATTATTATAATGTAGGAAAAACTATAAAAATGTAAACTGCCAAAAATGAATGAAGAAATATAAATGCTCATTAATAGATTTTTTTTATTATAATCAACTTTGTTTAAAGGTCTGTTTTCTAAAAGCAAATATAGACCTTTAATAAGTAGAAATTGAAAGATTAGTGTTTCAATTATTGGACCTATAATTGTAGTTAAAACAAAAAGAGTTTTCGTGTCTTTAATTTGTGACATTGGGTTTTCTTCATATGGTGCCATTTGGAATATCTTTTCTAACACTTCCAATGGAATGATAAAAAAAAACACTAGGAATACATAATAGTAAAGAATAAATTTAATAATTGATTTTTTTGGTAAATAATTATCTAATTTATCAATATAATAAACTAATATATTCATCTCTTATTTAAGAATAATGTAATATTATAAATAATTATTGGAAAAGCAATGATTATGGTAAAGTATAGTTCACTATATAGTATGTGATTGGGAATAATAAATAAAAATATTGATATAAGAAAAAAACTCCAAAAAAAAATATCTTCTTTCTTAAAAGATAAAGATTTTCTATTTTTTATTGATAGAAAAATCAAAATCAAACCAGTATTTATTGAAAATAATCCTTTATTAAAGTCAATAGGTTCTCTTAAAATTTCAAAAACTAAAGAAAAAAACACAACAATAAGACCAATCCAAAAAAATATTCTAGGGAAAACTAATTTCATATCATTTTAATTTTTATTAAAAACTAGAACTGGTTAAATTTAACCAGTTCTAGGAATTACTTCTAATTTGCAGTTGCGTTATATCCAGCCCAAAAATCGTCAGGATTATTTTGGGCATCATTAATCATTGAAGCAATTAACATAACTACTGGTACCCACCAGACACCACCGCCTACATCTTTTTGTTGAGTTAAACTCAATTCTTGAACTTTATAATTATCTAATTTTTTCATAACAAAATTATTTATAAAATTAAGCAAATTTATTGTCAATTAATGATATTTCATTAGCTGATGCATTATAATCAGCAAGATTATCAAAGCAACCTACAATCATACCTAATACGTAGGCCATCCAACCTCCCCCGTCAACAGAGCGGGTTTCAAACGTGGTTAACTCTTGTAACCCAATTTGTTGTAAATCTAAACTTTTCATAATTTTTAAAGTTTTTAAAGTTATACATTCAGTTCACACAAAACCTTTGTTACGTCTAACATCTGTGTCGTGTCAAGCATATTATTGTCCTACCAAGAACTTGTTCTTTTTGCCGATAACTGCATTAATAATTTTAACCATAGCTACGGCTATGCTAAAAAATTATATGCTTTGTTCTCGACAAAAATAACTTCGCCTTTTACGACATAATACACTTGGCACGACACAAACTCTGTCACGTCTGACAGATGGTTTTGATACTGCAAATATATTACCGCTTACTGCAATGTCATTGCAGTAAAGCAAAAAAGTTTAGATTTTTTTTCATAATTGTGTGTCAAAGAACTAAATTTATTGCAAAAATAGGGATTATTTTTGATTTCAGATATTATTTGAGGAATTGAGGATTTGTTTTAGTTTCATAGAATGCTTTGAATTTTAATAACTATTAACTACTTCAAACTTAATTTGTGCCTACAACTTGAGGAATTGAGGAATTGAGTTCGCCGGTAAACTTATATGTCAAGTAATGATAGTAAACGACAAGTCTATTTTCTTTGTTATATAAGATTCTTTTTAAAAAAATTATATATTTTCAAACAGTTCGGTATTAAAATAATTGTCACTAAGCCGTGTCGTACCACCAAATATTTTAAAGACTTCGTCTTTGAGCATTATTTCTACGGATACATTGATCAAAATATCAAAATCATTTATGTAATAATAGGTCTGTTCTCTGCGGCTAAATTTGATTTCCGCTCCTATGTCTTTGAGGTAATCTATCAGATTATATACTTGCCGTTCGCTGATGCGCAAGCGTTTTGCCAATTCTTTGGGACTCCCGGTTTGGCGGGTTTTGATAAAATGATGTAACCGGCGTAGCCGTTCAATTTGTTTAATAGTCATAAAATTATAGTTTTAAAAGTTTGTCTCTATTTTAGGCATTTGTTGTTGCCATAAGCGGTAATAATGTTGCCGGCGGTTATACAACTCGGTATGACTGCCTTGCTCTACCACTTGCCCATGGTCTAATACCACAATTTTGTCGGCATTTATCACCGTACTCAACCGGTGGGCAATCACAATAATGGTTTTTTGTTGTTCGCGTAAATGTTTAATAGTTCTTTGTATATGGTTTTCCGATGTACTGTCAAGTGACGAAGTGGCTTCGTCCAAAACTAAAATTTCGGGTTGTTTATACAAGGCACGAGCTATGGCAATACGCTGTTTTTGTCCACCGGATAACGTAGCACCGTTTTCGCCGAGATAGGTATTAAAACCGGCAGGTAATGATTCTATAAAAGACAGAATGCCAATGTCTTGGCAGATTTGCATAATCCGTTGCATATCGGGTTGAAATTCGCCTACGGCAATATTTTCTATCACATTACCGGCAAACAAATCTATTTTTTGCGGTACAACACTTACTATTTGCCGCAGACTTTTAATGTCAATATGCTTCAAATTGGTATTACCAATGTAAATATTACCTTGTTGTATGGGATATAAGTTTTGTAAGAGCGAAACCAAAGTTGATTTACCCGAACCGCTTTCACCTACGATTGCCGTTATCTTGCCTTTCGGAATGGTTAAATTGAATTTTTTAAACACTTCAACACGGGTACCGTACCGGAATGAAACTTGTTCAAAAGTAATATCGCCCAAAAGTTCCGGAACTAATTTTATCTTGTTTTCATTGTCTTCACGCTCCAAATCCATAATTTCAAACAAACGATCGGCGGCAATCAAAGCGTTTTGAATGGTTTTGTTGGCACCAATCAAACTTGAAACCGGTCCGGTAAAATAACCGATAATGGCGTAAAAACTCATCAATTCGCCCGGCGTTATATGCCCTTTAATAACATAATACGAGCCTGTCCATAATAATATAATGGTAAACAATCGTGAGGTGGTTTGTGAGGCATTGTTGCTAAATACACTGTTTAAAGCGGAATAATAGGTCTTTTTGAGCAAATTTATAAATCGTACCTCGGTTTTAATATTGGCAAAATCTTCTAGTCCGAAACGTTTAATGGTACCTACGGCATTAAGTGATTCTACCAATTGGCTCTCCAAGTCCGCCGCCCGTTCCATCACTTTTCGTTCGGTTTTTTTGTTGAGTTTGTTGGTTATCCAATATACTATCAAGTAAACCGGAATAATAAACAACATCACCAAAGCCAATTTCCAATAATAAGTAAACATCAATACAAAAGAAAAGATGACTACAAAAAAATTGACCATTAAACTCAAAGCGGTATTGTTGATAAATGCTCTTATTTTAACGGCATCGTTTATTCTAGAAACAATTTCACCAACACGCATCGTATCAAAAAATTGTTGCGGTAATTTGAGTAAATGTTTGTAATAACCCAATATCAAACGGGTATCAATCTGCTGTCCGGTTTTGATTAAAAAAATATCTTTAAAACTGCCTACAAAAACTTGTAAGGCTAACAAAACCAACATGATAACACTCAATAATGCCAATAAATTTTTGTTACCGCCTACTAAAACGTGATCGGTTATTTTTTGAATATAAATTGAAGTGGATAATCCGAGTATGGTATAAATAATGGCGCCGAAAAGGGCTTGTACCAAAACCCATTTGTGAGGTTTGAGTAAAAACCAAAATCGTTTATAAATTGAAACTTTTTCATTTCGCTGTATAAAATTTTCATCCGGCAAAATCAGCATTAACACACCTGTCCATTCCTTTTTAAACTCTTGATGTGTTTTCTTTACCATTTTACCCAAAGCGGGATCCATTACTTTGATGTACTTTTTGGTAACTTCGTAAATCACAACATAATGTTGCAATTGTCCTTTAACGATAACATGCGCTACAGCGGGTAAAGGAATTTTAAACAAACTCTCAAAATCTCCCCTTACACCTTTGGCTTCAAAACTCAATTTTTGTGCGGCTTCAATCATACCGAGCAAGTTCGTGCCTTTTTTGTCCGTTCCGGCATATTGTCTGATACGCGCAATGGGAATTTCCAATTTGTAATTGGCGGAAATGGAAGCCAAGCAAGCAGCCCCACAGTCTGTTATATCGTGTTGTTTTATTTTAATGGACGCCATAGCTTAATTTTTTGACGGATTAAACCAATCATCAACTTTATCGTACAACAAATCAAACAATGAACGGTTGGCAACTAAAAATCTGGCTCGTAAAGTCATACCTTTTTTTAGTTTTCCTTCTGTACCGTTTTTTAAAAATAGAGATTTGTCATCTAATTTACACCGTACTTTAAACATTGGTGTATTATTCATCATACTCACATCTTTGGAAATGTCTATAACCTTTCCACTCGCCATTCCCCATTGTTGATAATTGAAGGCATCTATTTGAAATTTGACCGAATTACCTGCTTTCAACAGTCCGATATCTGTCGGGGGCACATAACATTCTACTGTAAGATCAGTGTCCGGTGATATCTGGCAAATTGTTGTGCCGGCGCTAATGTTACTTCCTTTGTCAATGCCAATTAAATTTTGGATAGTACCGCCAACCGGTGCTTGGATGAAATATTGTGTTTGTTCTTGCCGGCTTTGTTCCAAATTACTTTTTAGTTGCTCGAGTTCCGTTTCATATTGACTCATGGTTGTTTGCCAAGTATTGATTTGTTGTTTGATATAAAATGCTTTTTCGTTTTTTATGACATTCAATTTATATTTAATGTCAAGAAATTCAACTTTTGCAATGACTCTTTTACGATATAATTTTAATTGCCTGTAATAATCCGTTTTAACTTTTTTCAGTTTGGTATCCAGTTCTCTTAATTTTTGGCGGTATTGCATTAATTCTTTTTGATACTTTGGTGTTATCAGAGAATCTACTTCGTCAGGTGCTTTTACCAGTAGATCCAAATCCTAAATATAATTTTGTGTTTCTTCAATCTTTTTTCGAAGTAGTTGTATTTTTTGCTTCACTATTTTATTATCAATAATCAACAGTGTATCCCCCCTTTTTACATATTTATTTTCTTTCAAAAAATTACCGATAACCTTTCCGGAATATAATGAAATAATATTCACACGTTCTGTTTTGGGTTTGATGATTCCTTTTGAGGTAGTATAAACATCTAAATATATAAAAGGTAGCGCAATGAGTGCACCTATAAAACTTATAAGAACAACAGAATAAATAATCTGTGTTCTGATTTTATGTTTGAATAGGTGTACTTCGATTGTGTTTTCTAATATTTCTTTTGGAAAAATTTGGCTCATCTCTTCGTATCGAGCTTTTTGCCAAAGTAATCAAGCAATTGCGTATTGATAAAGGTTATGGAAGTCACGAATTTTTTGCATGGGAACACGGTATTCCACGAGTTCAATATTGGCGGATGGAAAAAGGTACCAATTTTACGATAAGAACTTTTTTACGCATTTTGGATGCACATCAAATGAGTCTTACCGAGTTTTGTGATTATTTGAAAAAGTTTGAGGAGGAGAATTAAATTTTTGTTTTCAGATTGGTGTTTTCGATTTTTTCTGTTGTTTTTATAGATTCCTTCCCGTTCCCCTAACGTACATCAGGAGCGAGAGACATACTGTTGCTCGTTCGTCATGCCTTTTCTCTTTGTCGGAATGACAAGTAATTATCATTTCAACAGACCACTGTTTATTTTGATTCACTTAACATTCCGATAGACTCACGGTAGGTCGTGCGTCACTACTTGTTACTAAATACTTGCTACTTCATATTAAAAACATTCAACATTATGAACATTACAAACATTTAACATGAGACGAAACTGTTTCGTCTCTACTTTCAACTAACTAATACGATCGCGGGAAATTTTCATTGACCACAATGATAAAATCCGCTTTGTTACGGTGTTTTTTATTTAATTTTTTCAGATTTTTTTGGGTTTCAACGTCTATGGTAACGATTTTTAAATCCGGATTTTGTTGTTTGATATACCAAATAATACCTTGTTTGTAATTGGAATGAAAACTGCCGTTATAGTGCAAAAACAAATCTCCTTTTTTAAAATTTTTCAAGATATTGTAAGCCATTGTTGCATCTTTTACGGCTTGTGCTTTCGGCAGATTTTCACCGCCGTGTCCTTTCATCATATCGAGCATTTTTTTGTATTGGGACAGTTCAGGGTCATATTTGATAGGTAGCGGAGCTATCCATTGTTTGTCTTTCAGAGGCAAAGTATCGATGGCTTTAAAACCGCCGTGGTAAACCTTTGAGGCATAACGTCTCGGGATATTGGTAGCAATAAAACGCAGGTGGTGTTTTTTGGCAAAATCCAAAAGAGGCTTGTAATCGGTTTTAAAGTTGGGCCAGAGACGGGCTTCTTTTTTAAATTCTTTGTATTTAATGGAATCGTTTAGATATTGATTGACTTGTGTTTGATTGTCGGTTTCCATCATTTCGGCGCCTAATACCAAATTTTTTCCGGCGGTTTTATACAAATCTTTCGTTAGTTCCAGTTCAAACCAGTGAGCAACCGGATTGTCATGTTCTTCGCCAAAGAAGACGATATCTGCTTTCCGGGCGGCTTTGAGAAGTTTTTTATAAGACGTTTTTTTGCCGTTGGCGGTAAAAATTTGGTAAACTTGTTTTTTTTGTGCTTGTATGTTTATACTGATAATTATTGTCAGAATAGTGAGAAAATTTTTCATTTTGATTGATATTTAAATGGGTTATTTAATATTTTTTTGTGAAAAAAATTGCTGTCTTCCGGCATTAAATATATGAATATTTGGTGACAATTTACAGACTGTCTTTAACTTTTAAAATACCGTTGATTTTATTTATGCGGACGTTTTTAAAATCCAAACTGCTGTCGAAACCGGTACCTGTAATAAATTCGTCATTTTGTCTTATGGTGGTTTGTTCTTCACCGAAAATATGTTTATTGTTGGCATCCCAGTACAGATGACCGGTTTCCAATTTACTGTTGTCGGCACCTTTTATTTGAACGTTTCCGATGAGTTCGGCCAATTCCGGATTTTTATAAACAAAAGCTTTATCGGCGGTAATTACGGTTCTACTTTTTTGTCCGGGATTGATAATTTCAATTTTAAATTTATCAGGAAAATATTGGTATGGAAATTTTTTAATATTGGTATAATCGACCATTAAAGGGGCGGTCAATATCATAACTTTGTCGCCGGACAGGGTATATGTCAGCTTAAAATCTTTGGTTTCGGATATAGGTATGGTTTCGTTTTCTTTGTATAAACGGTTAACTTCTTCGATTTTTTTTGAGCAAGAAAAAAGCACTGCGGTTAAACAGATAACCGCAATGCTTTTGATGATATTTTTTGGTAAAAACATTTCCTAGTTTTTAGGAACAGTCACACTTCCGCCTATCCAGCATTTCATTTGTATTTTTTTGCCACCCATTCCTTTCATAAAGACATCTGTTTTACTGGGGGCTTTGGCTCTATAAGCGGCGGCCATTTTACGGGCTGTTTTAGCCATAGCCGGGTCCACTTTGGCAGCGCGATCAGCCATTGAAGCGGCTAACCAGTAAGTAGCCCTTTTACTGAATTCGTCATCACCGCAACTGTTGGCACTACTGGCATACAAGTTGGCAATGAGCAAATAAGCGGCACCCATTGAAGGTTTGAATTCCAAAGCTTTTAAAGCATAAGTACGTGCTTGCGCTTTTTGACCGCGTTTTTTAGATAGTTTAGCCAATTTGTAATAAATTTTAGCTTTGTCATAAGCTTTGTCGGTCAAGCTGATTGCTTTTTTGTAATAGCTGATAGCTTCGTTAATTTTACCTTTCTTTTCTTTTAAAATTCCCAAGAAATAAGCGGAATTGTAAGACGGTTCTATTTTGTCCAATTGAACGACCAACTTTTCAAAAATCGGGTCATTTGAACAATCTTTTTTACTTAAATTGGAAGCGGCTTTGCGTAACCAACCCGGATTGTCCTTGTTCGCATCAAAAGTGCGTTTGTATAATGGCACCAAATGTTTACAATCACCCAGTTCACCTAAAATTTTATCCATATTGTTGGCTACAATGGTGTAAACCGGTAAATTTTTGCGGATAGCTTTGAGTTTTTTCTCTTCTTTTTTCATCAATTCGCCGGCATCTTCTTTCTTTTGCAATTCTTCCATTTGAAGGGTATATTTATCACGCAATTTATCGATAGATCCCATCAAATCATTGTAAAGATTTATCAAATCTTCAAAGCTGATTTTTTTGTTTTTATACATATAAACCGCCGCATCAAAATACCCGTATATGGCTTTCGGGTTGGTAAATTTATTTTTGTTCAGGTCGTAACCGCTTTTAAAGATATTGTAAAGTTCTTCTTTACTACCGATTTTGTTGTTTAGCATAACCAAGCCTTTGTCGTGATAGACTTTGGCGGCATTTTTTGAATTGGGGAAATAAGCAAGCCATTTATCGTACAATTCGATTAATTTATTGGCATATTCTTTGACTTTTGCATCGTTTTTGGCGGCTTTGGCTTTTTTAAGTTTGTCTTTAAAAATTTTGGTACCGTCTGCATAGATAGCTTCACTATGTTTAGGGCAATCTTTAATTAGTTGATTCCAGTATTTTAAAGCTTCATCATATTTTCTAGAAACGATGTAATCGTGTTCCAAGCTCAATGTAACATCACAATTATTAGATTCTTGTGCAAAAAGTCCTAATGAGCCGAACAAAATTAATCCCAACAATGTGTAAAACCTTTTCATAATTATTATATTTTTTAATTTATTTTTCGTTTGATAAACCAGCGGTCGTTGAGTGATAAACCGATATGGAAATTGATATATTGTTCTTGCACCAAGTTACCGGTATTTTTTCCTCTTTGACCAACTTCAAATCCGAGATTTAAATTCGATAAGCCCCGTAGAGCCGGTAAACTTACTCCAAAAGTTATGCCAAAGTCAGTAATTGGCGTATTGTAAATGATTAAGCCGGTATTTTTGTAATAAGCGCCTGCTCTATAAGTTGCTCTTTTCCAATATTTTACAACAGAATTATATTGAGGTGTATAAAAGCCGCCCAAACTTAAAGTAGTGGCTGTTTGGTATTGGACATAAGCCGGGTCAAAGAAAGGATTTCTAAAATCTTGCATCAATTTTTGATTGTATTCCAGTCCTAAAAACCAGGCGTTTTCTTTACCATAACCTAATCCGGTATAAAAATTTGCCGGAAATTTTATAAAATCATTTTTATCGGCCCGGCTCAATTCTTCTGCGATATCATTTCCGGCAGGCGTGGATGTAATCAATTGGGTGAAATTTTTATAATGTGCTTTAAAAGAAGAAGCGGTACTGTAACCGGCTGATACATTGATATACCGTTGCTCTTTTAGTGGATAACGGAATAAGCCGGAAAATTTAAAACTTTGACCGGAAAAATCAATATCACTGTTTTCTTTGGTATAAGTATAGGGGTCTGTAGGTATCCAAAAATTTTCGTGGTTTAAATAGCCGAAATAATATTGATATTCAACACCAAAAGACAAATTTTTGGTTATTTGGTAGGCGGTAGTGATAAAAATTCGAGAATTACCACCTTTACCTTCAAATGTATAAGTTCCGAGATTATCTTTTATAAAAATTTTATAATTTCCAGAGCTGACAGGTATCAATCCCAGGCCGATTCCTATTTTTTTGCCAACGGGCAGTCCTAATCCGAAATATGAAATATTGTGAGCCGAAGCCCAATGATTACCGGTTTGATCACTCATATTGAGAAATTTATTGGAGATACCGATGTTCAAATTAACATATTTTAAACGGGTTAGAGCAGCCGGATTGTTTATATTATAATGGATGCTGTCGGCATAAATACGCAAGCCACCCATAGCTATATTTTCGGTTGTACCGTTAAATGTAGTATCACCCAAACCGAAAAAAGAATAAGGCGATGGCGAACCGTCTTGTGCTTTGGAGTGTAATGAAATTAATATGACTGAAATAAAAATTATTCGGAAAAATATTTTCATAAATTATTTATTCAAATTTAAAATATAATTAAGCCCTTCCAATAAGAGCGATTTTGAGCTTACAAATATCTTATTTTTTATGTATCTATCCAAAAGTTTCTTATCACCACCTGTTAAAAAAACCTTTAAACCGTGAAAATTTAAGTTATATTTAACAATAAAGCCTTCAATTTCGTTGACAAGACCGTGAACGACGCCTGATTTTATAGAGGTTGCGGTATCGTATCCGGTTAAGGGAATTTCTTCGTCACCGGCTTGTAATAACGGTAAATTTGCGGTATAATCGTTTAATGATTTGAAGCGCAAACGTAATCCCGGAGAGATAGCGCCGCCGTGATAAACATTATTTTTGTCGATAAAATCATAAGTAACACACGTACCGGCATCAATGATTAATTTGTGAGTATCCGGGTGTTTTAAAACAGCTCCGGCAACCAAACCGATACGGTCGGCTCCTAATGTATCCGGTGTTTTATAACAGGTTTTGAAAGGTAAATTTAAACCGGGATGAAGGTTTATAAAAGCAATATTATGTTTCGATAAAAAATCCTCCAAGCCTTCAACCGGTTGTCCGACTTGTGAAATAATCGTGTTTTGAATGGAAAACTTGCTTAAAATTCGTGTCAAAATATTTAAACAGTTATCAGCATCTGTCCTTTGCCAATGCAACATCTTGTTGTCCGGGGCAAAAACAGCCGTTTTTATTCCGGTATTGCCGATGTCGATGATTAAGTTCATTATTAATACCTTTATTTTATAATAATTGCAAAGTTAAATATATTGGTTGAAAGTTGATATTTTGACCGCTTCGGGAACAGCACTTCGATACCTGCTATTCAATTCCTTAAATAATTCCTTAATTTTGTCAAATCATCAATAACCAATTACCACAAATGAATCATTTTTTGAGACGCTTAAAAGTTGTTTTATTACGATTAAGTATTTTGTTTGTGATTTATCAATTGTTACGATTAATTTTTTTACTTTACAACCGTCACCACTTTCAAAACGTTGATTTTGAACACTATTTAACCATGGTTAAAGGAGGCTTTCGTTTTGATTTAACCGGCATTTTATACCTGAATCTATTATACATTATTTTATATTTACTGCCGTTTCGTTTTGCTGAACACCAATGGTACCGCCGGATTTTATTTTGGATTTTCATCTTAACCAATGCTTTGGGGTTGGCATTTGATACCGGCGATATTTTCTATTTCGACTATGTTTTAAAACGCAGTACCGTAGAAGTTTTTATGTTTGCCGGTGAAAAGAATATCGGTTTATTGGCCGTGCAGTTTTTTAAAGATTTTTGGTGGGGCTTTTTGTTGTTTGCCGGTTTAATCTATTTGATTTACAAATGGTATCGTCTCATTCCCGACCCTGTTTCCGGACAAGCTTACAATTTTAAAACGTATCTATCCGGTATTATTGTTTTACTGTTAACGTTATATTTTTCTATCGTAGGTATTCGCGGCGGCTTTAAACGGGATACCCGTCCTATTACTATGAACAATGCCGGGGCTTATATCCGGAAGCCTTTGGAAATGGCTATCGTTTTAAATACACCGTTTACCATTATCCGCACTTTTACAAAAAGAACCTTTAAACCGGTGCATTATTTCAGTGACAGTGAGGTGGCAAAAATTTTTAATCCGGTTAAAGAATTTAAAGCCGACACAACAATGACAAAAAAGAACGTTGTCATTATTATCGTTGAAAGTTTTGCCCGTGAATATACCGGTGTTCTCAATCGCGATATCAAAGGTTATACGGGTTATACACCTTTTCTGGATAGTTTAATGCTGCAAAGTCATACATTTACCAATGCTTATGCCAACGGCCGGAAATCCATAGATGCCATGCCGTCTATACTAACCTCGATACCGTCATTGGTACAACCTTATATTGTATCACCTTACGGCACTAATAAACTTTTGGGTTTGGGAAAAATTTTGAAACAAAGAGGTTATAAAACCGCCTTTTTTCACGGGGCGCCAAACGGCTCCATGGGCTTTGATGCTTTTGTAAAATTAGCCGGTTTTGACGAATATTACGGGATGAATGAATACGGAAATCCGGATGATTTTGACGGTTATTGGGGGATTCCCGACGATAAGTTTTTACAATATATGGCTAAAACGCTTGATACTTTCAAGCAACCTTTTATTTCGACCGTTTTTACCCTCTCATCACATCATCCGTTTAAATTACCTCCGGGATTTGAAGGAAGATTTAAAGGGGGGGCTTTGCCCATCCACAAAGTCATTCAATATATGGACTTTTCAGTGAAACATTTTTTTAACACGGTTTCAAACATGCCGTGGTATCAAAACACTATTTTTATCATCACCGCCGACCATTGCAACCAAAGTTATTTGCCCGAATATAATTCTTCTATAGGACGACATGCCATCCCCCTTATCTTTTACGAACCCGGAAAACCCGGTGAAAAAGTATTGGACAGCACACTAACCCAACATGTGGATATTATGCCGAGATTGTTGCGAAAATTACATTACTCCGGTAAAATATTAGGTTTCGGCAATGACCCTGAAACCGAAAAACATCCTTTTATAGTAAACTACAACGGTGGCACTTGGGAATATATGCAAGATGACTATTTACTACGCTTTCGTAATGAAAAAATAACCGGTTTGTTCAACTATAAAAAAGACCGTTTGCTCAAACAAAATTTGTTACATACAGCCCCTGTCGATACGGTATTTATGGTTAAAAGATTGAAAGCTTTTATTCAGCAATATAAAAACAGGTTAATATTCAACAAGTTAACACCGTGATTGAGGTATTTTGATGACCGGGGCTTCGATACACTGTTCGCTTCGCTCACAGCACTCAGCCACCTTTATTTTGTTACAAATGCATGTCACTGAGTGATTTTGCGACGTGAGGAGCAAAATAGTATCGAAGTGACCGGCTTTTTTACCAGTATTTGAGTCGTGAGAAATAAAGAAAACCGTCTTATTGAATTTTACTTTATCTTTGTCAAAAAGAGATTAAAAATATGGAAGCGATTTGGTACGGCATTTTAGCTATTTTATTAGGCACTTACATTCTGCTCGACGGTTATGACCTTGGCGCTGGAATTACTTATTTGTTTTTTGCCAATACCGAAGCTGAAAAACAAAAAGTAACCAACAGTATTTCGTCCATGTGGGACGCCAATGAAGTCTGGCTGTTGGCTTTTGTCGGTTTGGCATCCACTATTTTTCCAAAATATACCGGAATCTTATTTTACAATTTCGGCGGTTATATTTTATTGTTTTTCTTGTTTCTACTACTAAAAACATTGGCCTTTAATCTTATTATTATTTTTGAAAACAGGCCTGTTTTAAAACGTTTTTTCGGATATATATTCGGTTTTTTAAATATGATGCTGGTTATATTTGTCAGTTTGATTTTTGCCAATATTTTAAGAGGCTTACATGTTGAAGATCCGGAACGTTTAAGTTTTATCAGTCAAAAATTTTCACCTTTTACCGAGAAAACCGGTCTTTTTGATTGGTTTACTATCCTCACTGCCACTATGATTTTTATAGGAATTCTGATTCACGGACTCGGTTGGGTAGTCTTAAAAAATCAAGGCGCTTTTAACCGTAAATTAAAAAAGGTTATCCAACGGTTATCTTTTATCGAATTGATTTTAATCGCTTTGTTTTTAATTGCTTGGTATTTTATTCATCCCGGGGTTTTCCATACTTACTGGACTTATCCGTTTTTCTTTATTTTTCCTGTCTTGGCTTTGATTTCATTTTTCGGCTTGATGGGTATTCGTACTTATCAAGGTGAAAATAAAGCCTTTATCCTTTCGACCAATACTATTATTTTTTCGTGGTTTAGTGTAATGGTTGCCATGTATCCGCATTTTGTCATGCCCTTGGGCAAAGCTACATTAACAGCTTTTAATGCCGGGTTTGCTTCACCCGAACGGTTTTTTATCGAATGGTGGGTTTTGGCCATCGGAATTTTATTGTTGGCTTATTCTATAGTTGTTCATAAATATATGAAAGGGGAGCTCAATGAACAGGATTGACAGGTTTTTGAAAAAATTGACAGCCCGGATAATTATTTTAGGATATTAGCAAATGGAAAATTATCGATGTTTATGAGAAATTTTACCGACCTTACTTTTTTTACCAATAACGATGGCAAAACGTTATTAGACCGGTTTAAAGCTATTTTGAAACATGTAAGTTTTTTTGATGTTTTGGTGAGATAGTGAAAGTTGGGACATAAAAACAAACCATTGAGCCATAAATATTAGCTAAAAAAAGAATTAGTATGACATCAAAAAAAGATTTCGGTGGACGGTGGACTCAAACCAAATTGGATGTTTTCATTCAATACGTTCGTGCTTATTTGACCATACTCAATAAAAATAAAAATAAATACGGTTGGGAAACCATTTATTTTGACGGCTTTGCTGGCTACGGAAGCAAGGCAAAACAAAGCCGGGAGGAAGAAGACCTGTTTACTTTATTCGAAACAACGGATGAACATTCGCTTTACAAAGGTTCGGCAAGCCGTATTCTGGAAATGCAAGCGCCCTATTTGTTCGATTGGTATTATTTTATCGACACAAATTCCGAACATTTGGCCGCTCTGGAAGCAATTCGCAGGCAAATAAAACATATTCCACAAGAAAGAATTGTTATTCGTCAAGCGGATGCCAATCAACAAATCAAGGAATTGGCCAAGTTATTAAAAAGCAAATCCAAATATGCAGCTTTGGCTTTTTTGGATCCCTTCGGTATGCAAGTGGAATGGGAAAGTATTACTTCCTTTAAAGGTGAAAAGCGAAATCCAAAAATTGACTTATGGATTTTATTGCCATCTGGAGTAGCCATCAATCGTCTATTGGATCATCGTCAAAGATTTCGTTCCAAGTACAAAGACACTTTGGAAAAATTCTTCGGTTTACCTATTGATGAAATAACCCGTGAATTTTATAAGGTTCAAGAACAACCTACTTTGTTTGGTGAAATCGAAGAAAATGCGCGGAAAATTCCGGATCCCATACCTCATATTGCACACTTATACCGTAAACAATTACAAACGGTTTTCCAATATGTCACCGAACCATTGGTTTTGAAAAATACAAGAAATAATCCTATTTTTCATTTTATTTTTGCATCCAACAACAAAACGGCTTTAAAAATTGCTCATCAAATTATTAAAAATTATGGTTAAAAAATCAAAAATCGAATGGACAGAAGCCACTTGGAATCCCAGCGTTGGCTGCACCAAAATAAGTGAGGGCTGTCGCAACTGTTATGCCGAGGTTTTTGCCCGCCGGCTGCAAGCCATGGGTATCAAGGATTATGAGGAGGGGTTCCGGTTTCGCATACTTCCGCATCGTTTAGAAGAGCCTTTGCACCGAAAAAAGCCCACACGCTATTTTGTCAATTCTATGAGCGATTTGTTTCACGAAGATATGCCCCAAGATTTTCTGGATGCCATAATGGATGTCATAAGCCGCACTCCTCAGCATCAGTATCAAATCCTGACCAAGCGGGCAGATAGGATGTATGATTATTATATCAGCCGGAAAGCACCACAAAACATTTGGTTAGGTGTAACAGTGGAGCATCCGCGCAGGTTAAACCGTATTGATTTGCTCCGCCAGATTGATGCGCGTATCCGGTTTATTTCGTTCGAGCCGTTACTGGAAGATTTAGGAGTGCCGGATTTAACTGATATCCATTGGGCTATTGTTGGTGGTGAAAGTGGTCCCAAAGCCCGGCCTATGAAAAAACAATGGATACTTAACATCAAAGCGGCTTGTGAACGCTATGATACTGAGTTCTTTTTCAAACAATGGGGCACTTGGGGAGAAGATGGTGTGCGCCGAAGCAAAAAGAAAAACGGAAATCTACTTGAAGGGCGTCGTTATCAATCCTATCCTTCTGTATAATATGGAGATACTATATAACAACACAATCAATCTGTGCTGATAAAACCAAAATAAAATTATTTATTCCGCTTACTTACAACAATCTTATCCCCAGGTTTTAATTTTTTACTGACCAGATTATAAGGTCCGGTAATGATTTCATCGCCTTCTTTTAAGCCGCTGATGATTTCGATATTGTTATCGTCTTGGATACCGGTTTTGACCACTTTTATTTTGGCTTTGCCGTGATCGTTGACAAAAACCACTTCAAATTTTTTATCATTTTCTTTGGTTTTGCCGGGTTTTGAATGTTTTTTACCGGCAATAGTATCCGCCCGGACGGTAACGGCACTGATAGGTACGGCAATCACATCCTTTTTGATGTTGGTAATAATGTCGGTAGACGCCGTCATACCGGGACGGAAAGGTGCGTAATTTTCCGGTTTTCCTTTGAGCAAATGTTTATAAGAATCTTCCAAAATCCGTATTTTGACTTTGAAATTGGTAATTTGGTCGCCGCTTCCGACTTTGTTGTCAGCCGAATTGGCAATTTCGGTAATCACTCCTTTAAAACGCTCGTTTAGATAAGCATCTACATCGATGTTGGCTGAATCACCGACTTTGATTTTGACAATATCGTTTTCGTTGATATCGACCACGGCTTCCATATTGTTGAGATTGGCAATACGCATAATTTCGGTTCCTGCCATCTGTTTGGTGCCGACTACCCGTTCGCCCATTTCCACATTGAGTCTTGAAATAGTTCCGGAGATTGGTGCATAAATGGTTGTTCTTTCCAAGTTGTCTTGGGCTTCGTTGAGCGTCGCCAAAGCGGAATTAACCGAAAATTCCGCCGCTTTTTTGTTTGCCACAGCTACTTTGTAATTGGTTTCCGCTTTATCAAAATCGGCTTTTGAGATAATACCTTTCTCGTAAAGCTGTTTGTTGCGTTTGTAATCTTGTTCGGCACTGATTAAGCGTGCTTCGGCTTGTGACAGATTGGCACGGGCATTTTGAACCGCGGCTCGCGCCCGCTTTAATCCGGATTGATATAAATCGGGGTTGATTTTGACTAACAAATCCCCTTTTTTGACTTGTTGCCCTTCTTTGACCGGCAAAGCAATGATTTCCCCGGATACGTCTGAAGATATTTTAACTTCTTTTTCCGGCTGTATCTTTCCCGATCCGGTAACCGTTTCCATGATAGTTGCTCTATCCACTTTTTGAGTAATGACTTTTTTGCCGGTTTCTCTCTTTCCGAATTTTCCGGTAGCAGTAGCAATCGTAAGGGCTATGACTAATAAAACGCCTGCGATGATGATGTATTTTAGTTTCATATTACTTGAGTTGAAAGTTAAAAGTTAAAAGTTGAAAGTTAAAAGTTGAATGTTACGTTTCATAGTATATTGCTTTCTTTGATGATTGTTTATTACTTCATACCTTATTCTCGTCTTATGAATTGAGGAATTTTTTATAACTTGTATGTTTTTCCTC
>JALWFE010000007.1 GCA_027039975.1 Flavobacteriales bacterium
CACACACACACACACACATACATACACACTGCCCCTTTTGTCTACCTCTCTCACTTGCTGTCTGGCCCTTCTCTATCTCAGTCAGCTTTCCCAGACCCCACCACTCTAAGGACCTCTCTCTCTCTTTCACCCTCCCACTCTAAGCATCTCTCTTCCTCTTTCTCCCTCTCACTCTAAGTATATCACTCCCGGTTTCTCCATCTTCACTTCTCCCTCTAAGCAAGTCTCTCCCTATTTCTCCCTCTCACTTTTAGCATCTCTCTCCCCTCTGTCCCTCTCACTCTAAGCACCTCTCTTCCTATGACTCTAAGGATCTCCCTCCCCTCTTCCCCTCTCACTCTAAGCACCTCTCTTCCTATGACTCTAAGCATTTCTGTCCCCTCTCCTCCTCTCACTACAAGCACCTCTCTCTCCCTCTCTCCACACACTACACCGAGAGCCAGTTGCCGTACCGGGGTTTGTTTACACTCCGCGTTCCCTCGTGTTTACTTACCTCTCTCGTGACGGCGGTTGTCGTGGCAACGGCTGATGTCGTCTGTTGAATCTCGTACTGGAAAGAAACAGAAAAAGAAATAAGAACGTTTACTCGTCAGAACCAACGTAAGCACTGACGTCATTTATCAGCTGATAACGTCAAGTGGTAATAGCCAGGCAGCGAGCTAAAGACACACAGACAGACGGACGGACGGACGGACGGACAGGCACAGACAGCCAGTCAGGACAAATATAGCATTAACACAGCACAGAGCTGGGTTATTAAAACCTGCCTGTGTAAATATAATATCCGCAGCCCTCCCAAACAACCATATGGCATGGAAACACCGACTGGATGTAACAGTCACTGACTGTACTGATGAATGACTGTAATAACTGACTGTAATGCTAACCGAATATTGAATGGCTGTTAATACTTGGTGACTGTAACATCGAGTGACTGTAACATCGAGTGACTGTAACACAGAAGGGCTGTAACACCCAGTGAATGCAAGACAGTATGACTGTAACGCTGGCTGACTGTAACGCTGGCTGACTGTAACGCTGGCTGACTGTAACGCTGGCTGACTGTAATGGCACATTGAATGAATGGCACCATCTGACAGCAACGACGCAACTTTCCATAAATAAACTCGCATTCTATCACTGCTGTGACCTTCTACCTGTATAACGATTACAGGTGTGCGTGTGTGCGTGCGCGCGCGTGCGTGCATGTGCATATGTGTCAGCATGCGTGCGTGTGTTCTGTGTGTATGTGTGTGTGTGTGTGTGCATTTTGTGTGTGCGTGTGTGTGTTTCTGCTCGTGTTTCTATATGTGCCTGTGCGCCAGCATGCGTGCGTGTGTTCTCTATGTGAGTGTGTATGTGTGTATGTGTGTGTGTGTGCCTGGTAAACCTGTACACCAATCAAACACACCCGATGGTAATCAGTTACAATGACGTCACATCATTGCCTGTTAGTGATGGAGTATGTTGTATGACAGATTGACTGAGATATTCTCAAAGTTTTATCATAATTAGCTAATTATAACTACGTTAAGGATAGCGGCTAATGTGACGTCATGTCCTCATAGCTATCACGTCGGCATGGGTGTTGTGTGTGTGTGTGTGTGCGTGTGACTGCGAGTGTTGTGTATGTGTGTGTGTGTGTGTGTGTGTGTAGAACCACGGGTGCAGAGCAAAAACTGTACAGATATGTGAATTTTAACCAAATCTCATAATTGGGGAAGAAGTTGGACAAGCAGTGTTTCGTATTTGACACGGAACAAATAACAATAATAATAATAATAGTAACAATAAAATACTTTACACAGTGTACAATCTATAGGAATATTCTA
>JALWFE010000008.1 GCA_027039975.1 Flavobacteriales bacterium
TAACGGTAAGCAATAATCCGGTGCGTATATTGTCCGAATTCATAATCAAAGCTTGTTACCTCAAAGTTTTGATGATTAATCGTGCAAGATTTCCAATTATCAGCGGTGGAAGCTTCAAAAAGAAGGGCTTCGGATTGATTGGCGCGGATGAAAAATTTGACGCCTTGCTCATGATAAAAATCCGTTACTTCCTTGATGTAAGAACCGGCATCCATACGCACGCTTGCAGGAGTAATTTTATGTGCTTGAAGCGAGTCCCATATGCGTTTATGCGTAGAAAGTTGTCCTGTTTTGACACTGCAATTTCCGTTTCTTCCTTCTATATAAACCGGAATATTGTTGATGGACGCCACTGCCGGAAAATATCCTTTTTTGTATTTATAACTATATGTGGCATCGTATTTTTCGGTAGGTATAAATACATGGTCGAAATCCAGTGTCAGATTTTCATGCCCGGGTTTCAATTGTTCGAAATAAACGGCCAAACGGATTAAAAACCGGTTTAATTTCTCATTGATGTTGATTTTGTTTTTCTTTCCGTCGGTTATTCCGATAAATTCGGATGCGGTGGACAATTCTTTATCGGCACGAAGAATCGTGTCAGGCGAAGGAATATTGATTTTTTTGAGATGTTGGAGCGTATTTTCGGTGATATATTGGACATCTTCCGCCGCACTTCCTCCGCTCAAAACGGTGTAGAGCCGTGTCAAGACAATATCAGCATAGCTGTATTGCGCATTATTTCTCCGCTTACCCAATTCATTTTCAATGAATTGAGCCGTACCTTTTGAAATTAATTGCTCGTGGATTATTGATATTCCACCAAAAGGTGTTACCTTTGAGTTAAATTGTGTAATCATTCACCTAAATAGGTGAAAATTTTTGAGACCTGCAAATACTTGCAGGTCTTTTTTTATCAATCATTTAGAATTGTTTTACCGAATTATACTTGCGGATTTAAGGTTAAAATCAGATTATCCGTAATTTTGCCAATTATTAAACTCAATTAATCTTATTACATTTGCAAAACACAATTAGCTCAGTAAAATGATACAAGTTAAAAATTTAACCAAAAAATACGGGGGCAGAACCGTTTTGAATATACCGGAATTGGTCATTTCCAAAGGACAAAGTTTCGGTTTGGTAGGCAATAACGGTGCCGGCAAAACCACCTTTTTCAATTTAGTACTCGACTTAATCCGCCCTACAACCGGCGAAGTAATCAACAAAGGTATTCCGGTTCATAAAAGCGAAGATTGGAAGCCCTTTACTTCGGCATTTATCGACGACAGTTTTTTGATAGGCTATTTAACCCCGGAGGAATATTTTTATTTTATAGGTGAATTAAGGGGACAAAACAAAGCGGATATTGACCGTTTTTTAGAAAATTATAAAGAATTTTTTAACGATGAAGTACTCGGACAAAAGAAATATATTCGTGATTTATCCAAAGGAAACCAGAAAAAAGTAGGCTTAGTAGCGGCTTTAATCGGCAATCCGGATGTTATTATCCTTGACGAACCTTTTGCCAACTTGGACCCGACAACTCAAATACGGCTCAAAAAACTGATTAAAGATTTAGCCAACCGGGAAGACAAAACTTTATTGATATCCAGTCACGATTTGGGACATATTACCGAGGTTACCGACCGGATTGTCGTATTGGACAAAGGAGATATCGTTAAAGATATCGAGACCAATCCGCAGACATTAAAAGAATTGGAGCAATTTTTTACGGTTTAGGCTTTGATAAGTTGTTCGCTTCGCTCTCAGCACTTAGGTATCAGATGTGACAGGTCACAAAGTGATACCTATGAAAGTCGGTATTTATTGCAACATGCTCATGCAGGAGATAAAAGCAAAGCATTGTTTCATCTGTTTGTTTTTTAATTTTAACATTAATGTCAGATGTAACCTTTGATGATTAAAATAATCATTATGTTGTGTGTTTAATGATTATTTTAATCATGTCGGTTTCATTATTATATTCCTAATAAAATTTTGTCATTTAGCGATAAACCTTCGGATTTACCTTTGTTAAAGGCCCGTTATGTCCCGGATAAGACCTATATTTATCTATGTGTGGACAATACTTGCCGGTTGCCTGAAACCAAAGTTAAAGAAATTGTAAAAAAAATCGAGCTAAAATTGTGATTTATATCATTTTATTATATCTTTGCGGCATTAAATCAATCAATAAAAAAATAAATTAAGATTATGAAAAAATTAGGATTATTAATGTTAGCCGTTTTGATGATCAGTTTATCATCATGCGGTGGTGACGATGCTAACAAAGCAAAAGATACTGCTAATGAAGCAGTTGAAAACACTCAAAAAGCCGCTGATCAAGCTACTGAAACCAAGGAAGATGCGGCTAAAGCTACTGAGGATGCCGCTCAAAAAGCCGAAGACCAAGTACAAGAAACTGCTGCTGCTGATGTTGACGGTAAATCGTTATTTACAAACAACGGATGTATTGCTTGTCACCAAGTTGACAAAAAAACCGTCGGTCCCGGTCTTAAAGAAATTGCAACTGCTTATGCCGGTAAAAAAGATGATATGGTTAAATTCCTTAAAGGCGAAGGCAAAGCTATTGTGGACCCTGCACAGTTTGCAACAATGAAACCCAATTTGGAAATCACCAAAAAAATGAATGATGCACAAGTTGGTGCTATTGCAGACTATATTTTGAGTGTAAAATAGAAAAAACTTTTTCCTTAAATTAAAAGTCACCCGGTTACCGGGTGATTTTTTTATGGCAAAATCCAAAGGAAATAATTTTGTTTATGACATTAAATATTTCAAATCTTTTATTTCGGCAATACCGTTTATTTCTATTGAAAAATTTTCGGGGTTTACTTTGTTGTATTTGGAAACAAAAACCCGTTCAAATCCCAATTTAGCCGCTTCGGAAATCCGTTGTTCTATACGCGTTACGGGGCGAACTTCACCTGTTAGTCCCAGTTCTCCTATAAATATCCATTGTGACGAAACCGCTACATCGTTATTGGAGGATAAAATAGCTGCTGCCACTGCCAAATCAATACCCGGGTCATCAATACGGATACCACCGGTAATATTCAAAAATACATCTTTTCCCGAGAGTTTGATACCCACGCGTTTTTCCAATACCGCTAAAATCATATGCAAACGTTTGATATCGTAACCGGTTGTGGTGCGTTGAGGTGTGCCGTAAACCGCAGGACCTACCAAGGCTTGCACTTCTACCAAAAGAGGCCGTATTCCTTCAACGGCAACGGCAATGGCTGTTCCGCTCAATGCCGTATCGTGGGATGTCAACAAGAGTTTTGAAGGATTTTTTATCTCTCGCAAACCTTTGGCATACATCTCAAATATGCCAATCTCATGCGTGGCACCAAAACGGTTTTTTTGAGCCCTTAGAATGCGAAACAGATGATTGCGGTCGCCTTCAAACTGCAGCACCGTGTCAACCATGTGTTCCAAAATTTTGGGTCCGGCTATTTGCCCTTCTTTGTTGATATGTCCGATGATAAAAACCGGGGTATTTGTTTGTTTGGCATACTTGATAATTTCAGCGGCTGATTCACGTATTTGCGAAATGCTTCCGGCTGATGAATCTATCACATCGGTATGCAAGGTTTGAATGGAATCGATAATGATGATTCCGGGTTGTTCTTTGTACAAATTATGTAAAATTTTTTGCACGTTGGTTTCAAATAACAAGCTCATCTGTCCCGAATCGATACCTATACGTCCGGCACGCATACGTATTTGTTTCGGACTTTCTTCTCCCGAAATATAAAGTGTTTTAAAAGGCAATCCCAATGCGACTTGCAGCATCAAAGTTGATTTTCCTATTCCGGGTTCTCCTCCTAATAAAATAACACTTCCCGGCACAATACCGCCACCTAAAACTCGGTCAAGCTCTTCATTTTGTGTTGGAATACGGTATTCTTCCGTTGTATCTATTTCCGATAATTTTACAGGTTTGCTTTGACCGGGTTTAATACCGGATTTGACTTCTTTTTTGGAAACCACTTCTTCTACAATTGTATTCCATTGTTTACAAACCGTGCATTGTCCCATCCATTTGGAATATTGTGTACCGCAGTTTTGACAATAATAGGTGGTTTTTATTTTCATACCTGGAATAGTTTTGTACCGGTAAAAATAAGTTTTTTTGGTAAAATGACGGTTTATACTTGGAAGTATTATTACATTCCGGTTTTATCATAACGCCCGGGTTGTCTATTTCCGCACTTTTTGTTATTCAAATGAAAAAAAATAATTTTTTTATTTGAAATTTTTAGAAATCGTTTTATATTTGCAGTCGCAAACAAAAACATTCCTCCATAGCTCAGTTGGTTAGAGCACCTGACTGTTAATCAGGGTGTCGCTGGTTCAAGTCCAGCTGGGGGAGCCGGTAAAAACGGAGACCGTCATTTTTTTGACGGTCTTTGTTTTTTTAAGAGGCAAAGTTGTGCCATAAAGCTATCCAAAAAGGCAAGGCAAACAAGCATATTATATAAGCCAGAAGCATAATAGAGCCGGTTTTTTGCCGGTTACCACCGTAAGCTCTGACTTGGATAATCAATGCCGTAGCCGGTGCCGCTGCCGCTTGAATAATTAGAAAATCGGCAAGAAGTGGATGATTTTTTGTTATGTTGAAAATCCACATTAATCCAAAAACAATTGCCGGCAGTAAAAGGTATTTGACAGTCATTACCCGGAAAATATCAAAAAAATCCGGAAAATTTTTAAATGATATACTCCCCAAAGTAGCACCTAATACGAAAGTAGCTACCGGTACGGCGGCTTGTCCTAAAAAATCGACCGAATCAACCACTGCATCCGGAAAAATATGTTGCCAACCTAATAAAACCAATAGCAAAGAAATAATATTGGCCGCCGCAGGCGGAGTTATAATTTTCTTGAAATTAAATTTTTCATCCGGTTGACCGGACGTAATCAAATATTTTCCAAGCGACCACAACAGAGGATTGTAACCCAAAATAAACAGAAATGTCAATAGTGAAAATTCGCCGAAAGATTCCGGATATAACATTTTACCTACCGGAAGCACCAAATATCCGGCATTTTGCATAGCGGCTACTGCCATCAAATCTTTATGAGCCGAAGGATGCGGTAAAAACATAATATAAGCTATTAACAAGCCCGTCAAACTCATAGCAATACCCAATAAAGGCATCAACCACCAAAATGACAAGCGGTGCGGGTCAAAATATTGCAAAGTATGACTAAACACCAGTGCAGGAAGTAAAACAATAACCGTCAACCGAGATAAACCATCTATTTGTTCTTTGCCGATAATTTTTCGTTTGACCAAGAATCCGGCTAAAACCATAATGATAAAAATCCGCAATAAGGCTTGAAACATACTCAAAAACCCGGAAGTAAAAAACGTATGCATAACAGATATTTGATTTCAGGTATGCAATTTCCGATTTTTTTCTAATTTTTATAGTGGAAAATGTGTTTTTTTAGGTTTTATTTTTAATTTTCAGGTTGTAAAGGATTGTCAAAAGGACAATGGATATCATGCCGGCAAAGTTGCATAAAAGTGTGTCTGTCATCACGAAAGAGGAAAGACAGGGAAATTTTTGTTTGAATAAAATATAATCTTTTCAAAATATCCTAATTATCATAATTATCATACCTTTGCGATATGAAAACAAAACCAGATATCAGAAGTTTTTCATTGGACGAATTAACCGATTTTTTTATCAAAAACGGTGAAAAGCCTTTTCGTGCCAAACAGGTTTACCAATGGCTGTGGCAAAAAAACGTCCGGACTTTTGATGAAATGACCAATATATCAAAAGATTTACGACAATTTCTCGACGCACATTTTAGTATCCCGCATATCAAAATCCGGAAATTTCAACGTAGTACGGACGGTACCATAAAAAATGCAGTAGAACTGAAAGACAATTTGGTCGTAGAATCGGTACTTATTCCGGCAAACAAACGTACAACTGCTTGTGTTTCATCACAAGTAGGTTGTTCGTTGGATTGTAAATTTTGTGCTACGGCACGCCTCAAACGGATGCGTAATCTCACACCCGACGAAATCGTCGATCAAGTGGTGGAAGCCGACAAACAAAGCCGTGAATATTACGGACATCCATTGACCAATATCGTATTTATGGGTATGGGTGAACCGCTTCTCAATTATGAGAACGTGATGAATGCAGTAGAAAAAATTACTTCCGATAAGGCACTTGGTATGGCCGCCCGCCGGATTACGATATCAACTGCCGGTATTCCGAAGAATATCCGGCGGATGGCTGACGAAAATCCTAAAACGGGTTTGGCAGTATCTTTGCATTCGGCTATCGACGATATTCGCACTCAAATAATGCCAGTGAATAAACGGCAAGGCGGTTTGAAGGAATTATTAAGCAGTTTGCAATATTGGTATCAAAAAACCAAGCAAAAAATCACCTTTGAATATCTGGTGTTTAAAGGTATCAATGACGATGAAAAATCCATCAAAGCGCTGGTGGATTTTGCCAAAAAAGTACCGTCCAAAGTCAATTTGATAGAATACAATCCGATAGACGATACCGGACTGTTTCAACAAGCGGACGATCAAGTGCTGCAAACCTACAAAAAAGTCTTAAAAGATGCCGGTATTACCGTCACTTTAAGACGAAGCAAAGGACAAGACATCGATGCCGCTTGCGGACAACTGGCGAATAAGTTTGAAAGCAATTAAAAGCCGAAAATTCACGAATGAAACACAAAAAATATTCGTGCATTAGTGACTAATCTTTATTAATAATCTTACTTCTCATTTCCTCATTCCTCAACTCATCAACTCATCAAATAACCACCACCCGGCAAATTTTTTCTTTGCCAAAAATTCCTTAGCAACCTACAAGATTTCTCCTCACTCCGTTCGTTCGAAATGACAAACGCCCCCGCACTTTCCCCTAAAAATTCTAAAATCTAATTTCTAAAATCTAAAATAAAAATGTCACTCTTTCGGAGTTCAATCAAATCTGAAATCTAAAATCGAAAATCTGAAATCGAAAAATCCCCCGCACTTTCCCGCTTTCTACTATATCACTTGGCACTTTCCTTTCTGCATTTTCAACTAAAAAATCCATTAATTCCTAAAAAAATACCTAAATTTGCATTGATGGTAAAAAATTTTATTTGACAAGATGGATATCAAAAAATATTTAGACAGTACTTATTTAAAAACACCCGCTCAATCGGGATTGAGTGAAGAAGAAACGGAAAAAAAAGTCCGGCAAATCATTCAGGAAGCCATTGATAACGGTTTTTACTTGGTGATGATTCGTCCCGGATATGTTAAAATAGCACGCAAAATGATTGATAAAGCGGGAGCGGATGTTAAAGTTGGAACGGTAATCGGATTTCCCGAAGGTACTTTGAATTATAAATTAAAATTAGCCGAAGCGCAAAAAGCTATCAATGACGGTGCTGATGAGCTGGATTATGTTGTTAATTATGATGCTTTTAAGAAAGGTGAAAAAGATTATGTCAAAAAAGAAGTATTTGAAGGCAGTTTGTTAGCGTTGAAAAATGGCAAAGTAGCCAAATGGATCATTGAAGTGGCGGCACTGACACCGGAACAAATTGCGGAATTAACAGCATTAATCAGGGATGTTGTGGTGCAAACTATCGGTTTGGATAAAGCCTCGAAAGTGTTTGTAAAATCTTCAACCGGATTTTATCGGACCAAAGACGGCAAACCCAACGGTGCAACACCTGAAAGCATTAATATTATGCTCGAAAATGCCGATCCTTTGCCGGTAAAAGCCGCCGGAGGTGTTCGAACTTATGAAGATGCCGTCAAAATGATAGAGATGGGTGTGCAACGAATAGGTACATCCTCTGCAAAAGCAATTGCAGAAGGCGGTGAAGCACAAGGTGAATATTAATGACAAATAATATGAAAAAAAACTTAAAATATTTAAGTCTTTTACTCTTATTTCTTTGGTTTGATACGGTGACGGGGCAGGTAGTTGATTTGACCACGCCTCGAAGTGCGGTTTTTACACATCTCGGAAATTTGAAGCCGGACAATTATCATCCCGGGGTGGCAGCTAAAACCATTTATGGCGTTTCTGCGGAAGAGGCCCGTAAAAAAGCCATTCGTCTCAAATACATCTTTGAAGGCAAAGGACTTCTCGTCGAATATAACGATATACCTAACGATCCTGATTATACGGATTCTATCAATTTTCCTATTCCACGGCATGCTTATAAACCTTTCCCTTACCGTTTACCGGGAGTTTTTCTCGAAAAATACGGTAACAAATGGTATTATTCCAAAAGTACCGTTGCCAAAATCGATTATTTGTATCACAGTATTTATCCGTTAGGTGCCGAAATTATCGCTCAATTCGTACCGGATTATTTAAAAGAACGGTTTTTGGGATTGGAACTTTGGCAATGGACGGGATTGATTTTGGCTTTGTTATTTACTTATTTTTTACATATTTTATTTAAGAAAATCTTATTTTGGTTGCTGCATTTTATCAAGCGGCGTATTACTAAAATCCCGATAGAAAATCTCGATAAACGTTTACGGCAATTTTCGCATCCGCTTTCGTATATATTCGGTATCTATGTTTTGGAATTGATTATTCCATATCTATTGTTAGGTCAAAAATTCGGTAATTGGTTTTTTTCCATATTAGGATTTGCTAAAATAGTTTTTTGGATTTTCGTATTCCTCAAATTGGTTGATGTCTTTATAGCCATTTATAAACACAGGTCGAAAAAAACAAAAAACTTGCTCGATGACCAATTGACACCTATTTTAAAAAACTCCTTGAAAGGTTTGGTGATTATCTTCGGGCTTTTCAAAATCTTGATTATCATGGGAGCTGATCCCAAAGCCGTGATTGCCGGTGCTTCAATAGGTGGTTTGGCTATCGGTTTGGCCGCACAAGATACGGTTAAAAATTTGATAGGCACTTTGATGATTTTTGTCGATAAACCATTTAAAATCGGTGATTGGATTATTGTGGACGGTATCGAAGGCAGTGTCGAGGAAGTCGGTTTCCGTTCATCTATCATCAGAGCGGCGGATACCTCGGTTTACAAAATACCGAACAGCAAACTTTCCGAAACAGCCGTAAACAATATGGGTAAACGGATTTACCGCCGTTACAAAACGACACTCGGTATCCGTTATGATACACCACCCGAGTTGATTGAAGAATTTGTAGAAGGTATCAAAAAAATAATAGAATTACACCCGACAACCCGTAATTATTCCAATTACACTCCTTACAATTCTGTGCCTTACAACGTCGAATTTGTCGATTACGGCGATTCATCCCTCAACATTTTGCTCAACGTGTATTTTATGACCAACGATTACGCCGAAGAAATGCACGGACGTCATATCTTATTGCTCGGGATTTTAAAATTAGCTAATTCTCTGGGTGTCGAATTTGCCTTCCCGTCTCAAACCTTATTTATGGAACTCTTCCCCGGAACACAACCGGCTTATCCAAAATATAATACAAATAAACCTGATATAGAAAAAATCATGAAAGAGGTGATTGAAGAATTTAAAAAGAAAATTAGTAAGTATTGATTTTAATGAAAAATATGTTTGGGATTGATATTACGCACCTTAGGTGCTTTGTGGAGATTTATATAATACAATTCCTGCCCTGAGAGGCAGGGGTGATTATTATCGCACCTTTGGTGCTTTATCAATGATGAATAAAACGAAACGTAGCACCAAAGTTGCGCAATTAATTAACATAGGGCGTAGCCCTATGACAAAAAATGAAATGTAAATCAAGCGCCAAAGGTGCGAAATAAATATGACTCTACAATAATTAAAAAATATTCATTACATTCCCTAATGCCTTCAAACACTACACACACCCCCGGTTTTCTCAGAAAACACTATCAAAAATTAATGGCGGCGTTTTACGATCCGTTTATGAAATCTTTGGAAAAGGTTTTGACGGGGCATCGCCGTAAATTGTTACAGGAGACGTCCGGGACGGTTTTGGAAGTAGGGGCGGGAACGGGTGTCAATTTTTCACTGTATCCCGGAGATACGGAAGTTTTTGCCATAGAACCGTCTGTTCCGATGTACAAACGGGCGGTAAAAGCGGCAGCGGATTATCCGAATATTCAAGTATTTAATACAGGTATTGAAGCGGTTAAAAATCATCCGGAATTGCCTCAAAAATTTGACTTTGTTACATCTATGCTGGTGCTTTGTACCGTTCCCGATCCGCAACAGGCGGCAATTATTTATCGTGATGTGTTAAAAGATAACGGAAAATTACTGGTTTTGGAACATATCCATTCGACAGGGCGTTTGTACGGAAAATTTCAAAGTTTGGTCAATCCGCTGTGGCGACCTTTTGCCGACGGTTGCAATTTGACCCGAAGGCAAGACTTGATATTGAAAGAAGCCGGATTTGTGCCCGTTTTTGAAAATTATTTTTCGCTCGGAACCGATTGGTATGAAGCCGTTATGGTAGTTGAAAGTTGTACTTCGACAGGCTCAGTAACCTAAATGAAAAGTTACACTTAGTCAAGCTCGGTAACCTAAGTGGAAAGTTGTAGCTCATTTAAGAAAAAAATACAGTTTAAAAACATAAAATATTGAGCCGAATTTTCTATCTTTGTGAGCTAAATCCATCCTATGGAAATAGAAAACTTAATATTAGAGTTTTTAAAACAAAATCCTAACAGTTCTTCCGGCGAAATTCAAGCCGGAATACCTGATAAAAAGAGTATTGCCACGATAAAAAGGATTTTATCGAAACTTGTGGCAAAGAAATTAATATCGGTAACAGGAAAAGGAAAAGCAACAAGATATAAGCTATCACCATATTATAATTTGTTCCGCAAAATTGATATTCAAGATTATTACAAAAAAGAGATAGACGAAAGAACGATAATTGAAAATTTCAATTTTACATTATTAACGGAAATTTTTCCTGAAACAAAATTATTCACGGAAGAGGAATTAAATCTATTAACCGGTTTACAAAAAGAGTTTGAAAAAAACATATCCGAATTAAGTGAATTAGAAATAAAAAAAGAATTTGAACGGCTTGCTATTGATTTAAGTTGGAAATCCTCACAAATAGAAGGAAATACCTATTCGCTTCTGGAAACAGAAAGACTTTTAAAAGAAAAAAAGACAGCGGAAGGAAAATCAAAAGAGGAAGCCATAATGTTGCTTAACCATAAAGAAGCTATTGATTTTATAATTGAAAATCCTGATTATTTATTTCCTTTATCAGTGTCTAAAATTGAAGATATTCATAGCATTTTAACAAAAGAACTTGCCGTTGACAGAAACATAAGAAAAAGAAGAGTTGGTATTTCAGGTACCAATTATCGACCAATAGACAATGAATTTCAAATAAAAGAAGCATTATCCTTAACTTGTGATTTAATAAATAAAAAAGAAAATGTTTTTGAGCAAGCGCTTCTTGCACTAATTCTTATCTCATATATTCAACCGTTTGTTGATGGAAATAAGAGGACAGCGAGAATTGTAAGTAATGCAATATTGATAAATCATAAATATTGTCCTATTTCATATAGAACAGTTGACAGTATTGATTATAAAAAAGCAATGCTCTTGTTTTATGAACAGAATAATATTACGAGTTTTAAGAAAATATTTATTGAACAATATGAATTTGCAGTAAAAACATATTTTTAAAAAAAAGAAAAACAAGCCACAATGAGATTCTATAAATACCTCAAAAAACAAAAACATAATCAACGTAAAATGTGGGCGGTCTTATTAGACCCGGACAAGGTTGATTTTCAACAATTTAAAGATTTATTAAAACGCATACGTCAAGCCAAACCGGATTTTATATTGGTTGGAGGCAGTTTTATCAGTAAACGGAATGTGCCGAAATTGGTCAAAAAACTTAAAAAACACTGTGAATTACCGGTTTTACTGTTTCCGGGTGGACCGGCACAAATCACACCGGATGCGGATGCTTTGTTATTATTAAGTTTGATTTCCGGCCGCAATGCCGATTATTTGATAGGAAAACACGTTGAAGCGGCGCCTCTTTTATCCCGTTCCGGTTTGGAAATCATCCCGACCGGTTATCTTTTGATAGAAAACGGACATACGACTTCGGTGGAATATATCAGTAATACCAAACCTATACCGCGAAACAAAACCGATATTGCTTTGGCAACAGCCCTTGCCGGAGATATGTTGGGGTTAAAAATGCTCTACCTCGAAGCGGGAAGCGGAGCAAAAAAACCGGTACCTCTTAAAATGATAACTACCATTTCTAAACATAGCCGTTTGCCTTTAATTGTCGGGGGCGGTATCAAAACCAAAGCACAGATGCTCAAAGCTTGGGCAGCCGGCGCTGACGTCGTCGTAGTAGGAACGGCTTTTGAAAATGATACTTTTTCTTTCTAATTATTTAGAAAAAAAAAATCATTCCAAAAAATATTTCAATGTAAATATTAGGTAAATAAAACGGAAAAATGATAAATATTTTTAGTCATTTAAGTAAAAAAAATCTATTTTTGAAATTCATTTGTCTAAAACGGAAAAACAACTAAAAAACATAAGCTATGAGAGATAAAAAACGCGTTTATTTTTTCGGAAATAAGCAAGCCGACGGAAATGCGTCGATGAAAAACCTGTTGGGAGGTAAAGGGGCTAATTTGGCCGAAATGAATTTGATAGGCGTACCTGTTCCTCCCGGATTTACCATTACAACGGAAGTCAGCACGGAATACAATAAGCTGGGTAAAGATAAAACCATCGAACTTCTCAAAGACGAAGTGATGGAAAATATGAAAAAAGTGGAAGAAGTGTTAGGTGCTAAATTCGGTGACGACACCAATCCGCTTTTGGTATCCGTTCGTTCAGGTGCCCGAGTTTCCATGCCCGGTATGATGGATACGGTTTTGAATTTGGGTATGAACGACAAAGTCGTTGAAGCTTTGGCCAAAAAAACCGGTAATGAACGTTTTGCTTGGGACAGTTACCGCCGTTTTGTTCAAATGTACGGTGATGTGGTACTCGGCATGAAACCTGAAAACAAAGACGATATCGATCCGTTTGAAGCCATTATGGAAAAACTCAAAGAAGAAAAAGGTTACAAAAACGATACGGATTTTACAACCGAAGATTTGAAATATTTGGTTAAAGCTTTCAAAGAAGCTATTAAAAAACAAACCGGTAAAGATTTTCCCGAAGACCCTTACGAACAATTGTGGGGTGCTATTTTGGCCGTCTTTGACAGCTGGAACAACGAACGGGCTATTTATTACCGTAATATGAATAAAATTCCACACGATTGGGGTACAGCTGTCAACGTTCAAGCAATGGTTTACGGAAATATGGGTGACAATTCGGCTACCGGTGTTGCTTTTACCCGTGATGCCGCTACCGGTGAAAATATTTTTAACGGCGAATATCTCATCAATGCACAAGGTGAAGATGTCGTTGCCGGTGTCCGTACACCGCAACAAATTACTTTGGAAGGTTCACGCCGTTGGGCAAAATTAGCCGGTATAAGCGAAGAAGAACGGGCAACCAAATATCCCTCTCTCGAAGAAGCTATGCCCGAAGCTTACAAAGAGCTTTACGACATACAAGACAAACTGGAAAAGCATTATCGCGATATGCAAGATTTGGAATTTACCATTCAAGACGGTAAATTATGGATTTTGCAAACCCGTACCGGAAAACGGACCGGTGCCGCTATGGTTAAAATAGCTATGGATATGCTCAAAGAAGGTATGATTACCGAAGAAGAAGCTTTGATGCGTATTGAACCGGAAAAATTAGACGAATTATTACACCCCGTGTTTGATAAAGATGCCGTAAAATCGGCGGAAGTGGTAGCCAAGGGATTACCGGCATCACCGGGAGCGGCAACCGGAAAAATTGTCTTTTTTGCCGACGAAGCCGAAAAATTGCGTGAACAAGGTGAAGATGTGATTTTAGTCCGTATCGAAACTTCACCCGAAGACTTGGCCGGTATGGATGCCGCCAACGGTATTTTGACCGCACGTGGTGGTATGACGTCTCACGCCGCTGTGGTAGCACGCGGTATGGGAAAAACCTGTGTATCGGGTGCCGGCGAATTGGATATCGATTATAAAAACCGCACTTTAAAAACACGTGGTATTACTTTTAAAGAAGGTGATTGGATTTCGCTGAACGGAACTACCGGTGAAGTTTACAAAGGTAAAATCAATACTATTGAACCGAAATTGAGCGGTGAATTTGCCGAATTGATGGCTTTGGCCGATAAACAGTCCCGTATGTATGTCCGTACCAATGCCGATACACCGAAGGATGCCGCTGTTGCCCGTGATTTCGGTGCCAAAGGTATCGGACTGTGCCGTACCGAACACATGTTCTTCGAAGATGAAAAAATTATTGCTATGCGGGAGATGATTCTCGCCGAAGATGAAGCCGGTAGACGTAAAGCACTCGACAAACTTTTACCGATACAACGCACCGACTTTGAAGGTATTTTTGAAGCTATGCACGATTTACCGGTAACCGTTCGTTTGCTTGACCCTCCGTTGCACGAATTTGTCCCGCACGATGAAAAAGGACAACAAGAAATGGCGGAAGTAATGGGTGTGGATATTTCCGTGATTAAACAAAAAGTGGAAGAATTATCCGAATTTAACCCGATGCTGGGTCATCGCGGTTGCCGTTTGGGTAATACTTATCCTGAAATTACCGAAATGCAAACACGTGCCATTATCGAAGCGGCACTCAATTTGAAAAAACGCGGTATTAATGCCAAACCGGAAATTATGGTGCCGTTAGTCGGAAAAAAAGAAGAAATGGCTATGCAAAAACAAGTCATCGAAGATACTATTAAGAAAGTTTTTGACGAGTACGGTGATACTATTCCTTATAAAGTCGGTACGATGATAGAAATACCGAGAGCCGCCCTTACAGCTGATGAAATTGCACAAGAAGCGGAATTTTTCTCATTCGGAACCAACGACTTAACGCAAATGACTTTTGGATATTCGCGTGACGATGCCGGTAAATTTATGTCTATTTATAAAGCCAAAGGAATTTTGAAAGACGACCCGTTTGAAAAATTGGATCAGGAAGGCGTCGGACAATTGGTGGAAATGGCTGTCAAAAAAGGACAGCAAACGCGACCGGATATTTCTTTGGGAATTTGCGGTGAACACGGTGGCGAACCGAGTTCTATCGACTTTTTCCATAGAGCCGGTTTGCATTATGTCAGTTGTTCACCATACAGGGTACCTATCGCCCGCCTGGCTGCGGCACAAGCAACTATCCGGAATAAATAAAGGCCAAAAGCGGTCCTTGACGGTATTATAATAAAAAGACCCGGTAGATCTTGCTGACCTGCCGGGTCTTTATATTTTCCGGTATGCTCCGCCGTGTCTCACCCTCCCGGCGACTTTATAATTAAATTAATTATTTTTCCTGTTTTCGCCATTTTTATTTCGTTAAAAAATAAATGGCTGATAATAAGTATATTATAAATTTATTTTGTAGCTTTTGGGTGTCCCTGCATATTTATATTAGAGAAAATTAGAAGAATTTATTGCCAATCTTATATCGCAGGCTTTTTTAAAAAGATGGTAAAATGCGGTCATCACCCTTCGCCCTACGAAGGTTTTCCGTAAATTTCAAGTTTTTCGGACGTTAAAAACAATCTGCTGTTTGAGCAAAACGAAAGTTTCTTATGAAAGTTAAATATTCTATCAAATGAAAATAAAAGTTAAAAGCAAAAGGCTTGTGCGAGTTCAGATTGTTTAGGGAGAAAAACGTAGAAATTAGGAAAAGTTTCGTAAGGCTAGCGTTTTTTGTTACTTTTTTGGGCGATGCAAAAAAGTAATGATAAATAACAATTTAATATTGGGTGTCCCGGTGGCTAAAACAGGACACCGGCGGCATTATAATTAATTATTTTTTAAAGATGCACAGCGTTTCAACATATCATTTAATTCCCTTCTTCCAACATATCCTGATATTTCGTCATTATACTTTCAAAACCTTTCATTTTATCTTCAACATATTGGTTATCATTGTTTTTAGCGGCAATATTCAGGACTTCCCTGTACAATAAGAAATTACGTTCTATATCATCAAAATTACGGTATTTTTCACTTAAAGACATATCCGCATAATAGTCGAGATATTCTTTAAAACGTTTGGTCAAAGTATTGGCCAAACGGCGGGCTTTATCGCGTTTGCCAAGTTGGTAATACAAATCGATATAATCCAACAATGAAGAATAAAATCCGAATTGTTCCACCGGCATTTTATCGATAGACAAATCCAATATTTCTTCGGCTTTTTGTTTTTTGTTTTCTACAAATAAAGAATCGGCCAAACGGAACAATACGTTGCGGAAACTCAACGAATTACGGCGTGTTTCGGGGTCCAAATAAATACCTTTGTTGAGATTACCCCAATCCCATTTTTTGACGTGAGCATACATTGTATCGGTATCGATACGTCCGTAATCTATGCCCTGATAAGGCGTATAGATAGGGACTAACTTATAAGCCAAACCGTCTAATTGTAAATAATTTTTGGCAAAGAGATAATCCGAATCCCCAAAACTTCCACCGGAAAAATATATCGGACGTTTCCAGTCACTGTTTGCCAATTGATCCAGCATTGCCAAACTGTTTTTATAAATACCGTCTTCACCGACATCCAAAATGATTTCATCTAAAATTTTGGTGGAATCTTTGGGCGAAACGATACCGTATTTCAATACGTTTTCTTTGTTAACCGGTACTCTGATATATCTCGAAGGATACAGATATATCGTTTGTCCGTTTTCTTCGTTGACCGTTGTAAACTTGTCATTTAAAGCCAATTTGAGAAAATCTTTGATATCCAAAGTATCTTTGATAAAGTTTGGATACAAAGCATCGCGGGTGCCGTAAACATATTTTTTGTGTGGTATTTTGATTTTCATAGGTGCCGCTTCATAGACTTTGCGTTTGGCTTGATCGATATACCAATCGGTATTCAACAAGCTGGTGTTGATAATCCGCATATCGGTACGGATACCTTCCACATCGCGGGCATACCACAACGGGAAGGTGTCATTATCACCAATAGTGTAAATAATGGCATTTTTTTGACACGAATAGAGATAAGCTTTGGCATTGTTAAGAGCGGAATATTTTTGAGAGCGGTCATGGTCATCCCAGTTTTGACTCGCCATCAATACCGGAGCCGCCAACAAACTCAACATTACTACACCAACAGATGCCGGTTTTGGGGCTACATATTTTTTCAGATAATCATACAAGGCAAAAACGCCGATACCCAGCCACAAAGCAAAGAAATAAAACGAACCGACTACGGCATAATCCCGTTCACGCGGTTCAAAAGGACGGACGTTGGTATAAAAAACGACTGCTAATCCCGTCATCAAAAAAGCGATTAAAATGACGTAAAAGTTTTTCCAATCTTTGGACGAATGGTACAAAATACCTAAAAAAACCAACAAAAACGGTAAGAAATAATAAGTATTGCGGGCTTTGTTGTTTTTGTAATCCGACGGCAATTTGTCTTGCGGTCCCAGGTGCATTTCATCGATAAACTTGATACCACTTAACCAGTTACCGTGATTGTCCAGCCGTCCTTGTTCGTCGTCTTGTCGTCCGACAAAATTCCACATCAAATAACGCCAATACATATAACCGAACTGGTAACTGAACATAAATTTCATATTCTCAAAAAAGGTCGGTTTACGGGTACTGTTTTTAGGGATACCGGCAATCATTTTATAGTTATCGGCACTGGCGGCATCCCACATACGCGGTAAAATACCCCAGTGTTTATGCGTAAAATTTTGTTTGGCTTTTTTATAGTTGTTGACAATCACATATTTACCGGCTTTTTTATCTTGTTCGTATTTAGGTTTGTCATCCACATAAGGCTCTTCTTCATCCAAACCGTGAT
>JALWFE010000009.1 GCA_027039975.1 Flavobacteriales bacterium
ACATCGACTACATCGCCGGGCATGGCAAAAATATCGACATCCGGAACACAAAATTTTTCATTGACCGGCTCTATTTTCAAGCATAAATAAGCCGGTTTGGCATTTGGTTGCAAGTTTACATGGGCGCTCATGGTATGCATACCTTGTCCCATAGTTTGCCCGGAAGTTTGAGCTGCCGGATTTTGCTGGGTCAAAATATCTCCGGCCGGATTGATAAAAGCATCTACACGGTCGGAAAGTACTTGATTGACGGGATTGTTAACATGAACACCGTCACCTGAATCGGACACGCTGACCAATTGACAAGGGGCGGTGATAAAATCTTCGGAAAAATCAAAACTAAAATTACCGTTTTCATCCGTTTCGGTAACGTCCAATACTACATCCCGGACCACAAAATTATCCGGAACCTCTCTACCGTCCAAATCTTTTAATGGTGGCCCGACAGGACCATGAAATTCACCCCGTCCGTAAATATTACCGTTTACAGCGCCTTTTCTATAAACCGGAAAATTATTGTCGTTTTCAAATACCGCCAACCGCACGACCAATTGTAATTTTGTATTTGCCAATGGCTTTGCATTACCGGTACTTTCCGTTTGTTGGTGTAACATCCCTCTTGTAAAGGGCGGTGGTAAATTTGTCAAATAATTACCGGACGAATTGCCTACATAAGTAAAATTGTAAGAATTATTGTTAGGTGTACCGGCGTATTGAAGCGTTAAATTACCCAACTCAAAATAACCAACACCTTGATTATCATTCTGTTGCTGTTGACTGCCACTATTTTGCTGATACATAAAAGAGTTGCCTGCCGGCACCACGGTATTTTGCAAATACCCGCCGGAACCAGTGCTTGGTAGTTTATAAAACATTCTACCGCTAATATGTGTCTGCGGAATCAAATCAAATTGACTTTGATATTCCGATATAGTATCATCCCCTGACGACGTTGTATCTGTTCCCGGTCCCGTTGTCGCTTCTTCTTCTCCTTTGTAAACAAACCAACATGCCTCACTGACACCATCGTTCTTAAAATAATTCAACTGATTGTCATCGATAACTTTTACGGTATAAGCATATATATTACCCGGTATAAATTGCACTTTATCTTGTGTCAGCATAACAAAATTCGTAGAGACATCCTCTTCATAAATAGAAGGATAATTTTCATTACTGACGACATCTTCGGGATCTAAACCGGCATTAGCATCAATTTCTACCATTCTAAATAAGTAATGTAAGCCGATAGGTGAAACCGTTGCCGGCATCGTCCAATTGATATACAGGTTTTGTGGATTTTGCGGTTCAATGGTACTACCGCAATCGGGTGTTGTAAACATCGGTGTATCGAGATACGAAATAATAAACGGCGCACTACAACCGGAAGGCGAGGCCGCAGAAACGGGATTATCGGTATTGTAATCAAACACACGGATACATATTTGATAGACATCTTCGGGCAAAACACCGCCCCGGGCTATATCTTCGGGGTCTATACCCGAATATTCCACACTGTTTGCATTATATAAATCCGATATCATATCCACGGTAACATAATACGGCATATTCAAATTGAGATGAATAGGCGTTGTAGGTTTATAATCGGATTTTGTATTGATAGAAATGCCGGATTCACCGGTTATTTCTCCTTGCATATAGACGTCTAAACCGTTAGCCGTTCCCGATGTTAAAGTCAGCGTGAGCATTATTTTATTCGGGTTGTCGGTATAATCGCTCAAATAAGGCGAATACGGTGGTGTTACTTGCAGGTTTACGGCAACTTGCTGTGCGGAAAGATTATAAATTCCAAACAAAATACTGCTGATTAACAGAATGTAAAAACGAAAAATTTTCATAATAATCAGGTTTAAAAATTATATTGATAGGTCAAGTTGGCTCTCGACCGGTTGATATTGTTAAAATTGCTGCTTCCTTCGTAGGATTGAGTTGTAAATGAATATTGAAAACGGATTTTTTGTGTTTTTGAAAGCCGGTAAGCACTTCCAAAGTTCACCCCAATCATTTGTCCGTCGTTATTCATCATTTGCGTTACGAAATACGTGATAGCCGTATTTACTTGCAATTTGTTTTTCAAAAAGGATTTTCCAACGCTTACCGTAGGACCGAAAAACACATTGTCTCCTACAATGCTGGTATTTTTTATATAGGAAAAATTTCCTCCGAGATTCATTTGCAGTGGAATCATCGTCATCATATATTGCAACATTGCCGTATTAGATTGTACCGGCACACTGTTTTGACTAAATTCGTTTTTATCCACCATATCGGCATAAGTCAGATTGGCGGAAACATAATGTGTATATTTTTTTCCCGCTTTTTGCCAATGTGGCATCACACTGATATTTTTATTGACTTGATAAAGTTTTATAGTATCATTCAAAGGCAGACGTCCTTCGGCTTGTTCGGTACTGAAATTGGTATAATTGGCAGTAATGCCGAAATTGTTGGTCGGATTATAGTTCAATGATACATTATTAATTATTCTGTTGGTTTGTGCCATTTTGGTATTACGCAGATTGTCGTGCAAAAGTCCGATACCGGCACGGATACTGAATTTGCTGACGTGAAAACCCGTATTGACTTGATAACTTTCATAATCGTCGCGGATAAATCCGGTTCCCAAACTACGAAAGCCCGGTTCGATACGTTTGTATTGCAATCCCAATGAAAATTTTCGCAGGTGTAAATCCAAAGATGCATTACCGGCAAAACTGACCGATGATGACGTATTCAAATCTAAAAAATCTTTGGCACGACGTAATTGCGAAGGTATGTCTTCCTCATCAAAACCGGAAGCCAACATATTTTGTGTCAATACACTTGCCGCGGCTTCCAACTTAAAGCGCAAGGATTTGGTGATATTAAATTTGGTATTGGCAGAGAAAACGGCATTGGCTTCCGGTTTATATTTATCAGTATCGGAGAACAAAGACGTATCATCTTTTATTTGCATAAAAATCAAATCAAAAAAGTTCTTTTTAGAACCTACGCCTACTTTTATAGCATAACCTTTACGGGTATATTCTTCTTGGTCGATTGGTAAAGGGTTAATTGTACGAAAAGATTTATTACGATGGAATTTTCCGACCATTGCAGCAAAACGGAATTTGCCCGGATGTAATTCCACCCCGACTCCCAAAGATTTTTGCCCGTAAACAGTGTATTTTGAAAACCCTGTATTGCGATAACCTAAATTAAGCTTTGCCCATTTGTAAGTAGGGCTCATCCCAAAACGGTAAAAAGGTTGCGAAAAACTCCGGTTCATTTGACTGTATGAAAAACTAAACGGAAAACTAAACCCATATACCGACGGCGTCAGTCGCAGGTTGACTATATACGAAAAAGGTTTATACGCATCCGTAAGATTGGAATTATCCATATAATTTAATCCGGTAGAAATCCCGCCCGAAACTTGAAAAGCTTTGTTATCTTTGATATGCGTTAAATCTTGCCCTCTGATGTATGCAATCGACAAGATAAAAATGGAATAAAGAAATATATTTTTGAACATAATAATTAAATTATATTCAAATTTACTTCACCTTACAGCCAAACGGGTCAAAAAATGTAAAATGAGATAAGAATATTTTTAAACATTTGGTTTTCTGCAATTTATGTATGTTTGTAAAAATTCCTGATTTATAAAACAGGAGAAAAAATGTGGTCGGTAAGGGAGATTAAAGGTAATTTTTTATTGATAATGTTACAAAGGTGTCGCCCCTAAGGCGCTCAATGGTATGTTTTTATTGTTTCAATATTAGATCCGTAGGAGCGAAACGTTGGTAGCAAATAGAATTTATGGAAAACAAATAAGCCTGTGGTGGTGCCCGAAAATAGAGTTATGAGTGCTTGATAAATCGGAAAAGCAGGATTAAATATGCCGTCTGGGTCTGGCGAACTACGACGGAGCGGAGTTTAATAAAATCTAAAATCAGTGTTCTTTCTTTTTCTCACTTCCTCAATTCCTCATTTCCTTAATTTATATAACGAACAATATGGTTTGTAATTACAAACTCAAACAACGAAATATTCAATGAAACACAACAAATCCTCATTTCCTCAGCTCCGAAGGAGCGACCCGTTAGTAGCAAATGTAATTTGCGATAAAAACATAAGCCCCGTAGGGGCGACCCGAAACAGGTTAAATGATAGAAATTGATACCGAACAGGTCACCCCTACGGGGTTTTATTGTTACGGTTTGATATTTTATGCTACTAACAGAGTGCCCCTAACGGGGCTCAATGGATTTTCTTTATCATTATATTACCAAGGTGTCGCCCCTACGGGGCTTGATAAAATCTGACACTTCGACAAGCTCAGTGACCAAATCGAAAATCTTATGTGTCCTTATATGCCTTATGTGGTTTAAAAAAATCCTCAATTCCTCAATTCATCAGTTCATCAAAAAATTATTAACAAAACTCAAAACTTATCAACAATGATATTCCGACACAACTGACTTATCAAATTTTATCTTACCTTTGTCCAAACCAAACGGAATGTATAAAATCATCATCAAACCATTCTTATTCTTATTTGACCCTGAAGCGGTTCATCACAAAATTTTAAGTTTTTTAAAATTCGGTCATCGTGTCCCCTTTTTTTCAGTCCTGTTAAGGACTTTTTTTATGCCCAAAAACGAAGCAAAACCTATAGAAGTCTTTGGATTACGCTTCAAAAACCGCATCGGATTGGCAGCCGGCTTTGACAAAAATGCCGAAGCCATTGATGCCTTGTCAAATTTCGGTTTTTCGCATATCGAAATCGGTGCCGTCACCCCTCGCCCGCAAGCCGGCAATCCCAAACCGCGATTGTTTCGCCTCCCCAAAGACAAAGCCCTGATCAACCGGATGGGTTTTAACAACAAAGGTGTTGAAAATGCCATCAAAAACCTGAAAAAACGCCGTTCGGATATCATTGTCGGTGCCAATATTGGCAAGAATACCGATACGCCCAACGACAAAGCTAACGATGATTATATCCTGCTTTTCAAAAAATTACACGATTATGTCGATTATTTTACGGTGAATGTCAGCTGTCCGAACATCAAAGATTTGAAAGAATTGCAAGACAAAGACAGTTTGTTGGAATTACTGTCAGAACTACAAAAAATCAATCGCGAAAAAAAGAACCCGAAACCTGTTTTGCTCAAAATTTCACCTGATTTAACTTGGGAACAATTAGACGATACATTAAATATAATAGAACAAACTAAAATTGACGGTATTGTTGCAGTCAATACTACTGCGGCTCGCTTTAATCTGTCTTATGATACACAGAAAATCACAGAAATAGGCAACGGTGGATTAAGCGGTTTGCCCCTGAAAGACCGTGCTACGGAAATGATACGTTACATTCATAAAAAAACACAAGGCAAATTACCCATTATCGGCGTTGGCGGGATTATGACCCGGCAAGATGCACAAGAAAAATTGGATGCCGGCGCCACACTTTTGCAAGTGTTTACGGGATTTGTGTACGAAGGACCTGGGATTGTTCGCAAAATGACTAAAATTAATTGAGAATGAAAAAATGAAAATTGAAAATGACAAAAACTCTG
>JALWFE010000010.1 GCA_027039975.1 Flavobacteriales bacterium
TTATCAAAATTTAATAATATCCGGTACAGGTGATAAAACATTGGCAACTACCGAAGTAGTGGTCAATGAAGATTTGACGGTCTCGTCAAGTAGATTGTTGTTGGAAGATGCTAAGGGGATTAAAGTGATGGGTAGCGTTACCAATGCCGGTACAATAGAAGTCAATAACGAAGGTGCATTTGTACAAACAAATGATGGTTCATCCATTGGTGGTACCGGTACCTTCAAACTAAACAAAACCAGTTTGCCACTTAACAATTATTGGGAATATGTTTATTGGTCATCGCCTATAAATTCATCTACATTTACTTTGGGCGATATCGTTAGCAATGCTTGGCGTTACTACAAATTTGACCCGAATGAAGCCAATAACGGACATACTTATCCCGGGTGGGTACAGCTGTCTGCTTTTTATAATCCTGAAGCGGGGGTAGGGTATGCTATTTCGGCACCAAACGGCGCAAGCGCCAATACAATTTTGAATGTAGCATTTACAAAAGGCAGTGATCCTTTTAATAATGGTCAAATTCAAGTGCCTATACTGAAAAAAGGCGGTCCCGATAATGTGGGAGATTATAATTTGGTAGGAAATCCTTATCCGTCTGCTATTGATTTTGATGCTTTATATAATGATAACCAATCAGCAATTAAAGGGGCTTATTATTTATGGACCAATTGTGCCGGATTAGATGCTAATGGACATCACCAAGATAGTGGTTATACAACTTATTCTGTATCAGGTACAAGTTCTCAAGCTTGTGGTTCAGGAGCACAAGCTAATCAATATATTGCTACAGGTCAAGGTTTCTTTGTAGAGGCTGCAGCGGATACTCAAACTTTGACTTTTAAAAATGCTCACCGGGTGACAGGCAATAATGATAATTTCTTAAACCGTCCAACAGCAAACAGGGATATTGTTTGGTTGAATTTGACTGATGATACCGGTAAGTTTTCTCAAATAGCCGTAGGATTTTATCCGGGAGCGACAGCCGGTTACGATGCTATGTTTGATGCTCACAGTTTGAATACCGGTGGTGGTTTTAGTTTGTATTCATTAGTCGGCAGTGATAAATTGGTTATTCAAGGTTTGGCACCGGATAATATTGAACAAACCATAGTGCCTTTGGGCGTTGAAGGATCTAGTCCGGGAAATATTACGCTCAGTATCGACCATTTGGAAAGATTTGATGATTATGATATTTATTTGACAGATAACAATACTCGAATTTTACATAATTTGAAATTATCACCTTATACGGTTTATCTCGATAACGGTGTGTATGAAAACAGATTTGCCTTGACCTTTGTAAGAAGTTTGGATGTGGCCGGACAAACAGCAACTGTTCCCTTGAATTTGTCACAACACAACGGTGTTTTCAAATTATGGCGAACTGATGAAAAAAATCTTCAAACAGTCAGGGTTTATAATATTTCCGGTCAATTGATATATGAAAAAGAAGCAATTAACCGTCCGGATGTAGAAATAGATTTACGCAATATTGCTACCGGTAATTTATTAGTCTTTAAAGTAACCGGTGATAACGGCAGAACGGCTGTTAAGAAGGCAGTAAAAAAATAATTTAGTAACAAGTAACAAGTATCAAGTATCGTGTAGCAAGCGGAACGAAGTGACGTCCCGTTGACGAAGAAAACGGGATAGCAAATAATTGATAATTGAAAATTGAAAATGTATAGACGTTGCATGCAACGTCTAATGCACCGTACGTCAGAAAATTGCAGATATGAAATTTATAGCTGATAAAATATGAAATACCATTGAGCGTCGTAGGTGCGACACCTTTGTAGCAATATTTTTGTAATTTTGCATAAATTATAAAACAAAGATTATGTTTGGAAAAATGTTTGATATCATTGGCAAAATAGATGAAGCCAAAAAAAATGTAGAAGAAGCCAAAAAACGCTTAGATACTATTTTAATAGATGCCGAAGCCGGTAACGGTATGGTTAAGGTAACCGTAACAGGTAATCGTGCTTTGAGAAATTTGTCAATAGCCGATGAAGCTATGCAAGACAAAGAAATGTTGGAAGATTATTTGATAATCGCATTAAACAAAGCTTTGGAAGAAGCCGGAAAAATTCAAGAAGCCGAGCTTAAAAAAGCCGCTACCGATGCTATGCCTAATATTCCCGGTTTGGACAGTTTATTGTAAACAATATTTGATTTCCATTAAAAAACATTCTGTGGTGTATTATAAGAATTTTAAAAATGCGAAGTAATTTCGTTTTTTAAGATAAGTCAAATCCGTTTCATAATGATAAGCTTCACGTTCGAAGGAAATATTCCGGTAAGCTTTATATGATTGATGGTAATATATTAATTTGATTAAAAATTCAATAACATACCATACAAAAAATATCAACCAAAGCAGTTCTTTTTGTTGTTGCAGATGAATATATTCGTGATTGAGTAAAATTTTGTCAGTTTTTAAGTCTTTATTTTTTAAAATTACAAAAGGATATATACTTAATGCACTAAATGATTGTCCGATAAGTTTTGGAAAAATAATTATCATAGCAAAATATAATAAAATAAGAATGGTTTTGTTTTTAACTTTTGGTTAAAATTTTCTTAATTTTCTGTTGAATTTAGAAACTTTTTTTATATTTACCCCGCAAATAATTTGATGATTTGATGCAAGAGATTTCCAGCACAAATAATGCCAAAATTAAATCTTTAAATCAATTACGAAAAAAAGCCGGTGTACGTAAAGAATTTGGAGAATTTGTGATAGAAGGAAAGCGGGAGATTATAATGGCTTTGGAAAATGCTTATCGTCTGAAAAAAATCTTTTTTTATCCCGGTTTATTTCAAGAAAACCGACTTTTAGAGTTACTGCAAAAATATCAAGTTGATGCGGACGTCATCAAAATATCAAAAAATGTTTATCAAAAAATTGCTTATCGTGATTCAACGGAAGGTTTGGTAGCCGTGGCACAAACAAAATCACACAAAATTGATGATTTACAATTATCGGCAAATCCTTATGTTTTGATAGCGGAGGGAATTGAAAAACCCGGCAATGCCGGAGCTATGTTGCGCAGTGTGGACGGAGCGGGAGCAGATGCGTTAATTTTGGTTGATTCAAAATTGGATCTTTATAATGCCAATGTTATTAGAGCGAGTTTGGGAATGGTATTTTCTGTACCCGTTGTAGTTTGTAGCAAGGATGAAATCAAAGATTTTTTAAGTAAAAACAAGATAAATTTATATGCTGCAACTTTGCAAAATGCGAATGTTTATTTTAAGGAAAATTTTACACATCCTACAGCTATTGCAGTAGGAGCGGAAGATAAAGGATTGAGTAAGGAAATGAGAGAAATGGCTAAAAAACAAATTTATATTCCTATGAAAGGACAAGCCGATTCACTTAATGTTTCGGTGTCGGCGGCAGTTTTGCTTTACGAAATAGTGCGACAAAGGAACGAGTAGTCTCAAATAAATTAAAACAACTTATACAATAATAAGTTAATTTTATACTAATGTTTTAATAATAATTTGAAAAATATTATATCTTTGTGTTAGAATAATATGGCTAAGTTAAAATACGAAATATTATTTCCAAAAAACATTGCACAACTGGAAGGTATTTTTTTACAATTCTTTAAAAGCAAACAAGGACATATAATTATCAAAATAACAGATGATTATATCAAACAAGAAGTTTTAAAAGAAGTTTTGGAAAAACACAGGGATTTGATTAAAAAGTATCAAAAAAATTCTTCTGTTGTCATTTTAAGTGACGATTATGAATTTATTCCCGAATTTATTCCCGTCGCACCTACTGAGGAAGAAGCCGTGGATATTATTGAATTTGAAGATATAGAGAGGGATTTGTTTGAAAATGAATAATAAAATTTTCTTTTTGAAGTTATTATTTTTAGAGGTATTATAAAAAATTGTAAAACAAACATTAACAACATAAAAACAATTGCTAAACGAAACAAAAATGTAAAATTATGAAAACTAAACTAAACAAACACGAGCAGGCGCGTGAGCGTTGGCTGAAGCTATTGCAAGAAGCCATCGACGAAGGCGTTAAAATCCAAGTTAACCATCGTTTTAAGTACAAAGGTAAAAATTTAGGTACTTTCCTTGTAGAAGCCAAACGAAGAGGTAAACCCGAATTGCAAGCCCGTATTAAAGAGATGGGATTAGATTTCAGAGATCACAGTAATAAGCCCGAAGATTATTTGAGACGTTTTATCAGGGAACTTTGGAATAATCCCAATCCAAACAAAGGTAATTACATCACCAGATTTAATACTTGCATTTTACCGAAAAAAGACATCTTAAAAAAACAAACCAAAGAGGAACTGGAAATTGTTTGGAAACACAAATTCGGTGAAGAACGCAAGTGGTATAAGCGAGATGATGTATTAACCCGTGTTTACAAATGGAAACAATTCCGTTACAATCGCAAGCTTAACCCTGAAAAAAAATGGTTCCAACCGAAATCCAAAATGGGGGATTTATATTTCTGGGTATATGCCCGTAAACGCAAACCTTGGTTGATGAAAGCTATTCTCGACCAGTTTGATAATTACGAATTGGAAGAACTTAAAAATGAAGGTTTTATACAAGAATCTTGGTTGAAGAAAAAGTAATTAACTAATTTGTCATTTTTGTCATTTTTTTTTTAGAGGTTTTCTCAAAAGTATCCTAAAACCGGAAATTAATTAAATGTTTATCCATTTTTACCGGTACTTTATTGCATGTGAAATCTTTTGAGACAACCTCTTTATTATTTGATTTTTTTAGATTGTGATATCAAAACTTTTTTACTTTTACATAAAAAATTATCAATTTTGACACATTTCAAATTTCATTGATGATTTTTCAAAGCTAAAATTTATGTTTTTGAAGAAAATTTACTTGATTATTTTTATTTTTTTTACGGTATTTTTAACTGTTAAATGTCATAGAGAACAACCTGACAAAGTCAAAATCCGGGGAAAAATCATTAACCCTCGAACCGGAGACGTTGTCATTTCAAGAAATTTTTTGTTACTTCAAAGTGATACCTTGAAATTAAATGCGGAAAATGAAATGTCAGGAACTGTTAATGCGCCGGAAGAAGGTTTGTATTATCTTTTTATTTTTCCCGAATTTCAAACAATTTATTTAAAACCCGGTGATTCATTAGCCATACATCTCAATGTGGATGAATTTGACGAATCTATCAGTTTTTCGGGAAGTTTGGCCTTTGAAAACAATTTATTGATGGAAATATTTTTAATCAATGAAAAAGAAAATGATTTTTTTTACAATAATAAATTCCGTTTTAATTTGAAAAGCTTTAATAAAAAAATTGATTCTTTTGAAGCGATAAAAAATCATTTGATAGAAAATTATATTGAAGATTACCGGCAAACTTCTGCTCATTTCAAACGGATTTTGTCACTGTCCAAAAAAAGTGTGGTTTTTAATTTGAAAGAAAATTATGCTTTAAAAAATGCAAAGGCTCAATTGCCGGATAATTATTTTTCTTATCGTTCGGTTTTACACAAAAAATTGCCCGACCCCAACATTATTTTTATGAATATGTTTGTCAATTCTTTTTTAAAATCATGGTTGAATAAAACGTGTCCACAGAATGAAAATCCCTATTGGTTTTTATCTAATATTATTGATAATGAAATAGTTGACAAAAAATTTAAAGACAATATATTGACAAAATATTGTATACGATATATAAATTATTATCACGTATATGAAAAAGATTCGATAGTAAACAATTTCTATTCAAAAATTAAAAATAAAATTTACAAAAACTTTTGTAATGATATGATTGCCAACAATAAGTTAATGCAATCCGGAAAACCTTTTCCTGCCGGTTATTTTTTAACCTCCGAAAAACATAAAATTTTATCTGACAGTCTTTTTAAACCGGATACAAAAACACTTGTAGTCTTTTGGGATTTTCGTTTTAAAAAAAATTTTGCATCTAATTTGGAAAAATTAAAAGAAATACAAGTACATTATCCGGAGTTAAAGATTGTTGTAATCAATATTAATGTTGATCAACCGCATCAATGGCTCTTACAAAAACCTGAGATTAATGGAATTTATTTTGTGCAAGCCACCGGCAGAAATTTTGTTAAAAAAATAAGACCTTACAGCTTGGCTAAAATATATTTATTAAATGGAAATACAATTAAAATTTCTAAGATAAATATGTATAAACCGGATTTTGACAACACGTTGAAAAAATTTTATAATGAAAAATAATTGTAATTTTGTTGTAACCTTTTTTCTAAATTTACGTAAAGCTTTAAAGAAACAAACAAGAAAATAAAAAAATAAATGGCCTACATAGATTATTATAAAGTTTTGGGGATTGATAAAAATGCCAGTGAGAGTGAAATTAAAAAAGCTTATCGGAAACTGGCACGTAAATACCATCCCGATTTAAATCCCGGCAATAAGGAAGCCGAGAAAAAATTTAAAGAAATAAATGAAGCTCATGAAGTTTTGGGAAACCCGGAAAACAGGAAGAAGTATGATAAATACGGTGAACACTGGCAGCACGCTGACGAAATAGAAAAACAACGGGCAAAACAACAAGCCTATGGTGGTGGCGGTTTTGATTTCTCGGGTTTCGGAGGTTTTGGCGGTGGTGGTTATGACGAATCGGATTTTTCCGACTTTTTTCAATCGATGTTCGGAGGTGGCTTTTCTGGTGCTACGGGTGGACAACGCCGTAATGTCCGTTTTAAAGGACAAGATATTCAAGCCCAATTACATTTGAATTTAAGGGATGTTTACACCACACAAAAACATACCATAAATGTTAATGGTAAAAAAATCAGAATCACCATACCGGCCGGTGTCAGAGACGGACAAACTATCCGTATCAAAGGTATGGGTGGTCCGGGTATTAATGGCGGACCAAACGGTGATTTATATATTACTTTCGCCATAGATGATATTCCCGGCTTTAAGCGGGTAGGAGATGATTTATATACCAAATCCGATATCGATTTGTACACGGCTGTGTTGGGTGGTGAAACTATGATAGATACAATGACCGGAAAAGTAAAATTAAAAGTAAAACCGGGTACCCAGTGTGGTACCAAGGTACGCTTAAAAGGTAAAGGTTTCCCTGTATATAAACAGGAAGGAAAATTCGGTGATTTATACGTAACTTTCAATGTTAAAATTCCTGTGATTTTAACACCGGAGCAAAAAAAATTATTCGAACAACTGGCAAAATTCAAGTAAGATGACAAAACAACTTATTTCCATACATAAAATTTGTGAATCGTATCAGATTCCGGATTCGTTTTTTGAAGAATTACGTCAATTTGATTTGGTACCAATGGAAATCCAATCGGGTGAATTGATGATTGACCCTTCTAATTTACCTCAAATCGAAAAGATACTTCGCTTACATTTTGATTTGAATATCAATTTGGAAGGTATAGATGTGATTATCGCATTGTTACAACAGATTGAAGATTTAAAATCGGAAATAACTGTATTAAAACAACGTTTAAAATTGTACGAAGATTTTTAAAACATAAACTGCGGGCTTAAACACCCGCAGTTTTGGTATGAGCCACCCACGGGACTCGAACCCGCGACCTGCTCATTACGAGTGAGCTGCTCTACCGGCTGAGCTAAGGTGGCTTTTTATTGTGCAAAAATAGAATGACTCGTGCAATAAATCAAATTTTTTTTAATTTTTTATTCCGGGATTGGTTTGACGCAATTTAACAAACCATAATAAATATAGAACAACATATACAACTAAAATACCACCTAATGCCGGATACGGATTGCCGGCACTGCTGACAGAACCTAAATACGTCAATACGACAGCATAAGGCAAGGTACCGGCAAGGTAATACAATAAAAATTTGACAAAATGAAATTTCATCATTCCCGACAGACAACATGTGGCTTCGGGAAGCATCGGTAAAGCGCGGGCAATAATCAACATACCGAATCCCATTTTGTGAAAAATCCGGTTAACTTCATCGATTTGCTTTTTGTCTTTGATTAAAATTCGCAACATCTTTGTACCTGAAAATCTGCAAAGTATATAAGCAATAGTCCCGGAGACAAGCATACCTGTTGTCGATGCCAATAAGCCCCAACCGAACCCCAAAATGTTGCCGGCGTAAGTAACAATTAAAATGGTCGGAACAGATAAAAAAACATCAGAAGCTAATAAAACCGTAACGATAAAAAATATTTTCATTTTTCCGGCTTGTTGAATATGTTCCAAATAATCTTTGATATCTGCAACACTCAACAAACCGGTTAAATTTACCATAATAAATATCAATACAAAAATACTGATGATAATGATGTATAATTTGATAAGGGATTTCATCTGTTTATTTTTTATTTTAACATTATGGTCAGATGTAACCTTTGATGATTAAAATAATCATTATGTTGTGTGTTTAATGATTATTTTAATCATGTCGGTTTCATTTTACGGTATCTGTTTTTGGTTTTTGACTACCGAAATCAAAATGTATAAAATTATGATAACAGGCACGGCAACCATCTTTAAAAATCCTAACAAAATGATACTTAATATAATAATCAGATATTTTTCCCGGTTAGCGGCAAAAGAAAAATTTTTAAATTTTAATCCGAATAATACCAAAGGAGAATTGAGCAAAAATGCCGATGCAATTGCAATAAAAATAAGGATATAAGGATTATTGAGCCAATGAGAAAGAGCCGGATAATCATCTCCCGTAATAATCAAAGCCAATGAAATCAAAAACAGGGCATTTGCAGGAGTTGGCAAGCCGATAAAGGAAGTGGTTTGACGGTCGTCGATATTAAATTTTGCCAAACGGTATGCCGATGCCAATGCTACTGTCAAACCTGATAAGGCCCATAAATGTTTTTTGTCAAAACTGAAATTTTCCAATAAAGAAATCCCTAACGTATCCGCAATCAAAAAACTCATTGTAAATGCCGGAACGACACCGCTAGTAACCAAATCGGCCAATGAATCCAATTGTAAACCGAGCGGACTTGATACTTTTAATGAACGCGCTAGTAAACCGTCAAAAAAATCAAATATAATACCTGTTAAAACAAAAACAGCCACTAAAATCCAATTTTGTTTAAAAACGAATAACAAAGCTATCAATCCTGATAACAGATTGAGTAAGGTTAAAAAGTTAGGTATGTGTTTGATCAATTTCATTGATTTATAACGTTATTATCGTTGAAAAGATTTATTTGTTTCAAATGTTAAAATTTACACTCCGATTAAAATTAGACAAGTTCGGAAAAAACACTTGCAAATGTAACTATTTTCTTAAATTTGTAACTTTAATAAATGAAAAAATGAGTGATTTTCAGATTCGAACGGCACAAAATGTCGGTATTAATCAGAATTTGGCAGGTATCGGCCAACGTTTTGCCGCTTTTTTGATTGATGTTTTTTTCTTAATTATCTTTTATTATTTTATAATATACCTGCTGACTTTTACAGATTTTAATAAATATCTGTCAACTTGGGCGTTTGTCAGTGTTTTGATGCTACCATATTTTTTGTATTATCCTGTGTTACAATACTGGAACAACGGTCAAAGTTTAGGCAAACAAATTGTAAAAATAAGGATTGTTAAAAGTGACAACAGTCACCCGCGCATTTGGGATTTTTTGATTCGCTGGGTTTTCAAGTTGTTTGAAATCAATATTTTTCCCGGTTTGGCTTTGATTGTGATGCTGCTCACCGACAAAAATCAACGTCTCGGAGATTTGGCTGCTAAAACAGTGGTAGTAGCCGAAAAGCAAAAAACCAAACTCAGCCAGAGTATTTTTGAAGAAATCGAACAGACATACAAACCCGTATTTTCGCAAGCGGCAAATTTGAACGAAAAAGATGTGCAGCTGATTAAAGATGTCTTTCAATCGACTATAAAACAAGGGAAATTAGATATTTTGAAATCATTAACGGCACGCATAGAGGCGGTTTTAAATATCCAAAAACCTTCAGGTATGCCTCACAAACAGTTTATTGATACAATCTTGAAAGATTATAATTATTTTGCCGGAAAATAATGGATTTTGACAATGTTTTACATCTTATAGACAGTACCCGTAACCTTGAATTACCCGGTCATAAAGCGCATCAATTGATTATGCCATTAGAGGTTCGCCGTCAGATTTTTAAAGATGTTGCCTACAAAACACCGCCCCGACAATCGGCTGTTTTAGCTTTGATTTATCCGGACAAGTCGGGACTAGCAAAAATGGTTTTCATATTAAGAAAAACCTATAAAGGCCATCATTCCGGGCAGATTTCTTTTCCCGGTGGCAAGTATGAGCCTTTTGATAAAGATTTGCAGGCAACGGCACTTCGTGAGACATACGAAGAAATCGGAGTGTCGCCTGAAATGATTGATATTCAACGTGTTTTGTCACCTGTTTTTATTCCTGTCAGTAATTTTAAGGTCCAACCTTTTTTAGGTGTAAGCCACACGACACTTGATTTTGTAATAGACCCTGTGGAAGTTGAAGAAATCTTTTCACTGGATTTTGAAACGATTCTTAACAATCCGTTAATGGAAATTTTTCACACATATTTTGGTAAAACTTACCGCTTAAAAGCTTTTAAAGCAGGTGAAATTAAAATTTGGGGTGCTACGGCTATGATTTTATCGGAAATTGTAACTTTACTAAATCCCGGTTTTTTAAACAAAAATCTTTAATTTTAGTAAAAATTGATATAAAATCAAATAAAATTAATAGATGTTTTGGTTATTTTATAATTTTTTTTGTAGTTTTACATAAAAAATTGATGCCACAATTAAAATCATATACCAAATTACATCTCATCATTTTTATTTGGGGATTTACGGCGGTTTTGGGAGCTTTAATTCATCTGAATTACTTGGTTTTAACCTGGTACAGAATGGGTTTGGCTTCCGTTTTTTTATTATTTTATATTTTTTTAACTTCCAACGAACGCCGGTTGTTATTTAGGTTTGATATAAAACAACAAATGCGCTATGTACTTGGTGGCATTATCATTGCTTTGCATTGGTTGGCATTTTTTTATGCCATTAAGGTTTCAAATGTGTCGATTACATTGGTAACAATGTCCAGCGGGGCTTTTTTTACTTCATTATTGGAGCCGGCTTTATTTAAACGGAAAGTTTTTTATCACGAAATATGGCTCGGTTTATTGATTTTAGGTGGTTTTTTTGTTTTACTCAGAGTGGAACACGTTAATTTTACAGGTGTTTATTTTGCTTTGATTGCGGCATTTTTATCCGGCTTGTTTTCGGTTCTTAACGGATTGTATATCAGACAACAATCCGGTATTCAATTGTCTTTTTTCCAATTGTTTTACGGATTTTTATTCTTAACCGCTGTACTGTATTTTCAAGGTGATTTGGCAAGCTTGCCGTTACCGGGCTTTTCAGATTGGGTTTATTTGGGTATTTTGGCCAGCATTTGTACGGCTTATGCCTTTACCGAATCACTGGTTATAATGAAAAATATCAGCCCCTATACCGTTATGTTATCTATTAATTTGGAACCGGTTTACGGGATTATATTAGCAATGCTTGTTCTGGGCGAACAGGAACAAATGCCTCCCGGATTTTATTTGGGTAGTCTTATCATTTTGAGTATCATTATTTTAAATGGTTTGATAAAATATTATTCTCAAAAAAAACAAATTTATCAATAATGTGTTACCTACTTTTATAATTATTTTTTTACTTTTACACGATAAATCATCTACAATAGTAACACTATGGAATATTTGGATTTTGAAAAACCGATACAGGAACTCGAAAATAATCTCAAAAAATGTTATGAAATAGCCGAAGAAACCGGTATTAATACCGGATGTAAAAAAATTGAAAAGGAAATAATAAAAAAACAAAAAGAGATTTTTAAAAAATTAACACCTTGGCAACGGGTACAATTATCCCGTCATCCCGACCGTCCTTTTACATTAGATTACATTAACTCGTTTTCAGGTGATACCTTTTTAGAATTACATGGCGATAGAAATTTTGCTGACGATAAAGCAATGGTTGGTGGTTTGGGTAAAATAGGTGACCAAACCTATATGTTTATCGGTATGCAAAAAGGCCGTAATACCAAAGAACGTAAATACCGAAATTTCGGTATGGCCAACCCGGAAGGTTATCGTAAAGCTTTGAGATTGATGAAAATGGCTGAAAAATTCGGTATTCCTGTTGTTACTTTAATCGATACGCCGGGGGCTTATCCGGGCATTGAAGCCGAAGAACGTGGTCAAGGTGAAGCTATTGCCCGTAATATATTGGAAATGATACAATTGGAAACGCCTATTATTGCAATTATTATAGGAGAAGGTGCTTCCGGAGGCGCTTTGGGAATAGGCGTGGGTGATCGCGTATATATGCTTGAAAATACTTGGTATTCCGTTATCTCGCCCGAATCTTGCTCGTCTATTTTGTGGCGTAGCTGGGAGTTTAAAGAACAAGCGGCGAACGCCTTGAAATTAACCGCACCTGATATGCTCAAATTGGGTTTGATTGATGAAATTATTCCAGAACCTATTGGAGGAGCACATAGAAAACCCGAAGAAACTTTTCAAACTGTAGCTCAAAAAATTGTAACTACTTATGCCGAACTGAAAAATATTCCGAAAGACCAATTGGTCAAACAACGTATGGAAAAATATGCCAAAATGGGTGAATATTCTGAAAAATAATAAATAATGACACTCAGACAGAAACTTTTAACATTGGATATCATCGTTTTATTGGCTATAGCCGTTTTTGCATTGTTGATAAACGAATTTATAGGAAAGGATTTTTTAGTCAAATTTTTTATACCTATTATGTTGACAGTATATTATATCGGGAGGCATATCCCGTTGATTATCGTAAAGAAACATTTGAAAAAGCAATAAGTAGAAAATCAAGTAACAAGTAGAGATTTACGACCCGTGTATATGATTTAATTGAGAATTGAGAATTGAAAATTAAGATTTCTCCTCGTTCCTAACGTCACTCGTTCGAAATGACAGAAGATTGTTATTCCTATCCCGACGTATGTCGGTACGACGGAGGAGAAAAAGCGACAGCCTGTCCCGTGCCCCGACGTACGTTGGGGGAGCGGAAAGGAATCTGAATTAATTGAAAATGGACATTTCGACAAGCTCAGTGACCAAATCAAAAATCTGAAATCGAAAATCGAAAATCTGAAATCAATAAAAATCCTCAATTCCTCAATTCATAAGACGAGTATACGGTATGAAGTAATAAACAATCATCAAAGAATGTAATACACTATGAACCCGAACTTTCAATCCCGCTCCCCCGATAGTAATCAGCGGCACGGGATGTCGCTAACGCTCCACTTTCAACTTTCAACTTTCAACTTTTAACTTTTAACTAACGATTATGAACGAACAAATAGCAAAACTCGAACCCCGTGAAATATGGGAAAACTTTGTAGCCCTCAATGCCATACCGAGACCTTCCAAAAAGGAAGAAAAAGTCCGTCAATTTATGTTGGATTTCGGACGCAAACTCGGTTTGGAAACTTTTGAAGACAAAATTGGCAACGTCATTATAAAAAAACCGGCAACACCCGGTATGGAAAACCGTAAAACAGTGGCTTTGCAAGCACATTTGGATATGGTACCGCAAAAAAACAAAGGCACGGAACACGATTTTGAAAAAGACGGTATCAAAATGTTAATAGACGGTGACTGGGTAACGGCGGACGGTACAACTTTGGGAGCCGATAATGGAATAGGTGTGGCGGCTATTATGGGGCTTTTAGCGTCCAAAGATATTCCACACCCCCCGCTTGAAGCATTGTTTACCATTGATGAAGAAACCGGCATGACGGGTGCACAACATCTCGAAGAAGGAATTTTGGATGCAGAAATTATGCTCAATCTCGATACGGAAAACGATTCGGAACTTGATATCGGTTGTGCCGGTGGTATTGATATTACGGCCAAGGGTACTTATCAAGAAGTGCCCGTTGCCGGTGGAAAAGCTTACCAAATTAAAGTCAAAGGTCTCACCGGAGGTCATTCGGGTATGGACATTCATCTGTATCGTGGTAATGCCAATAAAATTTTAAACCGTTTGTTGTATCGCGGCAGCGGTAAAGGCTTGCGTGTATGTAATATACACGGCGGTGGATTGCGCAATGCTATTCCTCGCGAAGCGGAAGCTGTTGTATTACTGCCGGATGACAAAGCTGATGAAATACTCAATGATTTAAAAACTTTGTCAGAAACAATTAAAGTGGAACAAGCCAAACAAGATCCTGATTTAACTTTTGAATTTAATCCGGTCGAAAAGCCGGCAAAAATGATGTCCGAAGAATCACAAGATCGTTTGATTAAAACCGTGTACGGTGCCCACAATGGTGTTTACAGGATGAGCCCTGATATGGAAGATTTGGTCGAAACTTCCAATAATGTAGCCGGTGTTAGAGTAGCTGACGGACAAATACAAATAGATAATTTGACCCGTTCGAGTGTTGAAAGCACAAAAGAAGATTTAGCCAATGCATTAAAAAGTGTTTTCGAACTAGGTGGTCTATCGGTTGAATTGACCGGCTCTTATCCCGGTTGGAAACCGGATCCTGATTCGCAAATATTATCAATAATGACCGGTTTATATGAAAAAATGTATGGTCAAAAACCGGAAGTTGTAGCTTGTCACGCCGGTTTGGAGTGCGGTATTATAAAATCTCATTATCCCGGTATGCAAATGATTTCTTTCGGACCTACGATTGAAGGAGCACATTCACCGGATGAACGGGTCAATATCAAATCGGTACAAAAATTCTGGGAATATCTCAAAGAAACATTAAAAAATATCCCGGAAAAAAGTTAAGATACAAATTGCAACATTCTCCGTTTGCGGTTTGTAATTTCAGATTTTTTAAAAAAACTTGCTCTATCGAGGTCACTTGATCCCGATAGTATAGTCTTATCGTCGGCTATTCTAACCGGATATAAATCAATAAAAATATCTGTATCCCCGTTGAGAGCGGCATCTTGATAAAATTATTTGGAAAAAACCGTATAAAAAAATCCCGACTGTTGTAATTTCCTTTGAATAGCTTTGAGTTGTAAAAGGATAATAGACGGTAAATTAATCAATATTTTTTGTTTAAAATTGAGATTGTCATAAGATATCGTTTGTTTTAACCGGCGGGCAATATCAAATTCTCCCTTTAATTTTGCTTCCATTATCCACGCAAATCGATGGACATCCAGATATGCTTTCAAATCATTATCGTATACTTCATCGTTTTTGAAAAAATCCAATAGTTCAATTTTTTTACGCAATTCCGATTGTTTAAATAAACTGTTTTCAGCTTCACTGAAATGTATCATTGTAATGTTTTTGCTGTAAGCCAAAGGATACTTTTGTCCCAATTTGATAAAAAAACGGGTATCTTCGGCGTGTATACCGGGCGTAAAGCCGCCTTCTTTGATAAAAACGGATTTTTTAACGGCAAAATTGCTGGTATAAAACAAACTGCGTCCTTTATCAAAACGGTAATAAGGTTTTAATAACAGATGCGTTTTTTTAAATCCGGGTATTACGGGATATCGGTAATTTTTTATTTTTAACAAATATGCCGTGGCAAAGAAGCCGGCTTCGGGAAATTTTTGATACAATGCATAAATCTCTGATAAATGATTGGACAGCCATTTATCATCGGCATCTAAAAAAGCTATTATTTCCCCGGCGGCATGTTGAACACCATTGTTGCGGGCAACAGCAACGCCTTGATTTTTTTGGTTGATAATTTTGATTTCCGGTTGTTTAAATTGTTTGACAATTTCTAATGAATGATCCGTGGAGCCATCATTGACAATTATAATTTCAAAATCTTTAAAATCTTGATTTAAAACACTTTGAATAGTGCCTTTGATATATTTTTCTTTGTTGTATAGCGGTATAACGACAGATATTCCGGGCATCAATTCTAATTTAGTTGGCTAAAATAAAGTAATTTGTAAATATCAAATAATTTTAAAGAGGGATTGTTGCTCAATAAATTCTTTTCCAACAAGGGTTTGCTTATTTTATATATCGAACGGCTTAAAAACCGGGGAAAAAATTGACTTATTTTAGATGCAAGAGCCGTTATTTTTATGTAATCTTTACTTATTAAGTGGTTATCTATCAAAAATTTATATGTTTTAAGCGCTTCTGATGTTTTGTTGAGAAACTCCGAATTGGTTTCCAATCCCAAATGGGTCACAGGATTGTTGTAATGGTAAATATTTCTGTTATTGAGTTTTAATTTATATGAAAAAAAAGGGTCTAATCCGTATCTTTTGAGTGGCAATAAATCTTTGGCATCATCCAAAAAGACATCTTTTTTAATTACGAAAGCCCCTGACAACAAACTTTTATATGGATTTTTGAGGCGTTCGGATAATGGTTTGTTTTCCCGGAATTTACCGTATTTCCAACGTAAAGATTTGTTTGTATCCGGCAAATTCGCCGGCACTTTAATACCACCGAAAAAAACATCTGCTTGGTTAGTTTCTATATTTTTAATCAATTTTGAAACAAAAAACCTGTCCGCAGGAAATACATCGGCGTCCATAAATAACAAATATTCGTATCGGGCATTTCCGGCCAGACGGTAACGGGTGGCGATCCGTCCGGAATTTTGTGTGTTTTTGGTATAGGTTACAGACGATAATTTGTATAAAAATTCTTCACTTTCAAATTTTTGTGTAGAGGCATCGTCGCAAACGCTTATTTCAAAATCAATACCGGCTTTATCCAATTGCTTGTGCATCTCCCTGACAAGCGGATATACATTATAATTATATGTGGGAATTAATACCGAAATCATCAGTTAAATTCAAGTTCCGCTTCAAATAATTTACCGTTTTCGCATTTAAAAGTTGTAGCGGGAAATTGATATATCATAGGATAATCGTGTGTGGCCATAATGACGGTTTGACCGTTTTCATTGAGTTTGAAAAGTAAATTCATAATTTCGGTTGAAATTTCCGGGTCCAAATTACCCGTAGGTTCATCGGCCAAAATTAACTCGGGTTCATTGAGCAAAGCTCTGGCAATGGCAACGCGTTGCTGTTCACCACCCGAAAGTTGATGCGGCATTCGGTTTATTTTACCCAGCATTCCGACTTGACTCAAAACTTTCTCTATTTGATTTTTGATTTTTGTTTTGTCTTTCCAACCGGTTGCCCGTAAAACGAATTTTAGATTATCAAAAACATTGCGGTCTGTCAGTAACTGAAAATCTTGAAAAACAATCCCGAGTTTACGTCTTAAATAGGGGATTTGTTTTTTTTTGAGTTTGCGCAAATCAAAGTCAACGACTATCCCTTTGCCTTGTTTTAATGGTAATTCACCGTAAAGAGTTTTAAGCAAACTGGTTTTGCCGCTACCGGTCGGGCCTATGAGATAGTAAAAATTACCTTTTCTTATTTCAAAATTAACATTAGTCAAAACAGGTTTGTCCCGCTGAATAATTTGGGCATTTTCCAGATAAACCAAAACATCCGACATAATTCTAAAATTTGTTGATATATTACAGAATACGAAGTTACAAAAAACTTTATTAGTATATTGCCTTTTGTCAAATTATATCAATTCTAAAAATAAAATTGTCCAAAAGAAATTTGGTATTTCCGTCTGCGACAAGCCGGGTTATACCGTTACTACAAAAAATAAAACATAAAATATTGCCAAATAACCAAGTATTATATTGAATGGGTTAGCGGTATAATTCAATAAACCGTTCCAAATATTACAATATTTTTATACATCCCGATTCAAAAAAAGTGTTAATTTTTTATAAAAAACACATATAAAGCCGTTTAA
>JALWFE010000011.1 GCA_027039975.1 Flavobacteriales bacterium
GTTTTTTTTGTGTTTTAACTAAAAATTGTTAGAAATTTGAAGTAAGTTTTTAGAGCAAAATGAATGAAAAATTTTTACATTACATTTGGCAAAACGGTTTTTTTGAGCAAGAAAATTTAAAAACCAATCAAAATAACCGGCTTTTAATACGTTATAAAGGTTTACCTAATACCGATGCCGGTCCCGATTTTTTGAATGCTCAAATTTTAATCGACGATATTTTGTGGGCGGGACATGTCGAAATACACAAATATGCATCGGATTGGTATGCGCATGGTCACGAAAAAGACCCGGCGTATGACAATGTGATTTTACATGTTGTTTACGAAGATAATATGCCGGTTTATAACTCTCATAATCAACAAATTCCGACTTTTGAATTGTCAAAATACATTGATAAGAAAGTTTTAAAAACTTATCGTAAACTGTTTGAAACCAAAAGTTTTTTGCCCTGTAAACAAGCTGCGGATAAAATTGACCCGTTTACGTTGACCAACTTCAAATACCGGTTGTTTATTGAACGTTTGGAAGAAAAATATCAAAATATCAAAAGCATATTATCGGAAACACGTAATGATTGGCACCAAATTTTTTACCAAACGCTTTTAAAATATACCGGCGGTCCGGTCAACAAAGAGGCTTTTGAATGGTTGGGACAGCTATTGCCTCATAAAATTTTTATCAAATACAAAGATGATTTGTTCAAACTCGAAGCTTTGTTGTTCGGCGTAGCAGGTCTGCTGAATGACGACAAAAACGATGATTATTACCGGACCTTGCAAAAGGAATACCTTTATTTAAAAAATAAACACCGGTTAAACGAATTACCTGCGGGAAGTGTCAAATTCCACCGCTTGCGTCCACCTAATTTTCCGACTGTCAGATTGGCACAATTTGCCCGACTGTACCACCAAACCGGCCATTTGTTTGAAAAACTCCTTGATATAAAAAGCATTGACCAAGCCAATGAAATTCTACAAGTAACGGCTTCATCTTATTGGGATACACATTACAATTTTGACAAAACCACTAAAGCTAAAAAGAAAACCACCGGTAAAGCTTTTGTCAATTTGATTTTAATCAATGTAGTGATTCCTTTAAAATTTGCTTATCAACAACATCTAGGGGATTACGACAACGATACACTTATCGATTTGATGGAAAACCTGCCGGCGGAACAAAACAAAATCGTCCGTATTTACAAAGATATGGGATTGCCGGTTGAAAACGCTTTGGATTCGCAAGCGTATTTGCAATTACACCATAATTATTGTATTCAAAATAAATGTTTATCTTGCGATATCGGACATTATCTTTTAAAACAAAGTAGAATATGAATTTGGAAAAAATCAGATATTTTTTTGTCAAACACGGATTTAACGTCTCCACCCGGTTGGCTGACAAATCCGGTATTCCGGTAAACAATGTCCGTTTATTTTTTATTTATGCATCTTTTGTTACTCTGGGAGCCTCTTTTATTTTGTATTTATTATTGGCTTTTGCTTTGAGAATTAAAGATTTGTTTTATAAAAAAAGACCTTCGGTGTTCGATTTGTAAATACCATTTATATTCAATATTTTGTCGTTCACACTTAAAAAAACTCCGTTTACGAAAGAGTTATGGCATTGAAATTAGTTTTTAATGATATTTGCGATTGAATTTATAAAAACCGGATAAAATTATTTTAAAGTATCATCTGTTATTATCATTTTTCAAACAATCAACAATTGTTACATTGCCAAAAATTTAAGAACACAAATGTTTGTTGAAAAATGAATTTTCTTAATTTTTTAAATAGTTATTTTAATTTTTATGAATGATTTTATAATTTTGTATTAGCAATTATCATTAATGTTTAACAAAAAGATTCTCCGGATTGAAAAAATATCTTTGGTATATATTAATTTTAAATTGTTTTTTATCACTTCAAAAACTTCCTGCTCAGAAAGTTCAACAAGCGGGGATATATATTGGAATAAACACCCGTTTTTATATCAGTGGTAAAACACAAGTTGTCACATCCGGCAATGTAGAAATTTTATCCCCCGTTACCGGAACAGGGTCATTGAAAATAACAGGAAAACAAAATTCCAAGCTGAACGCTCACGGAAACAGTATTGTGCATTTGGTTGTTGTCAAGACAGATAAAGCACAATTGTCGATAGAATCCGAAGTGCATATAACCCGCCGATTTACTTTGCAAAGCGGCACGTTGGTATTACACGACAAAGATGTAGTTGTGGAAGAAAATGCCGGTTTGTTTATAGCACCTTCATCTGATATCAAATATTTAGGTAAAGGACAAATCATTCACCGCTCTTACCGTACTTTGAAAACCATTCTGACCGAATTTACGACACAGACAGGCTTGTTGCCACCACAAGAAACCGTTTTAAGAAAACATTTCAAACATACAAGCTTTATTTTTTTAACTAAATCAATACATAATTATAACAACAAACTTCCTACGCCGCCTGCTTGACGGTATTGCATACCTGTTTTTATGAAAAACACCTTTTTCTTGTTTTTATAAAAAAGTCCTTGCAACACAACTTGTATTGTAAGGCAATAAAATGTCTAATCAACTAAAAAATTTAATCAAATGAAAAAAATAATATATATTTTCATCATATTTATAACGATGAATTTTGCCGTAACAGCACAAGTAGCCATTAACAAAGACGGTAGTGTGCCTTCTACCGGAGCTATTTTAGACGTAAAAGACGCTACCGGACATCATTTTTTTGTTGATGATGCCACCGGAAATGTAGGTATTGGTACGGTTTTACCTTCCGAAAAACTTGAAGTAAGCGGAAATACCAAAGTAACCGGAAATATTGAAGCCGGAGGAGATATCACTGCAACAGGAGACGTCACCGCCAACGGTGATTTGTGGGGTGATAATGCTTATATAACAACTAATGCCGAAGTTAGTGAGCGTTTATTAGTTGGTGGTGCATCGGCAGGCGTCAGACAAGCAGCTATCAAAGCTGGCACAGGAAGATTAGGTTTAGCAATAGATAGCGATGATGATACTTATGCATCTTTGTATCTTAATAATACAGGTGGCGGTCCCGCTATCTATGCTTATAAGGGAAATGTTGAACTTAATGATGGTGAAGTAAATCGCGCCGCACAGGGTTCCGCCGACTTGATACCTATTGCTTATGGAATTGTTAAATATGATGGTACAATTTTAAATGCCGGAACAGGTAATTGGTCGGTTAATCACATTGGAACTGGTAAATACGATATTGAAATTACGAGTGTAACATATAACAGTAATTCTTTTTTGACACAAATTACACCTAGATTTTTAAGTAGTAATACTACTTCAAATGATGTTCGTATTCCTACATTTGGTGTTATCAATTCAGGAAAATTAAGAGTTAATATAAAAGATGGTGATGGTGATTTTAAAAATACTACTTTTCACTTTATTATCTATAATGAACCACAACCCGAAAATTAAAAAAACACAAAACGCTCCGGTTATCCGGGGCGTTTTTTATAATCAGGACGCCCTTTAAGGGTTCAATGATTGATTTTTGTTGGTTTTATTCGAAATACGGATGTGTGTCGTTACGGGGCGAAAGACATTTCATTTCAATGTAATATTAAAATTGTCACGATCTTTACCGTTACGAGACGAAAGGCATTTCGTCTCTACGCATTTTCAACTAAAACTCCGACTTTTCATGCAATTTGACCGTCGGGTATTTGCTTTTGGTCATTTCATAAGAAAAAGGTGAATCGGCCAAAAAGACTTGTTTACCGTATTTGTCTTTGGCCAAATAACGTTGTTTGACCCGTACAAAATCCTTGTATTCGTCATTGTTTTCATCTTCCGGTTCCACCCAAAAAGCTTTATATACATTGAGTGGTTCGTAGGTACATTTGGCACCGTATTCGTGTTCCAAACGGTATTGAATCACATCGTATTGCAAAGCGCCTACGGTACCGATAACTTTTCTGCCGTTTAAATCCAATGTAAATAATTGTGCCACACCTTCATCCATCAGTTGGTCAATACCTTTGGACAATTGTTTCGATTTCATCGGGTCGGCATTGTTGATATAACGGAAATGTTCGGGTGAAAAACTCGGAATACCTTTGAATTGCAACATTTCACCTTCGGTAAGGGTATCACCTATTTTGAAATTACCCGTATCGTGTAATCCGACAATATCCCCCGGAAAACTTTCATCCACAACCTGTTTCTTTTGAGCAAAAAATGTATTGGGGCTTGAAAATTTCAGCATCTTTTTCAGCCGGGTATGAAAATAGGGTTTGTTTCGCTTAAACGTTCCCGATACGATTTTGACAAACGCCAAACGGTCGCGGTGCTTAGGGTCGAGATTGGCGTGTATTTTAAACACAAAACCGGTCATTGCCGGCTCATCAGGATAGACTATGCGGGTATCGGCTTCTTTGGGTTGTGGTGGCGGGGCTATTTCCACAAAACAATCCAACAATTCCTTAACACCGAAATTGTTCAATGCCGAACCGAAAAATACCGGTTGCAAATCACCGTTGAGATAAGCTTCACGGTCAAAAGGATTGTAAACACCTTCGACCAATTCCAAATTTTCTTTGAGTTCCGCAACGCTTTTTTCTCCTAATAATTTTGTCAAACGCGGGTCGTTCAAATCGTTAATATCTTCCGATTCGGCTATGCGTTGCTTGTCGTTACCGGTATACAATTTGATTTGCTGTTCCCAAATATTGTAAACACCTTTAAAATCGCTACCCATTCCGATAGGAAAACTCAAAGGTGTTACGGTCAATCCGAGTTTTTGTTCTATTTCGTCCAACAATTCGAAAGCATCTTTTCCTTCGCGGTCCAATTTGTTGACAAACACGATAATCGGAATATTACGCATCCGGCAGACATGGACCAATTTTTCCGTTTGTTCTTCCACCCCTTTGGCTACGTCTATCACAACTATTACACTATCGACAGCCGTTAAGGTGCGATAGGTATCTTCGGCAAAATCCTTGTGCCCGGGTGTATCCAAAATATTAATTTTCTTATCTTTATAATAAAATGCCAACACCGAAGTAGCCACGGAAATACCGCGCTGTTTTTCTATTTCCATAAAATCCGAAGTAGCCGTTTTTTTGATTTTGTTGGATTTAACGGCACCGGCTTCCTGTATGGCGCCACCAAACAGCAATAATTTTTCGGTGAGGGTGGTCTTACCGGCATCGGGGTGTGAGATGATACCGAAAGTACGTCGTTTGGCTATTTCTTGTATTAAATTCATTGGTTATTTGGTTAATCGGTTATTTGGTGAATAAAAAAATTCAGCCGGCAATACGCCGGCTGAATGCTTTAAATAAAACTTCTTAATTTTCACCTACCAACTGACCGATAGCTTTGTCAAATACTTCAAAAGGCGCTACACCTACTTGGCGGCCGATAGCTTCACCGTTTTGAAACACCAACACTGTCGGGATATTACGTACCCCGTATTGAGCGGCGTATTTTTGTTCTCTATCGACGTCAACTTTGGCAACGACAATTTTGTCACCGTATTTTTTTTCCAATTGTTCCATAACAGGCGCAATCATTCTACAAGGGCCGCACCATACCGCCCAAAAATCGACAATAACCGGTTTGTCTGATTTTAAAACCACATCTTCAAAAGTTTGATCCGTAACAACTACTGGCATATCTTTTTAATTTTAAGGATTACTAATAAATTTTTGCAAAAATACATAATATTTCCATATCTGCTATAGTTTGGTTGAAAGTGGCACTTTTTTTTCGAACTGATGAGTTGATAAACACCGGGCCGCCCCCGACGTACGTCGGGGCTTATGTTTTTATCGCAAATTCTGTTTGCTACTACTAACGGGTTGCCCCTACGGGGCTGATATTGAATTGATACAATAAAAATACCATTGAACCACGAAGGGGACTATTCATTTCAGATTTCAGATTTGCGATTCGGTCACTGAGCTTGTCGAAGTGTCAGATTTTAGATTTTTTATTGTTACTAATTCACGAATGTTTTTTTTAAACCGCTCCGTCGTGGGTCTCCCGACCCCGACGGTGTATCAACATTGTAAAAACGATAACAATAAAAAATCCATTGAGCCCCTTTAGGGGCGTCCTGTTAGTAGCCGATAATGATAAAAAAACACCATTAAACCCCGAAGGGGTGACATTATTGTAGTAGTTGAAAGTTGAAAGTTAAAAGTTGAAAGTGGAGCGTAGCGACATCCCGTGCCACCGACGTATGTGGGGGAGCGGGATTACACTCGACAAGCTCAGCAACTTCGACAGGCTCAGTGACCGGATTTCTCCTCCCCAGACTTTCGTCGGGGTCGTTCGAAATGACAGCGGACATCCGACACTCAACACCCGGCATCAATCAATAGAAACATTTTTTTGTCAATCTCTAAAAAAATCGTATTTTTGAATGATTACAAAAATTTAAGATTATGAGTGAAGAACTTAATTTTATATACGACGAAGCGGAAGAACACATGCAGAAAAGTATCAAGCATCTGGAATTTGAATTAAGCAGTATCCGTGCCGGAAAAGCTTCTCCGCAAATGTTAGCACCGGTAATGGTTGACTACTACGGCACACCTACACCTTTGTCACAAGTGGCTAATGTATCGGTACGTGATGCCCAAACTTTGACAATTCAACCTTGGGAAAAGAAAATGTTACCGGTGATTGAAAGGGCGATTATCAATGCCAATTTGGGTTTTACCCCGAGTAACAACGGTGAAGTGGTAATTATCAACATACCACCTTTGACGGAAGAACGTCGTAAAAAACTGGTCAAACAAGCCAGAGAAGAAGCTGAAATAGCGAGGGTCAGTATTCGCAATATCCGTAAAGAAGCAAATAACGATATCAAAAAACTGGAAAAAGAAAAAGAAATTTCGGAAGACGAATCTAAAATAGCCCATGAAAAAATCCAAAAATTAACGGATAAGTATATTGAAGAAGTTGAAAAACATTTGGAAAAGAAAGAAAAAGACATTATGACTGTATAATTAAAGAGAAATTTATGGCAAAAAAAACAACAGATAAAAAAGCACAATCGGAAAAAGAAGCAAAACTGAAAGCTTTAAAATTGACCTTGGACAAATTGGACAAAACTTTCGGAAAGGGTACGGTTATGAAAATGGGGGATGCTCCGGTTGAAGAAGTCGATGTGATTCCTTCCGGTTCATTAGGTTTGGATATCGCTTTGGGTGTTGGTGGTTATCCGCGAGGACGTGTGATTGAAATTTTCGGACCGGAATCTTCCGGTAAAACCACCTTGGCACTACACGCCATAGCAGAAGCCCAAAAAAAAGGCGGTATTGCCGCTTTTATTGATGCCGAACATGCTTTTGACCGCTATTATGCACAAAATTTAGGCGTTGATGTGGAAAATTTAATTATTTCACAACCGGACCACGGCGAACAAGCCCTTGAAATAGTTGATAATCTTATACGTTCGGGTGCTATTGACATTGTTGTGGTCGATTCGGTAGCGGCTTTGACACCTAAAAGTGAAATTGAAGGCGAGATGGGTGATTCCAAAATGGGATTACATGCCCGTTTGATGTCACAAGCACTACGTAAATTGACATCTTCCATCGCCAAAACCAATTCAACGGTGATATTTATCAACCAGTTGCGTGAAAAAATCGGTGTGATGTTCGGTAATCCCGAAACAACGACCGGAGGTAATGCGTTGAAATTTTACGCTTCACAGCGTTTGGATGTTCGTAAATCCACCGGTATTAAAGACTCTGACGGAAATATTATCGGAAATAAAACCCGTGTCAAAGTGGTCAAAAACAAAGTAGCACCACCGTTTAAAGTTGCCGAATTTGATATCATGTATGGTAAAGGTATCTCAAAAGTAGGAGAAATACTGGATAAAGCCGTTGAATTTGACATTGTCAAAAAGAGTGGTTCATGGTTTAGCTACGGTGATACCAAACTCGGTCAAGGAAGGGATGCCGTCAAGAAAATTATCGAAGATAACCCGGAATTGATGGAAGAATTGGAAAATAAAATTCTGGAAAAAATCAATCAAGAAAAACAAGAATCCAAATAAAATCGATGTTTTCTATTAAATATTTAAAACGGGGATACAATGATGTGCTCAACATTTTGTTTCCCCGTTTTTGTTTGAGTTGCGACAAAGTTTTACATCATAACGAACACGATATTTGTCACCGTTGTCTGTCCGGTTTACAATTGACCGGCTTCGATTACCGGAGTAATAATCCGGTATATGAAAAACTGTCCGCTATTGTAAATATTGAAAGTGCAACAGCATTATTTCTTTTTGACAAATCAGGCGTTGTTCAGAAATTGATACACAATTTGAAATATAATAATCAACCTGAAATAGGCGTTTTTTTTGCCAATTCATCGATTGATTATCTTTCGAATCCCGGTTTTTTTAACGGTGTGGATTATATAATTCCCGTTCCGTTACATCCCAAAAAACAACGCAAACGCGGTTATAATCAAATGACGGAATTTGGTAAAAACTTGGAAAAAATTTTTAAAGTACCGTATTCGGAAAAAATTTTGTTCAGGCATATCCATACCGAATCACAAACCAAAAAAGATGCCTTGCAACGCCGTGAAAACGTCAAAAACGCTTTCCGGGTTGTTAAGCCCGGTAAATATACCGGTAAACATTTTGTTATCATCGATGATGTGATTACCACCGGTGCTACGGTAGAAGCTTGTGCCGAGACCATATTAAATAATATTACTCAAGCTAAGGTCAGTATATTGGCTTTGACTATGGTATTGTAATGCCGGTTTATTCCAAAAAAATTCCGTAATTTTATAGTTTCAAAATAAACCGGAATAACTATGAAAAAATTAGATAATTGCACCAGCGAAAAATTTATCCCTTCTATTTACGACAATTGTAAAATCGATTTTACCGGCCAAAAAATGTTTTTCGGAAAGGGACGTAATTTGCAACGATACGATGTTCAAAAATATCCGTTTTACGAAGAATTATCTCAAAAAATGCTCGGTTTTTTTTGGCGTCCCGAAGAAGTTTCATTGATTAAGGATGTCAATGATTTTGCCGAACTAACCGATTACGAAAAGTTTATTTTTACCGAAAATCTCAAATATCAAATCCTTTTGGACAGTGTACAAGGACGTTCGCCGTTTTTGACTTTCGGCCAGGTAGTTACTTTGCCGGAAGTGGAAGAAGCTATTATTATCTGGGATTTTTTTGAGACTATCCATTCTATGTCGTACTCTTACATTATCAAAAACGTCTATCCGGACCCGACCAAAATTTTTGATGAAATTATGGAAAACAAGATGATTGAAGAACGGGCGGGTTCCGTTACGGAACATTACAATAATTTTTACCGGAATCTTATCAAATATCAAGCGCAGGAAATGGGTATGACCTCAAACGAACCGGTAACTTTGGACCAATTGAAAAAAGATTTGTATTTGGCATTGGTATCGGTTAATATTCTCGAAGGTGTGCGTTTTTATGTGTCGTTTGCTTGTGCATTCAGTTTTGCCGAAAATAAAAAAATGGAAGGTAATGCCAAGATTATCAAGTTTATAGCCCGGGATGAAAATGAACATCTCAAAATGACACAACGCATTATCCGTGATTTACGTAGCAATAAAGATGAAGAATTTTCCGGAATTATCCGCAGTTTGGACGATGAGGTTTATCAGCTTTACAAAGATGCCGCCGAACAGGAAATGCGTTGGGCTGAATATTTGTTTAAAGATGGTTCCATTATCGGATTGAATGACAAACTTCTCATACAATATATGAAATGGCTGACCAATAACCGTTTACAAGCCATTGGATTGAAACCCATATATGAAGAATCTAAAAATCCGCTCAGTTGGATGAACCATTGGTTGCGTAATGATGCCGTTGAAGTGTTGCCGCAGGAAACCGAAATTACCTCGTATGTGGTAGGCGGTATCGATATGGAAGTGGACGACGATGCTTTTGATATTTAACGATATAAATAACCGATTTACAAATTATTGTCATCCAATTTATCTCCTCGCAGACGCCTGTAATGTTTGCGGGCATCGACATACCAAAATCCACCGGGATATTCCAAAATGATTTTTTTAAACAATTTTTTGGCTTTTTCGTCATCGCCGGTTTGTTCGTAAATCATTGCCATTCTAAACAAGGCATCGTCTTTGAGCAAATCTTCCGTGCGGTTGTCCAAAACGGCTTGGTATTTTTCAAGCGCCGCTTGGTATTGACCAGATTGTTCCAATAGTTTGCCCGCAAGCATCAAAGCATCGTCATAGACGAGTTGTCCTTTAAAATTACGGGCTATCGTATCCAGGATTTTAAGGGCTGTTTGCGGTTTTTTGCGAAAAATTTCAAATTTGGCACGGGCCAGTTTTTTCAATCCTGTATAAAGTGTATCGCCTTCTTCTTTGTTATTTATTATTGTCAAATCCATATCAATAGCGTCGTTGGCAATCAAATCATCGGCAACGGATTTTATCACTTTGAGCTGCGTATGTGCCCAGTCGATGTCCCCTTGAAAAAAAGAAGCACGCGCTAAATCGAAGGTGGCTTTGTGTCCCGTAGGATCATTAGGAAAATCGAGTTGGACCTGTGTGTAAAGAATCAAAGCTTGGTTAAAATTTTCTTGAAGCAACAAAATATCGGCTTTTTTCAATTTGATAGCCGCTTGTTGTTTTTTGCTAAAAGTTTTGCGTTCCAATCCGGACAAAATTTCCAAAGCTTTACCGGATTGGTTCAAATGAAAGGCCAAAAAATCTGCATAAGCGATTTTTAAATCGATTTGATTTTTAGCCGACCAATTTTCTTGCAGGTAGGTTTCAAATTTTTGGGCGATTTCCTGCTTTTGTTCCGGGTTTAATATTTCTTTTAAATCCAGTTTTATCAATTCCAATTTAGCCATTTCGGCATATGCCGGTTCAGCGGTTTGGGTTGCCAAAAATCCGTAAATAGCTTTGGCATCATTCGTTTTTTTGTTGTAAACAGCCGTCCGGGCCAAATGATAGATTTCGGAAATATCGGACAGATTCTTACGATACAAACTTTTGAGTTGTAAAAAAGCTTTTTTGTATTCTTTTTGTTGGGTGTAAAGCCATTGCAAAAGGCGGTACCAACGGGGTGCGTGAGTAGCTTTAATACGTTCAATCAGTTGTTTTTTTAATACGGTATTTGCTTCGCTTTCAGGGTCTTGTGTGATGCTCCGGGTCAGATAATATTTCACTTGCGATTCGTATTTAGGTTCTTTTTCGAGCAAATCCAAAAAGCTTTTTATCATATTGGGAATATCGTTTTTTTCGGCATATATTTGAGCTATTTGCATCAAATAAGCCGGATTGTTCCCTTGGGTAATTGCCGTTTGATAAGTTTGCAAAGCTTCATCGAGCAAATACAATTGTTTGAATGCTTGTCCGACCGCATACGCCCGGTATGGTGTTTTTTTGACGGCTTTGATAGCTTTTAGATAAAATTTGCGTGCAGTTACCGTGTCTTTTTGCAATTGATAATTGTATCCCCAATAAACCAAATACTGTGGTTTTTGTTTACTTTTTCGTTTTTTAAGAAGCTCATTTACAGCATCAAATTTTGATTGTGATTGGTATATTTTTATCAAATTGAACAGATAATTATCATTGTATGAAAATTTGTCAACCAATAATTTGTATTCGTAAGCGGCTTTATCCAAATCGCCTTGTTCCAAGTATTTTTTGGCTAATTCGGGATTTTGTGCCGATAACGGACTTACAGGAAAAAATATGAATAATAATATAATGTATGTCTTTTTAAACATTATGATCGGTTTATATATTTGCAAAGTTAATGTTTTTTCAGTGGAAAGTTGAAAAATTGAAAGTTGCTTGGAAAATTCAACCGCCAATACAAAAAAATTCATAATATTATTGTCATTTAAAAAAAAGTTTATAAATTTGCACACTCTAAATACGAATTCAAAAAACAAGACGATGAAAAAAGGTATACATCCCGAAAATTATAGATTGGTAGCATTCAAAGATATGTCAAACGGAGAAATTTATATTACCCGTTCTACCGCTGAAGCCAAAGAAACCATAGAAGTGGACGGTGTGGAATATCCCTTGGTAAAAGTGGAAATTTCAAGAACATCACATCCCTTTTATACCGGAAAAATGAAATTGGTTGATACGGCGGGACGTATCGATAAATTTAAAAGAAAATACGCCAAGTTTAAAAAATAAATGTCCTTTCAGAATAATAACATTTACAACCTGCCAAATCTTTTTGGCAGGTTTTTTATTAACTTCATAAATTTTAATTAAAAATGCACACGTGGGCAAGATAAGCAACCTTTAAAATGAAGAATGGAACGTAACAAAAGTCTATCTTCACGAGCCGGATAAAGAAAATAATTATTGGAAATTAAAAAAATTTAGTAGAACAAATGGAAAAATACGGAGATATTTTATTTTCTTAATTAAAAAAACTCTATAATTGTATCAAAAATTGGTTCAAATATGAAATCAATAGAAAATCTATCAAAATTTTACCTTTGTAAGCAGGATGAATTGAATATAAAATCAACATACCCTATTTAATTCAAGCAATGACACAAAAAATCAGTATCGCTTTTTACAATCTTGAAAATTTTTTTGACACTTACAATGACCCTCTGACGGATGACGATGCCTTTAAGTCAAAAGGGATTATGCATTGGATAAAAAAACGTTTCAGCCGTAAATCCAAAAAAATAGCTTACACCATCAAATACATAGGTTGGGAAGAAACAACCAAGCCACCTACTATTATCGGACTGGCAGAAGTGGAAAACAAACGCGTCCTGAAAAATATTGTTAAACAAAAATATCAATCAGCCTTATCGCACTTACAAAGGACGGTCATATCAAGGGGGATACAGCGACCATTTTCCGGTTTATGCCATATTAAAAAAAGAGCGGTAACAAATCCGGTTACCGCTCTTTTTAAAGATTATTTAAATAATTTATTTAATGATAATTCTTTTTGTACCTGCTTTATTATCACTGTTAGCTTGTAACAGATAAACACCTTTTTGCAAGTGTCCGAAAACCACATTGCGAGTAAATGTGCCACCGGTATTGTTGTAAGTACGGTGGAATACTTCACGTCCGGACATATCCATCAAACGCAAATCGATAAGTTTACCGGCACTTAATTGAACGTTGATTTGGCCATTGGAGGGATTCGGCCAAACATTAAACAATTCAAAATCTTGATTTTCAACACCTAACCAATTTTCTTCACAAATTTCTAATGCCCATAGATTGAGAGAACCGCCATCACCGTTTACCGGATCGGAGATGCTCAATGTCCAATCACCCTGTGCATCTTCTCCATTAAAGGTTGCCAATGATTCAAAAGGTTTAACATCATCCCTTATAGCAGGCGAAGTATCATAACATTCCAAATTCTTATCCGAATCGTCGTCGTACATTACTTGGATATCTTGATAATTTCCTTGACAAGTTCCGGATTGATTCAAAATAACTTCCGTGCCTTGCGGACTGACCAATTTTATTTCCAAATCGGAAATTTTAGTATGTGAAATGGAAACATATACTTTTGTTTTACTGACAATAGTACTTTGTGCTAAATTAATAACAGATTCAATAGGAGTTGTATTAGCCGTTGAAGGAATGGTTACCTGTGTAGTATTAAAATTCTGTGTACAAATTATTTGAAGAGTCGCAAAACTTCTCGGCGTTGAAAAATTACCCTCGGCACAATCATTAATAGGTTTAACACGCCAATAATATGTAGAACCGTCATTTGAGATTCCATAAGTACTTTCCGTGATTAGATAAGATGTATTATTTACAATTTCGTCGATAATAACATTTGAAAAATCGGAATTCACGGCAATTTGCAATTGATATCTTTGGGCATTAGGATGTTCTTCCCATTCCAAAGAAAAAGGTTTTTTCATATCAAGTGCTCCGTCATCGGGGGTAAGAAGATTTTGAGGTGCAAAAGTGTTTTTCAATACGTGTAATAGCAGTTCTTTAACAATTTGAACATTACCATTGGTTCCCACAACCTCCAAATTGTACATACCGGCATCAACATTATCCAACCCGTCTATTTGTAATGAGAAAGTGCCGTCAGCCGTTAAAGATGACGGGGTAAAAGTTGCCGTAGCGCCGGCAGGCAAACCGTTTAAAGAAAATGTTGTAGAACCGGAAATACTACTCGACTTGGTATATCGTAAATCAAAAGTTGCAGATGTATTAGTATCGGCACAAATATCACGACTGTCACCGTTAACGGAATTAATGGCAAAAGGATTGGAAATTCCGGTTACCACAATAGACACGTCCTGTTTATTATACTTCAAAATATTTTTATGAGAAACAGTAATAGTGTAAGTTCCGGAAGCATTGAGGACTCTGACTTTTTCAAAATTATCAACCACATTATCACCGGTAACCGCCGCGTGAGACGGATTAGCCGGGTCGAGTTTCCAAGGATAATAAACCGTTCCGTTTTCGTCGGTTACTCTGATATCCAAATCATTAACCAGAGCAGGTGTCGGATTATCGAGTAAATCTGTCGGTGTACCGGTAATCACTTGTCCGGCAGGGTCTGTCCAACAAATACTGGCTCTTAAAGTTTGAGGTGAATTTCTTGGAACATTAACCGTAAACGAATAAGTTTCCCCTTGATGTAAAGTTATTTGTTTTATCAATGATGTTAAACCGTTATTAACTATAGCCTCAGCGGCTCCGGCAGTATCCATTAATCCCCAACCGAAAGCATAATCCGGTCCCGGATGAGTACCCGCTTCCCGTGCTGTATGCAAAGTCAATCCTTTTAATGTAGCTGACCGCATATAATTACCATAAGTTTCGTTATACAACTGTTGCAGTAAAATCAAACTGCCCGTTACAGAAGGTGCCGCCATTGAAGTACCGCTATAAGTAGCAATAGCTATATCGGAATCCGAAACACAAGAACCTACATTTACACCTTGCGAACTAATTTCTGGCTTAATTCGGCCGTCGTCTGTCGGTCCCCAGTTACTAAAATTACTCATAATAACACTATTTGGACCTGAATATGAAGTAACCCGTCTAACGGCGGCAACCGTAATACCGTTTTTGTTAGTTGAATTTCCGGTTAACATATCATATCCGCCTTTATCCGGTCCGTTTGCAGAAAAACTCCTGTCATTACCCGCCGCATCGACAATTAAATAATAAGGCGCATTATACATAATATCATCCCAATTACGGGCATCAACAGAATATTTTCCGAACCAATATACATCAACTAAACGATTTCCCATAAAATCAAAGGCTCGCATGCCATAAGAATGATTGGAAACAAGAAGACCTTCGGAAGCTCTTACCGCCATCTCGGCATCATCATTGTTCCAATCATGCGCCCAAGCCGTTGCTTCAAAAGCCATACCCCTGTAACGAGTTGTATTACCGGCAATCATCGTCCCGGTCACGTGAGTAGCATGCCTGTTTAAATCGTCAGGACCGGTAAAAGTAACACCGTCTTTTTGAATAACACGCCCGTTCAAAAAATTATGTGTCCCTCTTACAGGACCACCGTCCCAAATACCGACAATCATATTCTGTCCTTGAATATTTAATCCCAAACTACCACCATTATACAATTCATCGGTATTTATGGTTTTGGCCGCATAAAAATTGTCCGTTTGATAATAAACCGGTTTACCGTCCGGTGTCAATCTCATCAATTCAAACGCACGCCCGTTTTCACTTCCTTTGATAGGCCAACCCATCTCCCGGGCTTTTTTTTCAGCTTCTTTTTTAGCTGCTGCATTACGTTCAGTCCAAATACGACTTAATTTTTGCAGATATAGACGATTGGTTTCTTGTAAAATTGTTTGTCTGTTTTTTTTGTTTTGTGCAAAAAGACCTGATGAAAAACATAATAATGTTACTAGTGTTAATAAGCTTATTCTTTTAATCATATTTATTAATTTTTAAATTTCAAATATACAAAAATTAGTTATACTACTAACTATTACCTCATTTTTCGTTTATTTGACTAAAAAATCATCTAAATATAAAAAAAATCATCAAAATCTTTATCAATTTGCATTTTTTTATTTATTTTTACACACAAATTAATTTTAAAAATGTGAACAATATGAAAAAAACATTACTTTTTATTTTAGCTACTTTTTTTAGCTTTAATGCTTTTGCCCAACAATATGAACATGCTTGGGAAGTTTATCATTCCGGTTATCAAGCAGAATCAAGAGGAATCGGTTACATCGGTATTTTAAATTCTACAACCGATGATGTTGCTTGGACTATTGCTTATGACGGAGAAGATACTGACAATCACATTTCCGAAGTTGCTTACACCAATGATGGTGGTGTTACGTGGACCGCTTATGATTTGGCTCAAAATGTTTTACCGGGTATTGTAAATCCCGGAATAGGAACGGTTTTTCCCGTTGATGCCAATACAGCTTTTATTGCGGCTTATCATGATTCCGGTAGTATCGGTAACGGTGGTATTTGGAAAACTACCGATGCAGGTGCCACTTGGACAAAAGTAAGTACACCGACGATGTATTCCAACAGTGCCTCTTTCTGCAATTTGGTTTATTTCTTCGATAGTAATAACGGTTTTTGCCAAGGTGACCCCGTAAACGGTGAATTTGAAATGTATTATACTACCAATGGCGGTACTACCTGGATTCCTATTCCAGGTTCGCAAATTGATAATCCCAATTCCGGAGAATTCGGGTATGTTCACGGTTTTGTAGCCGCCGGCAATACCGTTTGGTTTACTACAAGCAACGGACGCTTATACCGTTCTACCGACCAAGGACATACTTGGACGGCACACGATACACCCTTAAATGATTTTGGTGGTATTAACAACGATAGTGGTGATGTTACCTTTAAAGATGACAACGAAGGTTGGTTGGTAAGAGATAACGGTGAATTATATCACACCACGGATGCCGGTGATACCTGGACTCCAATGACGCCTACCTACGATTGGACCGGTGATTTCTTCGGAGGTCATATCGCTTATATACCCGGAACAACCAATACATTAGTAGTAACGGAAGCTGACGCTCTTAATAGAACAGTTGTTGGTGCCGCTATCAGTGAAGACGGTGGTCAAACTTGGACTAAAATGATTTACTACAACTTTGACGGCGGTCCTTGGGAAGTCCTTCAAGCTGACGGTAATTTACAACACCTTGCAGTTGCTTTTAGAGATGTAAATTTCGGCTTAAGTGGTGGATTTTCACACGTCAATGACCCTAATGACCCTGACAGTGGATTTACACAAGGTATTTACAAATATGTTGATCAAGCTGACGTATCTGTTGCAAACGAAACAATCCAAGGTTTAAGTGTTTATCCTAATCCCGCTGACAATTTCGTTCAAATCAGTACCGAAAATGCTCCTTTACAAAATGTAACCGTTTTTGATGTTACCGGTAAAGAAGTTATGAATTTAAATTTCTCGGCAAATAATACCAAAATCAATGTTTCGGCTTTGGATAACGGTATTTATTTGATGAAAATAACCGATACCGACAATAATCACCAAGCGGTTAAATTGGTCATCAAGTAATTTTATACATTATATTATATATAGATTAGCCGGTCGTTGACCGGCTAATTTTTTTTGCTTATTTAATAAAATAATTATCTTACTTTTAAATGATAAAAAATTATTGACTTAATAAAAAAAAATCTTACTTTTGCAAAAATCTTTAAAAGAATATGAATCGTAAATTCTTTTCCTATATACTACTCACAGGTTTACTTATTGCAGGATT
>JALWFE010000012.1 GCA_027039975.1 Flavobacteriales bacterium
CTAAAAAAGCATCCCGTTTATACAAAAAAAGAGCATCCACGGGAATGCTCTTTTTTGTTTGTTAACGTTTTTATCAAAGAATTATACGATTCCTTGTGCTAACATAGCGTCGGCAACTTTAACAAATCCACCGATATTAGCACCTTTTTCATAATCAACCCAGCCATCAGCCGTTTTACCGTATTTGACACAGACTTCGTGTATATTACTCATAATTTGTTTGAGTTTGTTATCGACTTCTTCACGTGTCCAGCTCAATCTCATGGAATTTTGACTCATTTCAAGTCCTGATACGGCAACGCCACCGGCATTGGAAGCTTTTCCGGGAGAATATAAAATTTTAGCTTCTTTAAATACCTTGATAGCTTCGGGTGTAGAAGGCATATTGGCACCTTCGGCAACGCAAATCACACCGTTATCGACTAATGTTTTTGCTTCATCACCATTTATTTCGTTTTGTGTAGCGCAAGGCATAGCAATATCAACCTTAACACCCCAAGGTCTTTCGCCTTTAAAATATTTGGCTGTAGGATACTTATCTACATATTCGTAAATTCTGCCGCGTTTGACATTTTTAAGATGCATTACAAAAGCCAATTTTTCGGCATCGATACCGTCGGGATCATAAATGTAACCGCTTGAATCGGACAATGTTACAACTTTGGCTCCCAGTTGTGTGGCTTTTTCAGTAGCATATTGGGCAACATTACCGCTACCGGAAACCGAAACAACTTTGCCTTTGAAAGAATCACCTTTTGTATTGAGCATGTGTTCGGCAAAATATACCACACCGTAACCGGTAGCTTCTGGACGTATCAATGAACCGCCGTAAGACAAACCTTTACCGGTCAAAACACCTGTAAATTCATTTTTTAATTTTTTGTATTGGCCGAACAAATAACCGATTTCACGTCCACCTACGCCGATATCACCGGCAGGAACATCGGTATTAGGACCGATATGACGGAACAATTCGCTCATAAAAGCTTGTGCAAAACGCATAACTTCGGTATCGGATTTGCCACGGGTGTCAAAATCCGAACCACCTTTTCCACCGCCCATAGGCAAAGTGGTTAAAGAGTTTTTAAAAGTTTGTTCAAAACCTAAAAATTTAAGAATACTTAAATTAACGGTTTCATGAAAACGCAAACCACCTTTGTAAGGTCCTATGGCTGAGTTAAATTCCACACGGTATCCACGGTTAACACGTGTTTTGCCTTTATCGTCTACCCAGGGAACACGGAACATTATAACTCTTTCGGGCTCAATCATCCGCTCCAACAACATTTTGTTATTGTATTTCGGATTTTCCATCATAAAAGGAATAATCGCTTGTGCTACTTCGCTTACAGCTTGTAAAAATTCCGGTTCGTTCGGGTTACGATGTTTGGCATAAGCCATAAATTCATCGATTTGTTTTTGATACTTATTCATAATTTTACTATTTTGGATTAAGTTTAAAATCGCTTAAATATAAAGAAAATATTATAATCAAAAACAAATAAAAGATATAAAATATTGATAATTAAAAATTTTTTTACATCTGCTAAAATCCGGAAAAAATCAGGGTCTTCTGAAAAGCTCGGAAGTGCTGTCACGAGCATCATAAAATGTAAGGATTTTATATGTTTATGTTGAAAAATCGTGCATTTATTATAGATAAAATATATGTAACAAGCTAATTATTAACATTTTAAGCGTTTTTTAGTAGACCCAAATTAATGCTTTTTAGTAATACACCTGAATAATAAAATGCCATAACCGGTAGTTTCCAAACAAGTTCCTGATCATTTATTTTGCAATGATTTAACGTGGATTTAAAATTATTTTTCCGGTTGATGACAAAGAATCTTTCTGTATTTTGTATATATAAACACCTTTGGGCAAGTGCGGATACCAAATGATTTGATGTCTTCCTTTCGATTGATTTTTGTTGAGAATTTCGACCAATTTTTCACCTTGATAATTGTAAATACAGATAGAAATTTTTCTGTCTTTTTCCAAACTGTAATCAAACAAAACATAACCGGTGGCAGGATTGGGAAAACAACGGATTTTAAATTGGTTGTTCGGGGCAATTCCCGATACACCGGTTTCAAAAGTCAAAGTTTTTGTTTTGGAAATATTGTTGTTATCGGTAACTTTAAATGTAACCGGCCAAGTATCAATAACATCCGGTGCCGTTCCTTGAAAAATTCCGTCAATGGAAACAGACATACCGTTAGGAAAAGGATCCGGTTGCAGATTTAAGGTATTATTTGACGGATTGTCATCACCCGAAAGGCTTGTTATTAAATAATTACCATCGCCGTCGGAAATACCGGAAGCCCAATCTAATCCCGGCGTGAAATTGTCACCATAAAAATATACAATACGGCCGTCCGGAAATAATGTCACGGCAACATCAACATTAACGGTATTATCACCATAAATGGAAGTTTTCCAACGGAAAGTGGCATGAGCTGCATCACCTTCATAAAAAATTCCCTGCCCGGCACCTGAAAATATTTCAAGATCAGAAGCAAAAACACTGATAATTTTATGTGATTTTATAGCGGTTTCGGTGCGTAAATAATCAAAACCGGGTTCGAAAACAATGGAACCGTCGGTCAAAACATAAATCTGATTAAAATAGGTTCCGTAAAACGGAAAATCAAAATCCAACTGTTGACTGCCATAGCCATCATCATCATTTGTAACATTGATTTGATTACTTGTAATTGTTGGAAATATATCTTGAATATTTTGTTCTTGATAATTTTTGACCAAATGCCATTCGTAATCAGGACTACCGTTTTGAGCTGTCATTGTATACGAATAAGGTTGCCCGGGAGTAGCTAACGGCAAGGAGGCAGTTGTAATCTCCGGTGCGTTAAAATCAACGGAAGCCGTTATACTTAAAAGTGTGGCGGTATTGTTGTTGATATTTACGTTATGTTGGTTGCAGGAATAAACCTGTAAATTGTTATCAACAATAGCATAATCAATAATATTGCCGGTACCTGTTCCGGCCGGATCATCTTCATCGACAATCAGAAAATATTTTGCAGGAGTACCGGAATCAATATAACTCAACAAAGGCGAAATATCCAATGAAAATTCAATAGGAGAATTGTCATTATTACCTTTCATCGGATATGGACCGCCTTGATAGTTGAAGAGCGGAAAATCGATGGTGTGTTCAGGTGAAGTACTATTGACATCAGTTGATATACCGGCTGAAATTTTTATCATATTCCTGCTGTTATGTGTCATTTTAATCCGCATAATCAACTGGGGAGTTTGGTCATTTTTGACCCGTAATGCAAAAACCCTGTTGGCGACAATGCCTCCAAAGTAAGGGTTTTCGGCCAGTGTTTTATACATTACGTAAGCTTTACCGTTATCGCCCCATGTATCTCCCCAGGAATTTACCATAATCATAGCACCTTTTTCCCAATCCCGCATATCTACAATACCGTCATTATTGATATCCAAGTTATTAGTGATTTGACCGTCACCATTGTAGTCATAACCGATATTATCGTCCCAGCCTGCAAAAGTCATAGCGTGATTGGAAGGAAATCCCCAACTGGTAATGATATTATCATTTGTCATATTGTAACCTGTATTGGCAATACCGGCGCCAAAATTGACCAACCCGCCCGTGGGAGCATTTTCCAAATGATCATAAAGCCAATGCTTTAAGGTAAGCAAACCGGCCGGTGTACCTACATCAATGGCAAAATATTCTTTGACCCTGTTGTGCATGGCGGATTCATATTTATCATAGCCACTCATCCAACCTTGGTTACCCAGCGCATCCAAAGAATTACCGTAAGTGGGAAGATTAGGACAGCCGTTGGCTTGTATTATATCCCAACCGTCAACATACCAGGAACCGTTGTTACCGTCTCCTTGGTTTAAAAAATTATAAGTGTAATGAGACGGAAAGCGATTTTGCAAACTGATAGCCGATGTATTGCGTTCCCGGTTAATCTCATATGTAAAATTGTATGCAACACCACTGGATTGGGCACAACTACCGTCGGCTTGATTAAAAACAGGTCTGAAAAAAGGTTGGGTTGTGTTATCCAGTACATCAGGCAAAGTGGCCGGATACCTTTGCAAATCATCTTGTGATAATTCAATCACTGGAATTTTTGATATTTCTGATTCTGACGGCACACGTAAGCCGCCCACCAACCATGGAGGGCCGTCCGGGTCGGGATTAACATTTTGGAGATTTTGTGCTTTTAACGGGAATGTTAAATTTAAAAGAAGGCTTAACAAGATGATTTTATAGGTTTGCATAGGTTTAAAATTATTTTTTTTGAATTATAATTAAATGAATAACGAAATTTGTTCTTAGAAATTTCAAATTTACAATTATTTTACTTTTGAAAAAAAAATCTTATGAACTTCGTGATAAATTTGAACCGGTTCATTATATTTTTTTGTTACTTTGTGCGTCCAAAAAATTACATTAGTTTAATAAAAAATAGTAGATGAAGGTCATTCGTGATTTGGAAGCATTTCACCCACAAAAACCTACGGCTGTTACAGTGGGTTCTTTTGACGGCGTACATTTGGGTCATCAAAAGATTTTGAGCGATTTGAAAGAAATTGCAGTCAAAAATGATGCTGAGACTGTGGTTATCAGTTTTGAACCACATCCCAAAATATTTTTCAACCCGGATAGCGATATGCGTTTATTAACTACTATGGATGAGAAAATTTCTCTGATTTCCCAACAAAATATCGATTATCTTATTTTGCAAAAATTTGATAAAAAATTTGCCGCTCAAACTCCAGAAATTTTTATAAAAAAACTAATGACACATTTGAATATGAAAGATTTGCTGATTGGCCACGATCATCGTTTCGGTAAGAATAGATCCGGCACTTACGATTTTGTAAAATCATTGGAAAACCAATACGGTTTTAAAACTCATAAAATTGAGCCGGTGAAGGTTAACGGCAAAGAAGTCAGTTCAACTTTAATCAGACAGACTTTACGGAAAGGGGCGGTTGATTTGGCACAAGTTTATTTGGGTCGGCCGTATTTTTTGACAGGTCAAGTGGTGCATGGCAACCGTTTGGGGCGTAAATTAGGCTTCCCAACGGCCAATTTAACCATACGTGAAAAATATAAATTAATCCCTCGTCAAGGTGTTTATCTTGTGCGTTCTTTTATTGATAATCAACCGGTTTACGGGATGATGAATATCGGATACCGGCCCACTATCAACGGACGAAGATTGATTATGGAAGTGCATTTCTTTGACTATGACGGTGATTTGTACGGTAAAGATATAGCTGTTTATTTTTTAAAGCGCTTGCGTGACGAACAAAAATTTCCGGATTTGGAAGCCTTAAAAGAACAATTAAAAAAGGATGCGGAAACCTCCCTTGAGTTTATTGCGAAAAACTTTTCCGGTAAAAAATAACTTACGTTTCACTTTCTGTTATTTTTGCTTCGAGTAGTTGTGCTAAATACCTTTTAGAATGCCTGCTTTCACTATTAAAAAAGTAGAAGGTTGCGGCATAGGCAATCGCTAACATAACCGGCGGTAAAAAAATAAACGGGATAAAGGTTTGTCCTTTAATGGAGGTTGTCAAAATACCTAAAAAAAATTGGATAATAAAAGCAAACCAAACTATAATAAAAGCAATTACGAGTGTCTGCAATCTCATCTTTATATAGACTTTAGTTTTGCCGGATTCCTTTTCAACAGTTCCATAAATACGGGGATTAAAAGAGTTTCTGTAATCAATGATTCTTCTAATGTTAAAGCTGTTTTCATCAATACTTCCAATATAGGGTTTATGACGACGATTCTTAAAATACCAGATTGTTTGATATAAGATAGGTTTATTAGCTTTGTGGAAAGTTTCTGATTCAGTAATGTTATCAATCTTTTTTAAAACCTCTTCTGGTTCAAGTTTTGTTTCGTATATGATGTCTTCGTAGGGTAATAATTTCATTTTCAGTTTATTCAATTCTCGCCATTACTGATATGATGAGCGATATTTTCAAAAAAAGTTTGTCCGAGCGTCGTGTTTAACCCGTGCATCCAACTGCTTAGCGAAATAAAAAAGGGTATATCCGAAACTTTATCTTTAAATTTATCTGTAAATGCATTCAAAAAGGCAGTATGAAAGGGCGCATTTTTGTTTTGTGAAGCATCAACAGGAAAATTTTCAAATCTACTGACAAGTGTTTTGATAACTTCGGTTGCAATCTTTTCTTGCGTTTTATTTTCTAATGCCATTATTGTTTTTCTTTTAAATGAAAAATGATTTCCGAATAGGCATTTCTATCTTTTTCCACTCTATTTAAAACCGGCCTTTTATATTGGTTTACAATCTTCATTCCGGCTATTTCAGCGATTTTCGGATATAATCCGTATTTGTCGTTGGCAACTAAGAAAATATTATAATTTTCTTTTAAATACTTTTTACTGTTAAGAAGGACTTCGGCCACTCCTTTTACATAACTTTCTCTTGCTTCACGTCCTTGACCTTTATATAGCGGTCCGATTTCCAATTCATCTTTTCGTTCAAAACCAAATAAATCATAAGAATAAGCATGCTGTTCGTGGTAATCTATTAAACCGACATAGGGAGGACTAGAAAAAATACCGGAAATTTTTTTTTCTTTAACTAAATTGGCTAATACAGGTAATTTTTTTTCTAATTCCGAAACAATATCAATATTTCGACTATCACCGGTCAAGCATATTTGATTTGTATTGGTTCTTAATTTATCGAATTGTGCTAATCTTTTAATAGTATCTTTCGTATATCGATTCCACCAACTTTCAATTGAAAAGAGTGGTTTGCAAATTTTTCCGTGTTTTTTACAGTAATAAGTTGTTGTTTGTGGTTCAATTAATGTTCCCAAGTCGGAATGTGTTGTTGCTCTACACGAACGAACGGTTCTACTTAATACAATACTTAATATACGTTTTGTTGGTATATCTTTTATTTTTTTTATTTCTTCAAATACAAAATCAATTTCGTCCCTTACAACTTTTAGGAACCATTTATCTAAAAATGTATCTGATTTTTCTTGTTTAAGTTCAATATTATATTTCTCTACGAGTTTTTGATAAATTGGCAAGAACTCTTCGGCTTTCTCTTTCCCATAAACTTTTTCGTTAATTTCTTTTTGTCTTACCTTGTATTTAAATTCAGGTGCAGGAAAATTTTTAGCATTAAAAATTTTTAATTCTTCTGACAGTTCTGCTTCAAATTTTGTGTTGTTCCTGTTCTTTAAAAAATTTTTTAACTTTAAAGATATGTTTTTTGCAGTTTCTTCAATTAATTTTATATTGTATTTACCTATTTTAGAATTACTAATAAGCGCATTAAAAGCGGAAACATCTATACCAATAGCATGAATCCCTAATTCATTTGCTTGCACTAAAGTTGTTCCGGAACCACAAAAAGGGTCAAGAACAATATCTCCTTTGTTAAAAAAAACTTCTTTTTTAAATTTGTCCGTATGTGTGTCCAAAAAATACTCAACCAATTGTGGAATAAACTTTCCTTTATACGGATGTAATCTGTGAACATGTTTAGTTGTTTCGGATTCTTTATATTCTGCAAATGATAAAGTCCAATTTAAATCTTCACCTAATTTATTTTTCCAACGTTCTTCTTTTGATTGATTATGCTTCTTGTAGTAATTCAATAAATCCGTTTTATCTATTTGAATATTACCATTATTACCAATTTTAGGAACCAATCCATATTGAATTAAATAAGAAATATTTGAAGGTGTTACCTTTTTTTTCAGGTAATTTGTTGCCCACTTACTGGCTTCTTTTATGGTTAATAGTTCCGGCATAAAAAATTATGTTAAGGTTATGGTAATTGAGTTGTTGAAAGTTAAAATTTATCTGCTAAAATAAAAATTTATCGTAAACTTTACAATCCGAAAACTTCTTTAACCGCCTCAACCATATCCAATTTTTCCCAAGTAAAAAGTTCGACTTCTTTTTTTAATGTTATAACGCGTCCTTCCGTATAATCATAGCGTTCAAATTGTTTGGTTTTGGTAACCGGTGTGCGGCCAAAGTGTCCGTAAGCAGCGGTTTCACTGTAAATAGGTGCTCTTAATTTTAAAGCTTTTTCTATACCTGCCGGCGTCAAATCAAAAAGAGTTTTGATTTTACCGGCAATCTCTTCATCTTTCAAGCCGTTTTTGGCCGTTCCGAACGAATTGACAAAAATACTAACCGGTTCGGCTATTCCGATAGCATAAGAAACCTGTATCAAAATTTCACCGGCTACGCCGGCAGCAACCAGATTTTTGGCAATATATCGCGCCATATAAGCACCGCTTCTATCGACTTTACTGGGATCTTTACCCGAAAATGCACCACCGCCGTGAGCACCGCGTCCACCGTAAGTATCGACAATGATTTTACGACCGGTCAAGCCCGTATCACCGTGCGGACCGCCGATAACAAATTTACCGGTCGGGTTGACCAATAGTTTATAATCATAAAACAAAGATTCAAATTCAGGATTTTCGCATAAAAGTTTCGGAATTAAGATGTTTTGAACGTCATCTTTGATTTTATCGAGCATTTTATTGTCATCATCGTCAAAGGGGTCGTGTTGGGTAGAAATGACAATGGTATCTATTTTGACCGGTTTATGGTTGTCATCATACAAAATGGTTACCTGACTTTTGGAATCGGGACGTAAATAAGTCATTTCCAAGCCTTCTTTACGGATTTCTGCCAATTTGTAAACCAATCTATGGGCAATGTCCAAGGTCAGCGGCATAAAATTTTTACTCTCATCTGTGGCATAACCGAACATCATACCTTGGTCACCGGCCCCTTGTTTTTCTTTGGTTTCACGGACAACCCCTTGGTTGATATCTTCACTTTGGTCATGAATGGCGGATAAAACACCTAATGATTTGAAACTGAAATAATAATCATCTTTATCATAACCGATTTGTTTAATGGTATCACGGGTTATCTTTTGAACGTCAACATAAGTTTTGCTTTTGACTTCACCTGCTACTACCACCTGACCGGTGGTTACCAATGTTTCAATGGCAACTTTCGACTCGGGGTCAAAAGCCAAAAAATTATCTAATAAATTATCGGATATTTGATCTGATACTTTGTCGGGATGACCTTCCGATACAGATTCCGAAGTAAATAAATAGGGCATAATACAATCTGTTTTGTTGGTTAATTTTTTAACATTAAAAATATAAGATTGACCAGCCGACAAGTAAAAATACATTTTAGCATTTTTTTAAAAGGTTGCAAGCAGTCAAATCTGTCCTTTAAATTCCGTGCAAAGATAAATTTATATTTATGATTTGCAAAAAAATCTTCGAATAAAATTATGTCTTTTTTTTGAAAAAACTAAACACACTTTTGCCGTATTTACGGGAGAAATCGAAATTTGGATGTTGTTCGAAGTTTAGGTGGTCGATATGTTCCAAAATAAAGTAACCGTTATCTTTTAAAAGATTTCTGTCAAACGAAATATTTATCAATTTTTCCTGTTCTTCCCGGCTCAAATCATAAGGTGGGTCAGCAAAAATAATATCGTAGGTTTCAGTTGTGTTTTCGAGGAATTTAAAACTGTCTTTTTTGACAACTTTGACAGGAAATCCAAAATCTTTAACGGTTTTTGAAACAAATTTGACAACCGGATAATTTCTGTCAACAGCTACAATATTTTCAGAACCGCGTGAAGCAAACTCATAAGCAATACCGCCGCTTCCCGTAAATAAATCGAGTACTTTCAAGTCTTTGAAATCAAACAAATTATTAAGAATATTAAATAAAGCTTCTTTGGCCCTATCGGTTGTAGGACGTATAGGTAAATTTTTAGGAGCCGATACTCTGCGGCTTTTATATTTGCCCGAAATGATGCGAATATGCATACTTAAAAATAATTATAAATTTGTCCGGGATTTTTTTTCGGTACAAGCCGGATGTTTTTGATAAATAAAAGCATATTTTTATACAATTCCGTAACTTTATCAACACCGAAAACATACAATTGTGTTTGATACGGCTTGACCTCCAAAGTCTCTATCATAAAAAATAAAAAATACAAAAACTCTTCTACATTTTCATAGTCAAAATGATTATAAGCTTGTAATCTGTCATTTTTAAAAACGGCAATTTGAAAATCTCCGGGAAAAACATTGAGAAAGACTTCAAAAATAGGCAAATCAGTCGTTTTGTTTTTTACTTGGCGGATATTATAAAAAAACTCCGAAGCACTGTGTTTTATAGTTAAATTATCCGTTTGTTTCGAAAAAGGTTTTTCCAAATTTTGAAAAGGCACATAAACATTATAAGCTTTTAAATTATCGATATAATCATAAGCTGCAGAAGCATTTGAGGGTATTTTTATTTGATGCGAAAGCCAATCCTTAACAGTATCCGGCTCAAAAAATTTTAAAGGAATTAATGTATTCAGACGATTATGATGTATCAATTTTATTTTATCAAAGTGTTCTTCCAATACAGGACGTTCTTCAATAATTTCATAAATTTTATTAAGTAATAAAACCGGATTGGAAAAAGTTAGGGAATATTCAAAAAACTTTTTTTGATTTTCCTTATGAATCATAAAAGAAAGCCCATACTTAGCGATAAGTATGGACATTTCTTTAATATTTTGCTTAATATCGTTATTTATTGTCGTCACCTATATCGTATAATTTAGGCCAGTTACCCGAATCATCCACTTCATCCAAAGAACCGACTTGGATATAAGGGCCGTTGATTTCTTTGGTACTTCTGATATTTTTTTCTTGTTTAACCAAATCTTCGGGTTGGTCATACAAAATTTCCGCTTTGTCCACCCTTGCCATAAAAACGGGTATTTTTACATTACTTTTTTTGATATACCCGTGTTTAAGTTCAAATTTTACTTGTTTCTCTCGTCCGGGAATAGGAACCCACATCATATCTTTGTAACGATTGTCATTCTTAAATAAAGAATCTTTAACCGATGCAAAACCCAAAGTATCAATAAGAACGGTATCTTTTTCTTTTTCAATACCATAAGCTTTGTCAAAGTATTTAAAACTTGAATCTCTTTGTTGTGTAATCACAAATTTAGCCGTATCAATGAATTTAACCAAACTGTCGAATGAACCGGTATAATCACCCGTGACTTCCCTGTGCGCCAGTTCAGATATTCTGATATCTTTAAGCCGGTCAACCACTTTTTGATATCTTTTGACTTTTATCTTGTTAAACCGTACCGGTTCGTAAACCGAATTATAAATTTTATATCCCAAAAACAAGGAAATTAAAATTAAAATAAGGTTTATCAACCATTTATATTTTAAAGGAACGTATTTTACAACCAAATACGATAAAATATAAGTTACAGCAATTATGAGTATTACAACGAGTAAGAATAGTAACATATTGATTAATTTTTGTTAAGGCAAATATACATATTTTTTTAATTTTGAAAAGTATCTTATTTAATAAAATACTTTTTTTAGCCGGGTTCTGCTACAAATGTCGTTAATTTGCATAAATTATTATGGATTATGAGTTTAAATAACCGGTTTATTAAAGCATTACTGGACAAATTTCCATACCAAATAACTAATTCTCAAAGGCAATTAATAGAAAAATTGACCGGATTTATTTTAGATGAACAACCGGGTATCTTTCTTTTAAAAGGATATGCGGGGACCGGAAAAACGACTATTATCAGTACGCTGGTGAATAATTTGTGGCAAATAAAATATAATTTCAGTCTTTTGGCTCCTACCGGACGTGCCGCCAAGGTTATCGGTTCTTATGCCAAGCAAAAAGCTTATACCATTCATAAGCATTTGTATTATCCTCAAACGGATTCATCGGGAAAAGTATATTTTACTTTACGTCATAACAAACAGCGCCGTACTGTTTTTATAGTAGATGAAGCTTCGATGATTAGCAATGAAAATTTATCGGAAGGTTTATTCGATGGCCGTTCGGTTTTATCCGATTTGATTTCTTATGTTTACAGTCAACCCGGTAATAAATTGATTTTAGCCGGTGATAAAGCCCAGTTGCCACCGGTAGGCTTAGATATCAGTCCGGCTTTGGATAAATTATATTTGGAACGGCATTTCGACTTGCCGATTTATGAATACGAATTGAATGAAGTGGTCAGACAAAGTTTGGAATCCGGTATTTTATTTAATGCTACCAAAATCAGACAGGAAATACAGAGTGGACAATCAGGTGAATTAAAATTCAATACCACCGGATTTGATGATTTTATTCGTCTGGAAAACGGATATGATATACAAGATGCTATCGAAACGGCTTATGCCGGATATAATTTTGAAGATACCGCCATTATAGTCCGTTCAAATAAGCGGGCTAATATGTATAATCAACAAATCCGCAATAAAATTTTACTCAAAGAAAACGAGCTGGATGCCGGCGACTATCTGATGGTGGTTAAAAACAATTATTATTGGCTTGACCAAACGTCCAAAGCCGGTTTTATAGCCAACGGGGACATTGTTGAGGTGCTCGAAATTTTCAGGTTTATAGATTTATACGGTTTCAGATTTGCCGAAGTAAAATTACGTTTGGTCGATTATCCCGGTGAACCACCCTTTGAAACGATTATTTTGTTAGACACCTTGTATATGGATGCTCCTTCACTAAATTATGAGCAATCCAAAAAATTGTATCAAGCTGTTAATGAGGATTATGCCCATCTGACAAACAACCTTACCCGGTACAAAAAAGTAAAAGAAAACAAATATTATAATGCCTTGCAAGTAAAATTTTCTTATGCTTTGACGGCGCATAAATCACAAGGCGGGCAGTGGAAAAATGTTTTTGTAGAACAACCTTATCTTTTGGATACTCATGATACCGGACAATTGCGTTGGCTCTACACGGCTTTTACCCGGGCTCAAAAAAAATTATATTTGATAGGATTTAAAGATGAGTTTTTTATCGATTAAAAAATTATCTTTGTCAAGAAAAGTCATAACATGAAAAAAGCACTTGCAAAGTTTGTCAATTTTATAACAGGATGGCGTGTCAACGTACCGGAGCAATTCCGCATCAAAAAAGCCGTTATGATAGCCGCACCACACACATCCAATTGGGATTTGCTTTATGCTATGGCGGGTTTATGGCGAGTCGGATACCGCCCGCGTTTTTTTATAAAAGACGATTATAAAAAAATACCTGTTATCAATTGGTTTTTAAAATGGTTAGGGGCTATTTGGGTCAATAGAAAAAAGCATAACAATTTGATAAAACATTCCGTTGATATGCTTAACAAGGAAAAAGAATTGATATTATTGGTCCCGGCAGAAGGTACCCGTAGCGCAGTAGATCAATGGCATTTCGGATTTTATCATATAGCCAAACAATCGGGATTACCGGTTTTGTTAGCTTATTTGGATTATGCCAAAAAAGAAGCAGGCGTAGGCAAAATGTTATATCCCGGTGACGATTTTGAAAAAGATTTGTTGGAAATAGAAAATTTTTATAAAAATATCACAGCCAAATATCCCGAAAAATACAATAAACAAATTTTTAAAAGAAAAAGCTGAAAAAACATCTCTCCCCTAACCTGCTCCCTTAAAGATATGATTTTTTCGAATAATTTTTTTCAGTTATAAAAAAACGTGGCTGTCTTAAAAATACCGGATTTTTTATCACGCACCTTTGGTTTTGTTTTGTAATTTGTAAATTATTAAGGGCTGTCTTTTGAGACAGCCCCGTGTTAAATTTATAAATTTTAATGAAATACTTCCTTCCCGAAAAGACTATTCAAATTTTTCGTAAAGGATTTGTGTCAATAACTCAAAATTATCAGTCATTTGATTGACAATCATATTAGCTGTTTTCGGGTGTACTTTACTGTCAATCGTAATATTTTTTCTTACTTTATCATAGCTGTCTTTAATCATTTCAACGTACATCAAAACGCCGGAATCGGCTTTTAAATCAGGATCTTTTTCTGATTGATCAATTAAGATTCTAATAACATTATACAAATCTTTTTTAGTTTCTTCAAATTTTTTGGGAATCTCAGTATCCCGTAATTTGGCTTTGGCCGCAATATAATAAAGCAAAAGCCTTTGAGACAGCATCCGTCCTTCCGAACTAAGTCTTAATAATTTGACTGATTTTAACTTGGTAGCGCTATTTACCATTTCAGCAATAGTCTCTATTTCTTCACTCATCTTATCTGCATATCTAACCACTTTGATAGCGGCATTGCCGTCGTATTTTTTCTTCATAATTCTATCCATCAACATCCATGACAAGTTGAGTTTTTGCAGCTCGATTTCAATTTCTTCATTTAAAGCGCTATCTGTCAAATTGATTAAAAAATCTGAAAATTTCTTAGAATCATCTTCCAATTGCTTAACAATTTTAGGATTATTAGCTAAAATGCCTTTCATGATATAATTTTTGGCCAAACGTTCCGTTAATGTCCGCAATTCTTCCAAATTAATGATAAAATCATTCATATTTTTGATTTGCGCCTTTCCGCTCAAACTTATGATTACAAATAAAACACCTAGATAATTTCTTAATTTCATAATTATTATTTTAGATTACAAATGTATTATTTTTTATTTATATCCTATAATTTATATCTTAATCATATCATTAATCATATCATTAATCATATCACAACATTTTTTAATGAAATACGGATAGTTTAAAATCTTTTTTTTCTCCTTCCGGTTTTTTGGCATTAATTAGTTTTTTATTCTGTAAAGCTTTGATATATGTAATAACCGCTTGTATCTCATCCGGTTTAAGATAATTTTTGTAAGCTATCATCATTGTTCCTTTTTTGCCTTTGGCAGTAATTTCGTATAAATCTTGAGGCGAATTGACATATTTCCAATAATTGTCGGTCAGGTTGGGACCGATGCTGCCTTTGGCAAATTTACCATGACAGGAATAACACCGTGTTTTATAAATTTTACTACCTTTGGCTAATTCTTTGGCAATTTTTGAATTTTCATAAGAAAACCTTCCGGTAATTTTATTGTTTTCATTTATCGTGCTTTTAATGATAATATAATTTGTATTATCAGTTAAAATGATATATATGTTATTGTTCTCCATCAATACATTAAAAAGCTGTATCTTGTCTTTATTAAGTATGGTAAATATTTGTTCCCGTAATACCAAAAAAGATTCCATTATTTTAGCCTTATCGTCTATTTTTAGGTTATCATCAATATAATCCACCAATTTATCCGTATTACCCGATTTAGCTATATTTACCAGTTCTTCACCAAGTTGATACATATTGTTTTGAGCAGCTGCCGGAGTGAAATTCAGAAATATAAACAGGATTAAACCCGGATTTATCAATATTTTCTTTGAAAGCATTTTCATAATTATTTTGTGTTGTTGTTCGTTACCATTTTTATTTTATTTCCTTATTACTTACTATTTGATTATATGCATTTCTTTTATCAATCTTTGGTCGTTGCCAATTTTATCAATGATGAATAAAACATAATTAATATCGACCATAATATTACGACATATTTTTTGATCGTAAAACAGGTCGCTCATGGTGCCCTCCCATACTCTATCAAAGTTTATGCCAATTAGCTCTCCTTCTTTATTTATTGCAGGACTTCCGGAATTACCACCGGTTGTATGAGCTGTTCCCAGAAAATCAACCGGCATTTCTCCGGTATAGGAATATGGTTTATAATCCTTTTTATTGTACAAATCTATTAATTTTTCCGGAACATCAAATTCATAATCCCCGGGAATATATTTTTCTATAATTCCCCTGATATGCGTAAACGGAAAATAATATACGGCATCTCTGGGTTCGTATCCTTTGATAACACCGTAACTGATACGCAATGTACCATTGGCATCGGGATATAAAGGTCTGTTGTCAAATATTTGTTGAATACCGGTCATATATTTTTTTTGAACACTGTTGATTTTAGACCGGATATTTTGATAATCGGGAGCTATTTTCAGATAATAATCTTGAATGAATTTTTCGGCAAATTGATAACCCGGATCACTGTCTAAAATTTTAATGAATTTTTTAGGGCCTTTACGCAAAAGTTTTTTTAAGGCATCCGGTTGGTTTAAAATGGAATTTTGATAAATATTGTCAGCTATTTCATCGATATTTCCTTTATCAAATGAATGGTTTTTATAAGGTTCCGGCATATTTTCGGCATATATTTTCATCAAAGCTTTAAAAATATCCTTGTCAACGGCTGTATTATAGTTTTTAAAACTTCCGAGCAACCGGCCGGAATATTTTTTTTCTAATTCCAAAAAACTTTCTTTGCCTTGTTTTTCATAAGTTTGTTTCAAATTGTACAACCATAATGCCCGTTTCAACAAATCGTTATTGAGGTAAAAAATTTCAATAAAATAATTTCTGGCCAATTCTATATCTTTATTTTCTTTATACAAATTTTCAAACCGGTCGAAAATCCTTAAATAGCCGGGGTCTAAATTTCTGGATTGCACTTGTGATAAAAAGTATTTTTCAAAATTTTTCTTTTTTTCAATGGCATCCACTCTTTTGATGCCTTGATTTTCTCCAATCCATTTTTTCCAATAGTTAGCTATTCTTGCATATTTAGCAGTATATTGTAATTTAATAGTATCGTTTTGAGACATATATGATTTCATAATATCCAAAACGGTTTTGCGGGTGTTAATTCTTGCCGGATTGATAATATCCACTTTTTGTTGAACGGCAACAGCCGGCAAATATTCTTGGGTTCGTCCGGGAAATCCGTAAATTAAAAAGAAATCGCCGGCTTTTTTAGGTTTAATGGAAATTTTGAAATATGCATCCGTTTTATATGGGACATTATCGGGGCTATATTCAGCCGGGCGGTTGTTTTTGTCGGCATAAATTCTAAAAATAGAGAAATCACCTGTATGACGCGGCCACATCCAATTGTCGGTATCAGCTCCAAACTTCCCGATAGACGAAGGCGGTGCCGCTACCAAGCGTATATCTTTGAAAGTTTCAAGTGTAAAAGCATAATATTTATTGCCGTTAAAAAAAGATTTGATTTGTATGTCCTGCCAATCTTTTTTAGGTAAATCTTTTTCCAACCGGTTGATATTTTTTTGTATCAATGAGCTTTTGAGAGTTTCATCCATCGTATCGTCAATGCCTTGCAAAACTTTCTCCGTTACATTTTCTATTTTACGAACAAAAGTGACATACATCCCCGGATTTGGTAATTCTTCTTCATAACTTTGCGACCAAAATCCGTCTTTAACATAATTATGCTCAAAGGTTGAATGCGATTGAATGGCACTGTATCCACAATGGTGATTGGTTAAAATAAGACCGTTTGGCGAAACTATTTCTCCCGTGCAACCACCGTTAAATTGAATGACGGCATCGTTCAAACTCACCCGGTCTGGATTATAAATATCATCAGCCGTTAATTTTGAGCCCATCTCTTTCAAATGAGTTTTCAAATCCTCAGATAATTCCGAAGGGATAATCATTCTGCCGTTTTGAGAACGGCCGGTTTGAAATAAGAAAAATGCAAGTAAAAAAACAAGTATTTTTTTCATAATATATTTGTGTAAAATAACGAACGTAAAAATAAGGAATTTATTAATAATAATCTTTGTTTTTTGCTACATTAAACGGAAAAAACAATAACAATTAACATTTCATACAAAAATTTTCAAAAAATTTCTTTTGTTATCTTTGCATTATCAAAAAATAGACCAAAGTAATGACGCAAACCGAAATAATTAAAGATACCAGCCCTGTTTTTACCAACGATATTATTGTTTTCGGCTTATTGATGG
>JALWFE010000013.1 GCA_027039975.1 Flavobacteriales bacterium
GCATAATATTTTTTTTTTAGAAAAGATTATTTTATCGATTTCAAAGTATTTTTTGCCTGTTATGTCAAATAAAAAAACGTTGTTTTTTTACATCAGACATCAAATAACCGGTATCATAAATAACCAATTAACCAAATAACCAAATAACCATTATCATCAAATAACCAAATAACCAAATAACCAGTATCATCAAATAACCAATTAACCAAATAACCATTATCATCAAATAACCAATTAACCAAAAAACAAAAAAAAACATCATTTAACATTTTTTTATACGGGAATGCTCGTAAATTTGCACTATCCAAAACAGTGGCATTTTTTGTCCAAATTAATAACGATGAAAGAAAAAAGATTGCGAAAAGCGGCGTTAAAATACCATGCGGAGCCGCGTCCGGGAAAAATTGAAGTTGTTCCCACCAAAAAACACAGTACACAACGTGATTTATCTTTGGCTTATTCGCCGGGGGTAGCCATTCCTTGTATGGAAATTTACAACAATCCGGAAGACATTTATAAATATACCAACAAAGGCAATTTGGTAGCGGTTATCTCCAACGGAACCGCCGTTTTGGGATTAGGCAATATCGGTGCTGCCGCGGGTAAACCCGTAATGGAAGGTAAAGGATTGTTATTTAAAATTTTCGCTGATATCGATGTGTTTGATATTGAAGTCAATACGGAAAATGTGGACGAATTTATCGAAACCGTCAAAAAGATAGCGCCGACTTTCGGCGGCATCAATCTCGAAGATATTAAAGCGCCAGAAGCTTTTGAAATAGAAGAACGCTTAAAAAAAGAATTGGATATTCCGGTGATGCACGACGATCAACACGGAACGGCTATCATTTCGGCGGCGGCTTTGCTCAATGCCGTAGAATTGGCCGGTAAAAAAATGTCAGAAATCAAAGTGGTGGTCAACGGGGCCGGCGCCGCCGCTATCTCTTGTGCCAAACTGTATCAAGCTCTCGGGGTCAAACCCGAAAATTTGATAATGCTCGACAGTAAAGGTGTCATTCGCAAAGACAGGGATAATTTGAGCAAACAAAAAGCCCTTTTTGCCACAGACCGTGATATCCGGACACTCGATGAAGCTATGAAAGACGCCGATGTTTTTGTCGGACTGTCGGTCGGAAATATTTTAAATGAAAACCATTTGAAATCTATGGCGGATAATCCGGTTGTTTTTGCTTTGGCTAATCCCACACCCGAAGTAGATTACAATTTTGCCAAAAGCATCCGGAAAGATATCATTATGGCTACCGGACGCTCCGATTATCCCAACCAGGTCAACAATGTACTCGGATTTCCTTTTATTTTCAGAGGTGCTCTCGATGTCAGGGCTACGGCTATCAATGAAGAAATGAAATTGGCGGCTGTTTATGCCTTGGCGGATTTGGCCAAAGAAATTGTTCCCGAACAAGTCAATGTGGCATATCATGAAAAACATTTAAGCTTTGGACGGGAATATATCATTCCCAAGCCTTTTGACCCGCGTTTAATTTACAAAATACCACCTGCCATAGCACGTGCCGCTATGGAAAGCGGCGTCGCCCGTCAGCCCATAGAAGATTTTAAAAAATATGAAGAAGAATTGATTGAACGCTTGGGTATCGAAACCAAGCAAATCAGGATGATTACCAATTTGGCCAAAAAAGACCCCAAAAGAGTGGTCTATCCCGAAGCCGATATGCCCGAAGTGTTAAAAGCCGCTTATATCGCTTACGAAGAAGGGATCGCATACCCTGTTTTGTTGGGAAATAAAGACGCTATCGAGGAAATAAAAAAAGAGCTGGATTATGTGGAAGATTTGCCGGTTATCGATGTCATATCACCGGATGCCAACGAGACGGTTGAGAAATTTGCCGAAATTTTTTGGAAAAAACACCAACGCAAAGGCATTACGATGATTGAAGCCCGCAAATTGATGCGAAACCGCAATTATTTCGGCGCTATGATGGTCGAAACCGGTATGGCGGATGCCATTGTAACCGGTTATTCCCGTAGTTTCAGAACCATTTTCAAACCAATGATACAAGTCATCGGAAAACGTCCCGGTGTGGACAAAGTTTTTGCCACCACTTTGTTGATTACCAAAAAAGGACCTTTGTTTTTTACCGATTCATCCATCGTGGTCAATCCCGATGTCAACGATATCGTCAATATGACTTCTATGATGACAGAAGTCGTCAAAATGTTACGGATAAAACCCAATATCGCTTTACTCTCATTTTCCAGTTTCGGCTCGTCCAAAGACCCCGAAGCGCAAAAAATGAAAAAAGCCGTTCAAATCCTGAAAGAAAAATATCCCGACTTGAACATTGACGGTGAAATGCAAGCGGATTATGCTTTGAATAAAAAATTATTAAAGGAATATTTTCCTTTTTCGGATTTAATCAACAAAAAAGTCAATACTTTGATTTTTCCCAATCTCGATTCTGCCAACATTTCATACCGTATGGTCAAAGAATTAACCGGTGCACAAATGGTAGGACCTATTATGATGGGGATGAACAAACCCGTTCATAATTTGCAAGTCGGGTCCACTTCCGATGAAATTGTCAATATGACCATTGTAGCGGTTATCGATGCACAGATGTACGAAAAACGGATGAAGCAGGAAAAGAAACAAAACGGAAAAAAATAATAATCTCAATCATAAAGTTGAATTCTCCGTCTGCAACGCAACAGAGTTTATTTGTTTTAAAAAAAGGGCTGTCTTAAAAGAATAGGATTTGTTATTACGCACCTTTGGTGCTTTTTATTTTTTTAGGGCAATTTATTGATATTATTAAGGGCTGTCTTTTGAGACAGCCCTTGATAATTTACACATTACAAAATAGCACCAAAGCAACGTCATAAATAAATCCGGCTTTTATAAATCATTCCAACTTCTTTTAATAAAAACTCTTGTTTTTTTTTAAAATTTTATATTTTATTTATCATTAAAAATTGATAATCAATGTGTTATCTATTAAATAAAAACGAATATTTTTTTAACAATAAAAAAATGTTTGTTAAACAAAGCTGTTTTTGTCGTTCATTGGCGATTTTATGCATTTTATAAACTCATTCCGGTCGTTCATAAAAAAACCCTTGACAAATAGGATGTAAAATTTATAAATTTACATTAAAATTGAAGCATTATTAAAAATAAATAAATCGGATATTTAATATAACTAACCACTATGAACACACATTACATTTTAAAAAAAGCAATGGCAGGTCTCGTCATTTTGATGATGACCGCTATGAGTTTCGCCCAAGGTGGCGGCTTCAACTACAAAGCGCTCATTACCAACAACGGTAATGCATTGAGCTCACAACCGGTAACTTTCAGATTTACCGTATTGGAAAACGGCACTAATGCCGTATATCAGGAAACGCAAAGTGCTACAACGGATGCCAACGGTATAGTAGCCGTTAATGTAGGGGAAGGAACGGTGTTGTCCGGTAATTTTTCCACGATAGACTGGGGAAGTCACACTTATTTCTTAAAAGTAGAGATTGATACCGGCAGCGGTTATCAAGATTTCGGCACCAGCGAACTCAAATACGTACCTTACGCCAAATACGCCGTCAAGGCAGGCGGTTTATCCTCCGGCGCCATCAAACTGGACGACCTGAGCGATGCCCGTTCCGATAATGACGGTTCGGACGACGGCTCTTCCATATTTATTGGTATAGGTGCCGGTAATAATGACGACCAAACGAATAATAAAAATGTAGGAATTGGTTATAATACATTATTTTCTAACACCACAGGATTTAATAATACCGCTTCGGGATATCAGGCACTTTATTTCAACACCACAGGAGATTACAATACCGCTTCGGGATATCAGGCACTTTTATCCAATACCACAGGAAATTTAAATACCGCTTCAGGAGTTGGAGCACTTTCTTCCAATACCACAGGAGATTACAATACCGCTTCAGGAGTTGGAGCACTTTCTTCCAATACCACAGGAGGTGCCAATACCGCTTCGGGATATCAGGCACTTTTATCCAATACCACAGGAAATTTAAATACCGCTTCAGGAAGTGCTGCACTTTATTCCAATACCACAGGAGATTACAATACCGCTTCAGGAGTTGGAGCACTTTCTTCCAATACCACAGGAGATTACAATACCGCTTCAGGAGTTGGAGCACTTTCTTCCAATACCACAGGAAGTTCCAATGTTGCAATAGGAGTAGAAGCCCTGTATAAAAACACCGACCGGAGCCATCTGGTAGCCGTAGGTGATTCGGCTTTGTATCATAATGGTGAAGGGGCTTCATCGGGAACGGTTGAAGCTAAATACAATACGGCCCTGGGTTCCAAAGCTTTATATGCCAACACTACGGGGTATTCTAATACGTCTGCCGGATCATTTACACTATCATCCAATACTACGGGGGATAGTAATACTGCTACCGGTTATAAAGCGCTGTTATCTAATACCGAAGGTTCTCATAATGTTGCTATCGGTTATAAAGCACTTTTATCCAATACCACAGGAAGCTTTAATGCTGCCACGGGAGATTTTGCGCTTTCAGACAACACCACAGGACAATTTAATACGGCCCTGGGATATCATGCATTTGATACAGGAGATACTTACATCAATTCAACCGCCATTGGTGCTAACAGTGCTATTACGGCAAATAATATGGTCAAATTGGGGGATAACAATGTTACTTGGATTGGCGGGCATTCTGCGTGGCATAACACATCTGACGGCAGGTTCAAACGTAACGTTAAAGAAAATGTTCCCGGATTGGAATTTATAAAACGCCTGCGCCCTGTAACTTACACTTGGGATCTAGACGGCTTGGATGCCTTAATGGGTGTTAAAGGTGATTATGTGAACAAAGCAGAAAGATCGGCTATGGAGCAAGTGTATCATACAGGTTTTATTGCACAGGAAGTGGAAGCCGCCGCAAAGGCCTGCGGATTTGACTTTGACGGTGTCCACCATCCTGCCAATGACAAAGACCCGTATTCTTTAGCTTACGGACAATTTGTCGTCCCGTTGGTCAAAGCCGTACAAGAACAACAGGATATCATCGAACGGCAAAAACAAAAACTGCAAGAGCAGGAAACTATATTGCAGGAACAAAAAACAAAACTGCAAGAGCAGGAAAAACGCATACAACGGCTTGAAAACTTGCTTTTAAAAAACAAATAAGCAGACACAAGTTAGTAAATTGAGTTTGAAAAACAATTAAAAAAGGGCTGTCTTTTGAGACGGCCCTTAATAATTTACAAAATACAAAATAGCACCAAAGCTGCGTGATAAAGAATACGTAACAGCCTACTGTTTTCGCCATTTTTATTTCGTTAAAAATTAAACGACTGATAATAAGTATATTATAAATTTATTTTGTAGCTTTTAGGTTTCCCTGCATATTTATATTAGAGAAAATTATAAAATTTATTGCCAATCTTATATCGGAGGCTTTTTTTTAAAAGATGGTAAAATGCGGTCATCACCCTTCGCCCTACGAAGGTTTTCCGTAAATTTCAAGTTTTTCGGACGTTAAAAACAATCTGCTGTTTGAGCAAA
>JALWFE010000014.1 GCA_027039975.1 Flavobacteriales bacterium
TCCGTATTCAGCATTGTCTTCAAACAATGAGTTTGCCCAAGCAGGACCTTGACCTCTATCATTAGTAGAATATGGCGTTGTAGGTAAGTTACCACCGTAGATTGAAGAACATCCTGTTGCGTTGGCAATTACCGAACTGTCACCGTAAAGTTGGGTAACTTCTTTGATATAAGGTGTTTCACCACAACCGGGACAAGCGCCTGAATATTCAAATAATGGCTCTAAGAATTGAACATTTTTAACGGTGTTCAATTTCAATTTTTTACGGTCATACCAAGGCAGGTCAACGAAGTAATCCCATAATTTTTGTTCAACGGGTTGTACTTCCATACGAGGGTGCATGTTGATAGCTTTAAATCCGGGTTCGGTTTTGCTTTCAGCCGGACAAACAGCCACACAAAGCGTACAACCTGTACAGTGCTCAGGGTCAACTTGTAATACATAAGTGTCAACTCCTTCGTAACGACCTTTGATTTTGGTCTTTTTCAATTCTTCAGGAGCATCTGCCAAAGCTTCTACATCTATAATTTTAGAACGGATAGCAGCGTGAGGACAGATGTGAACACACTTGTTACATTGTGTACAAAGTTCGGTATCGTCCCAAGTCGGCACAAAGTCGGCAATATTTGATTTTTCATATTTGGCCGTTCCAAGCGGGAACGTACCGTCTGCCTCAAATGCGCTTACAGGTAACGAATCGCCTTCGCCTGCATAAATTTTACCCAAAACGTCTAAGACAAATTCGGGAGCATCATCGTGCATCACGCTTTCCAAGTTTCTATCGCTGGTAACTTGTTTCGGGTAATTAACTTCTTGCAAGTATTCCAATGCTTTATCAACAGCGTTGAAGTTCATTTGAACAATCGCATCTCCTTTGTGAGAGTATGACTTAACAATCGCATTTTTAATTTTTTCGATAGCTTCGTCTTGCGGTAAAATACCTGAGATAGCAAAGAAACATGTTTGCAATACGGTGTTGGTTCTACGACCTAATTTGGCTTCAAAAGCTACTCGTGAGGCATCAACTACATAAAATTTCAACTCACGGTCAATGATTTCTTGTTGAATGTCTTTAGGAAGTTGATCCCAAATTTCGTCAGCCGTAAAAGGAGAGTTTAATAATAATGTACCGCCCTTTTTGATGTTTTTAACGAAATTGTATTTTTGAACAAAGTTAAATTGGTGGATAGCAGCAAAATCCGCTTCGTCAATCAAGTAAGTAGATTGGATAGGATCCGGTCCGAAACGTAAGTGAGATACAGTTCTGGCACCTGCTTTTTTACTATCGTAAACAAAATAACCTTGAACGTAATTGTCAGTTGTTTGACCAATAATTTTAATAGAGTTTTTGTTGGCGGAAACCGTTCCATCAGAACCCAATCCGAAGAATAAGAAACTCTTATTGTTATTGTCAACTTTGAAGTTAACGTCTTTGTCAATACTGGTAAAGGTTACATCATCAACGATACCGACTGTAAAGTGGTTTTTAGGTTGGTCTTTATCTAATTCGTCAAAGACACCTTTAACGTGAGACGGGTTAAATTCTTTTGAAGATAAGCCGTAACGACCACCTACTATTTTAGGCATTGCTCTACCTGACTCAACAAAAGCATTAACGGTATCCATATACAATGGCTCACCGATACTACCTGATTCTTTGGTGCGGTCTAAAACAGCAATTTTCTTAACTGTTTCGGGAATAGCGTCCATAAAGTCTTTGATAGAGAAAGGACGGTATAATCTTACGACCAAAACACCGACTTTTTCACCGTTTTTGGTCATTTCTTCAACGGTTTCTAAGGC
>JALWFE010000015.1:0-3228 GCA_027039975.1 Flavobacteriales bacterium
GTAATAACTCACTGGATATCAAAAACTAACACTAACATTTGTTTGTAAAGGAATCGTAGCACCATAAGTTGTTTTTGCTTCAAAAATGTAGCGGTATGCTTTGCCTTTTTGCACTTGTTTATCGCGGTAAACCGTATCTTGATTAGCAAAACGTTTCAGCAATTTTTTAGACCGGTTGCCTTCTTGTTTGTATAAAATTATTTGTTGTATTTGAGCATCCGCCAAAGCTTTCCATTGCAATCGTATTTGATTTTTTTCTTTTGTAGCATCAACTATCAATTTGATATAAGGCGGTAATATTTGCACCGAATTTTTGGACGCAAACATACTTTCCGTTCCATCCTCACCGACACTTTTTATGGCAAACACATACGTGCCCGGTTTATAATATGCCGGATCATCATAAAAAGTTGTACCGGCGGGAATATCCGTTTTGGTAATCAATTTTTTCTCGGGTTGTTCCATATAAATACGGTACGCTTTGACATTGGATTTTTCGGGTATAGTCCACAAAAATTTAATTTGATTATCAGAGGTTTTGACAATATCAAAATCCGGAGGCGGTACGGTTTTATATTTGGGCGTAAAATATGCCGTTACCGTATCTGATGCTTTACTCGGCACGTAAGCATCACTGTAATTGACCACATAATAGGCCACTCTTTTTAAATCCGGTATATCCGTTAGCCGGTCGGTAAAAGATTCTCTAAGCGATGCGGAAGTCTGCAACTCGTGTAGCGGATGAAACGGCTTTCCGTTAATAGAACGATAGACACGGTAACCGGATAGATTTTTCCCGGCATTTTCCCAAGACAATACCACTTTATCACCTTCTTGTTTCAAACTCAAATTTTGGGGCGGTATGGCTTGCGATTTATACAAAGTATAAGACGGCACCGGCACACTCGGATATTGATAACCGAAAAAGTCGGCGATAATCAAAAAATAAAAATAATTGTGATTGGACAGCGGTACATAATCGATATATTCCGTAGCATCGCCCGGTAAATCCGCTACTTTAACGTAACCTGTTTTATACTGGTCACTTCGCATCAATATCAATTTCCTGACCGAAAAATTGTAATTTAACTGCCAAGTTATTTTGATGCTTTTTTGATCTTTTAATCCTACGGCATCCATATTGATAACGGTAGGCGGGTCTATATAACCCAAATTGTGAGCATAAGCCGCAGCGGAAGTCAAGCTGTCGCCTTTTTCGGGTTTGACTTTGATATAGTATTGATACATGCCTTTTTTAACCAAAGTCGTATCTTCCACATAATACAATATCGTATCCTTTTTGTAAGTCATCAAAAATTGTTTGGTATGGATTTTTCTAAACTTTTTGGTTTTTAAATCAGCACGATAAATGCTAAAAGTCCTGTTGATGGAATCATTGCCTGTACGAAACCAAAGTATTTTGGGATGTTTCCCGTAACTTTTTGTTTCATACACACTGATTTGAGCCAATAATCCGTGCATCCAAAATATCATGATTGTTAAAAGTATCCGTTTCATTTTTTTATTTTTAAAGTTTTCTTAATCATATTTAAATTTTTCGTATTGATTATCAATATATTATAAAATTCTAATTCCGAATTTTCATTTCCTTATGTTATAATGTCACCCTTTCGGGGTTCAAATATCTATTTTTGTTATCTTTTATGATCTTTTATGGTATCAAGACTTCGATACAATTTTCTTTCTACGTCACAAAATCACTCGGTTACCTCACTTCGACAGTTTCAGCGCTCGTTTCTGAAATCAAATAGGTGTCGCTCCTACGGAGCTTAATGGTTTTTCTCTAACATTTTTCTCTACCAAGATGTCGCCCTTAACGGGGATCAAAGGTATTTTTTATTGTATCTAAAGGCGCTCATTGTTTTTTTTGTTTCAATATCAGCTCCATAGGAGCGACCCGTTAGTAGCAAACAGGATTGATGAAAAAAACATAAGCCCCGTAGGGGCGACCCAAAAACAGGTCAAATGATTGAAATTAATGTCAAACAGGTCACCCCTACGGGGTTTATTGTCCTGTACGATATTTTTGCTACTAACAGGGCGCACCTAACGGCGCTCAATGGTTTTTCTTTATTTTTATCAGCTACTAACAGGACGCACCTAACGGCGCTCATTTGTATTTTTTTATTATTTTGTTTCACCAAACGCACGGGTCGTGCGTCTCTACTTTCAACTTTTAACTTTCAACTTTCAACTATAATAATGTCACCCCTTCGGGGTTCAATGGTATTTTTTCCGGACCTAGTAGGTTTCCAAAACCTGCTAGGTCTTTTAAATATTTATTATCTGTTATTAGACGTTGCAGTGCAACGTCTCTACTTGACACTTAAAACTAACATTATGAACTTTATGAACATTATGAACTTTATAAACATTCAACTAAAATCAATCACAACCTCCTAATAATAATTCAAAATCATCATTATATATTTTCAAACTGAAAGTTTTATTGACGTCAACTTTACAAGCAGAGAATACAAATGAATCGCCACCACACCCCATTATATACAAACTATTGTTATCATAACCGCCTTGAAGTCCGACGTAAATATGCCTGTTTATAGAGAAACAAGCTATACTGGCATGGGCATCAAAGTAAGCATATCCTCCGATTTTCAAAGCCAAATTGTTATCATAATTCACATTAAACCATGCCCCCAGACCGGCATCAATAGATGCATCTGTAACAACTAAATCAATTTCTACATCATCAAGTATCGGGATTTGTCCTATCAGATAAAACCCTTTCAAACCTTTTGACAAATCGACACGGTCCCTGCCCTCGGCTTTAAATTTGTGCATAACCGGGGCGGCAACTTGTGTTAAATCCGAACCGGTATATCCTAAAAGCATACCGCCTTGTAACGGCACGCCCGAGTAAGTTACTTTGGCTGATACACCGAAATAAAATCCGTGCGGATCTATCTGTATACCGGCTATACCTTGTGTAACGGAAGCATATCCTAATTGCAATGGAGGAATTTTAATAGTGCCGGACAAAGTTTTTGTCTTGAAATTATAAGCCAAATTCAAATTATTCAATGGCGAATTATTATCGTCAGACAGACCGTCCATTTTAATATTGTCACCCTCTACACTGATATTACCGTTTACTACAAAATTCATTTCATTATCCGGATCCATACCTTTTTGGTCTTGCGCATCGGGTTTTACCATAAAATGCAAATCTTTCCAGCGGTTCCCTTC
>JALWFE010000015.1:3328-5522 GCA_027039975.1 Flavobacteriales bacterium
TCTTCGTTCATATCAAAATACCAATCTTTCTTGGCTTTAATTTCCCATTTTTCCAAATTGAAGTGCAAACTGTCACCGGATTGTTGTAACAATTTGATATCGTCTTTGGTAATCCTGATTTTTCCAACGGATATTTTTAAATCCAAATCGGGATTGTTACCCATAGGAATTTGCGTATGCAAAACGGTTGATAATAATATCTTATCGTTGTGCAAAATACTGGTATTTTTGTCCGCTGTGGCATCAAAACCGAATACTTTGTAGTTTTTAACAGGTACTGTCCTTGAAAGAAGGTCAATACCGAACACATACCTGTCTTGTGCCGTTTTTTTGGTTCCGGAACTGAATACCTCCACACTTGCCTTATCCGGCGTATCCCCGACGTATATGTCACCATTGAAATTGTATGCAAATCTGAAACTCTCCAAATCCAACTTGACCAAACCCTCGATTTTACCTTTGCCATCAGCGGTTTTTTCCATTTTAAGTTGCGTATTTTTTACATTTTTTAAAGTGCCTGAAAAAGTTTGATTGACTTTTACGGGAACTATATATTCATTGAGATTGAAACTATTGTCAACGGATACCATTTTACCGTCATTGGTCATACGGACAACCACATCTTGAAATGGAATTTTAAGATTAGTTTCCATACTTCTAAAGCCGGTTTGCCCCGGTAATTGATGTAAATATCCACTTATAATAGCCTTATCTTTAAATGTATTATTGGCTTTGACATATTTAAAACTTTCCACCTGAACGGGAAATCCGTTTAAGCGGGTTAAATCCCAACCGTGAACAGGTGTTAATGCATAACTGAAAAATGATTGATGAGAAATATCAATCATTTCCGAATAACCGGCATAAGATGGATTATGACCGTCTTTAACAATGTGAATTTCAATATTTTGTGTATCAACCGGAATGCCGTCCAATTGGTAATGTCCTTGCGCATCGGTAGTCGTTTCCAGATACAAATGATGTCCACCGGTGTTTTGCAGTTCTGTAAATATTTTTGCTCCTTCAATAGGTTGGTTGGTCTCGCTATCCGTAATAGTTCCTTGAATGTGCTTACCTGTTTTTAAGGCTACTTCTACTATTTTATCTTCTTTACTAACCGGCAAATTGAGTATCAACTGTTGCGGCGCATATTGAGCGGCTGATACTTTTAAGACAAATTGCGAATCGGGAGAAGCAAATTTGGTTGTAAATTTTCCTTGCGCATCGGTTTGTCCGTACGCCAAACTATCTCCTACCACTATCGATGCATTTTTGACAGGTATTCCCATTCCCACCGCTTTGACGACGACTTGCAAGCGATGCAATTTTTTATAGACTTTGTATGTTTTACGGGTATTTCCCGCATTGATATGCTCATATTCTTCTTTGAAATATTGAGATGACAACGGTTGAATTTCTATACGGTTATCATATTTATTACCACCTAAATCAAATATTTCTTTGTAACTATAATTGTGTAAATTATATTTTTTTATAGTTTTTTGATAAGGACCGGAATCCAACAAACGCACATAAGATTGGACAGGTTTGCCGTCTTCATCCACTACTTCCCCAAATATTGTGGCACGCGGTTGCATATTTACATCTTTCAAATCCCATAATTCACCTTTGTTTAATTGAGTAGCCTTAAAATTAAAAGGATTGATAATCTGTGTTTTGTAACCGTGTTTTATAATCATCAAACGACGGAAAGGACCGTTTGCATTGGAATTGATATGCAGATTTGTAAATTCAAAAAATCCGGAATTATTAGTCGTTACTATTTTTTCTATTTGAAAACCATGATTTTGCAACCAAAATGGAGCGGATGTTTTATTTTGGCCTTCAATTTCTCGTATTTTTCCGGGGGTTGTTAAAGATGTCACCGCATCCGGATTATTTTGCGTAAAAAGAATCACCGTGGCGCCTTTTAATCCTACATTTTCCATATTACTACTAGCCATAACCCGTCCTTTGATTTCAGGATTTTTTGGTGATAATTGGTATTCAACGGAAACAGTAGGTGGTTGATACCAATGATTGGTCATGATTTGTCCAAAATTTTTAGCATAATAATTTGCAATATCACCTTCGGGTTTCAGGCGTTTAAACAAATTCTTATAATTATAGAACACATCTTCATACTGATTCTTCTTTTGATTGCGGGTGGACAGTTTGATTAGATACGGTTTAT
>JALWFE010000016.1 GCA_027039975.1 Flavobacteriales bacterium
TTTTAACATTATGGTCAGATGTAACCTTTGATGATTAAAATAATCATTTCGTTGTGTGTTTAATGATTATTTTAATCATGTCGGTTTCATTATGATTTAAACGACTTTGTCTGCAAATTTAACTCAAAAATCCGGTCTGATAGCTAAACGGATAGCAAATTTTGGCGATTGCAAGCCGTTTACACCGGAATAATCGCTGCGCCAGACGGCATCGATGCGGAAAAGACGTAAGTTTCCGAAGCCTATATTTTCCAATCCTGCACTGTATTCGTAATACAATTTTTGAGACGGTGCCACATAACGGATATTGGAACGGTTAATAGATTTGTTGGCATCCGAAATAGTGCCGTATGCACTACGAAAAGCAATAACGGTTCGCCATTTGAGTTTTCTGATTAGAGGTAAACGGTTCAGAATAAAACCGTTAAAATGATGTTCAAAATGACTGACTATATAAGTGTCGGTTACAAAATCGTAATAATTTAACAAAGTGAAAGTGTAAGGTTTGAGCAGTAAAATTTGGTTGGCAGGAATAGGGTTGAGCAGAGCCAGAGGCACAGTCCTGAATGTTTTACCGACTTCTATGGTGATATCGGTTTTACCGGCTTTGCCGAGTAATATCCGCTGCATATAACGGAATTGTAATTTATCATAATCAAAGTCACCCCCCAGTGCTTTGAAGCCTCGATGATAATTGATGATAAACGACGGGTACGGATTTTTGCCGTAACGTTGTTCAACTCCTAAACCGTAAACATCGCGCCCGGGGGTGTAGGTGATGTAAAAATCACTGCCGACATCGGTAATATCGGATTTAATTTGTTGATTTTCATACAAGTAATCCATACTAAACAATTGCCGGTTTGCCGGTTGTATTTTCTTGTAGGATGGGATTATTCCTATATGAAAATTTTTTGCAACGCGGTAATCAATTTTCAAACTACTCTCGCGTATTCGGGAGAGAAAGACATTTTTGCCTCTTGACAAAGGAAAATTGGCACCGAAATTTTCCATATACATTATTTTTCCAATATCCATCAATTGACGGGCTTGTTGCACATAATCGTCGGATAATTTCAAGCCTAGTTCGATACGCGGTTTAAAGGAAGCCAAATATTTGAATTGCATTCCCCATTTGTACCGCCGGTCTTTGGTGCCATACGCCAAATTGCCGTAAAAACGGAAGCGGTCATTGTTGGACTTAAAAGTACGTATCCCGGCAAACAAACGCCAGCCTTCAACACCGTTGCGTCCGATAGTTTGAAACAAAGGACCGAATTGTAAATGATGACCAATATTGACATATCCGGTGGTTATAATGTTAATCCATTTGTTGATGTTTCTAATACGTTTTTTGTTTTTGACTTTATCAATCAGTTGATAAGTTTTTTTTACGGTGGTTAAATGGTCAAAGGATTGCCAATATACCGAATCTTTTTTAAATTGGTTAGGCAAGTATTTTTCAATGGTTTTGTCGTAAAAATCAGAGGGATAGGTTGTTTTAAAATCATATCCGGAATAAAGGTATGTTTTTTTTATGTTTAATCCTTTACTGTTGTCATTTTTATTCAAAAGGGTAAAATCACCCGAAAAAATGTCGGTTTTGGGCAGATAGATGCTATCGTTGACAATGGTATATTCTTTTTCGATATTAACACCTCTTACAAAATTGACATTGGCTGTTTTATTCAATTTCATTTGAATTTTGGTTACGGCAAAATTTTCTCCCGAGACCGAAAAATTGCCGGTAAATGCCAAATCTTCATCACGTCGCGGCCAAAAATAGATATTGTAAAACTTTTTTCCGGCTTTTTGAATGCTGTCATAAAGCAAATAATCATATGTGTCAAAACCGGTGCTTGATATGGGGCTGACAAAAGGTTTGTTAAACAAATTGAAAGTATTTTTGTAAATATCCACTTCGTCAAATTTGTTGGACATCCGGTCGAAAACGAAGCCTTCTTCATAAAATCCTTTACTTTTTTCAGCTTCTATATCAATCCGTTCTTTGCCGAGTTTGTTGTTCCCGTAAATGTGATATACCACTTCTTTGATGTAAATTGGGATATAGTAGTGAAAGCCTTCTTCATCGTAAGGTAGTTCTTTGATGATTTTGTCAAAATCTTTTTTAAATAATTTTTTAAGGAAAACCGTATCCAAACGGTTCAAGCCTATTTCGGTTGTTTCATATTTTTTATATTCATAATGCGGTACTTTTTTCAAACCGTTGGTTTTACGCCGTTTCCAGATTTGTTTGAGAATCTTATAAGCCGGATTTTCTTTCTTTTTCAAGCGTTTTTTAGGACGTTGTACTATGACAACTTCGTCTAAAACGTTTTTGGCTTTTTTTAAAACTACTTTGAGATATTTGACTTTCGGTTTTATTTTGACGATTTTGGTTTCATATCCGGTAGCCGAAAAAGTGATATTACCTCTTTTACGGCGGGTTTTCAATACAAAATTTCCGTCAAAATCCGAGGTCGTACCGTATTTTCCTTTCGCCATATAGATATTGACGAACGGAATAGGTTCATCGTTTTCATCAACTACTTTACCGCGGTAAATAATACGTTCCGGTTTATTTTTCCGTGGTTTTTCGGGAAGATCTTGTGCCTGTAACCAACCCGGAAAAAAAATGATTAGAAACAAAAATTTGTAAATATGTTTCATTCACAAAAATGTTGTTAATTGAAAAGCAAAAATAACAAAAAAGTAATTTTCAACTTTTAATTTTCAACTTTCAACTTTTGACTAACTTGATTATCTTTGCAATTTAAAAAAAACTTATAAAATGAAGACCTACGATTTTAACCGCATAGACCGTAAATGGCAAAAATATTGGGCAGAAAATCAAACATTTAAAGCGGAAAATCATTCCGGGAAACCTAAATATTACGTTTTGGATATGTTTCCGTACCCTTCGGGTGCCGGATTGCACGTAGGTCATCCGCTCGGGTATATCGCTTCGGATATTTTTGCCCGTTACAAACGGCATAAAGGCTATAATGTTTTGCATCCGATGGGTTATGATTCGTTTGGTTTGCCGGCCGAACAATATGCCATTCAAACCGGACAACATCCGGCTATTACAACCGAGCAAAATATTAAGCGCTACCGCGAACAAATGGATAAAATCGGATTTTCATTCGATTGGTCCCGTGAGATACGCACTTCCGACCCTAAATACTACAAGTGGACGCAATGGATTTTTTTGCAACTTTTTAAATCGTGGTATAACAAAGACACTGATAAAGCCGAATCAATAGATGAATTGATCAAACGTTTTGAAAATGAAGGTAATGCAAATGTTAATGCCGCTTGCGATCCGGATACGCCGGTTTTTTCGGCAAGCGAATGGCATGCGATGAGTCCGCAACAAAAAAATGATATTCTTTTTAAATACCGATTGACATATTTGGCCGAAGCCGAAGTCAATTGGTGTCCGGCTTTGGGAACCGTTTTGGCAAATGATGAAGTCGTAAACGGTGTGTCAGAACGCGGAGGTTTTCCTGTAATCCGTAAAAAAATGACGCAATGGATGATGCGTATCACTGCTTATGCCGAACGTTTGTTGCAAGATTTGGATACAATCGATTGGCCTGAATCTTTAAAAGAAATTCAGCGAAATTGGATAGGGAAATCCATAGGAGCCCGGATTACTTTTAAAGTGGACGGCAGTGATAAATCATTTGATGTATTTACCACCCGTGCCGATACCTTGTTCGGTGTTACGTTTATGGTTTTGGCACCGGAACACGAATTGGTTAACGAGATTACTACACCCGAGTACCGTGAACAAGTGGAAGCCTATCAACAACAAGCCGCCCGTAAAAGCGAACGGGAACGTTTGGCAGAAGTAAAAGAAAAAACCGGTGTGTTTACGGGTGCGTACGCCGTTCACCCTTTGACCGGTGCAAAAATTCCTATTTGGATCAGTGATTATGTATTGGCCGGATACGGTACGGGTGCCATTATGGCGGTTCCCTCCGGTGACCAACGTGATTACGAATTTGCCAAACAATTTGATATCCCTATCATAAATATCTTTGAGGGTAATGATATCAGTAAAAAAGCCAATGAAGATAAAGAAGCCGTTTTGATTAATTCTGAATTTTTAAACGGATTGCCGGCCAAAGAAGCCATTCCGCGAATGATTGAAGAATTGGAAAAAAGAGGCGTTGGCAAAGCAGAGGTTAATTACCGTTTACGCGATGCGGTTTTTTCTCGTCAAAGATATTGGGGTGAACCGGTGCCTGTTTATTACAAAAACGGTGTGGCGACGGCTATACCCGAAAAATACTTGCCTTTGGAATTGCCTGAAGTAGAGAATTTTTTGCCAACCAAAGACGGACGTCCTCCGTTGGGAAATGCCAAAAATTGGGCTTGGGACGAAGCCGGCGAAAAAATAGTGTCCGTAGATTTGATTGACAATAAAACCGTTTTCCCGATAGAATTGAGTACTATGCCGGGTTGGGCCGGTAGTTCGTGGTATTTCAACCGGTATATGGACCCTCACAACGATAATGAACCGTTTAGTAAAGAAGCGGTTGATTATTGGCAAAAAGTTGATTTGTATCTGGGCGGCAGGGAACACGCTACCGGACATTTGATATACAGCCGTTTTTGGCAAAAATTTTTATACGATATCGGTCGGGTACCGGAACCGGAATACAGTGTCAAGTTGATTAACCAAGGGATGATTTTGGGCTATTCGGCTTTTGTTTACCGTATAAAAGGTACCAATACTTTTGTTTCTTACGGATTAAAAGACCAATATGAAACGACACCTGTTCACGTTGATATAAATTTGGTGGATGATTATGATCATCTCGATATCGAAAAATTCAAAGCTTGGCAACCTGAATTTGCTAATGCCGAATTTATCTTGGAAGACGGCAAATATAAAGTTGGACGTGAAGTGGAAAAAATGTCCAAATCAAAATTTAATGTTGTCAATCCCGATGATATTGTAGAGCAATACGGAGCTGATACTTTGCGGATGTATGAAATGTTTTTAGGTCCGATAGAAATTGCCAAACCTTGGAATACAGCCGGATTGAAAGGTGTTTTTAACTTCTTGCGAAAATTCTGGTCTTTGTTTCACGCTGACGGTATATTTGATGTTTCACTCGAAGAACCGACGGAAGAAGAAATGAAAATTTTGCACAAAACTATCAAAAAAGTTACCGAAGATATAGAGAATTTTTCATTTAACACGGCAGTCAGCCAGTTTATGATTGCCGTCAATGAATTGAGCAAACTCAAAACCAACAAACAAAAAATATTAGCACCGTTGGTAGTCCTGTTATCACCTTTTGCACCGCATTTGGCAGAAGAATTGTGGCAAGAATTAGGACACGATGAAACCATTGCTTTTGAACCTTACCCGGAATATGAAGAAAGATACTTAAAAGAAAGTACCAAAACTTATCCGGTAATGATTAACGGAAAAATGCGTCATAAAATCGATTTACCGGTAAATATGGATAATGAAAGCATTGAAAAAACCGTGCTCGCTGATGAAAAAGTGCAAAGTTTGTTAGCCGGTAAACAATTGAAAAAGGTGATTGTCGTACCGGGAAAAATTGTCAATCTTGTGGTTTAACTGTATTAGCATTACAATTTGTATTTTATTTGCAACAGCCAATAATTTGGCATTACATAATATTGAGAAGTTACAAAATACAAATCCGAGAGATTTTCATTGTTTATGCTGACGGTGTTTAACAAATTGTTTGATTTTAAGCTAAATTCCCAGCGACTGCCTTCTTTTTGATAAAACAATTCGGTGTTTAAAAATCCGTAATGTTTATGAGTGTTTTGATGTTGTTCTTTTTGGTCGTAATATTCATAATTGATGTTCAATAGGGTTGTTTGTTTGAAGAATCGCAATTCCAAACCGGCCGAAGGCTTTTGAGTTAAATACGAGCTGTTTCTCAAATCACTATCAAAACGGTTGATATTTAAGTTGTAAGAAAGGTCAAAATTTAAAAAACCGCTCAGATTGGAATTAACCGTCACGCCGTAATTTTGTGATAGCGAATTGGATGCTACTTCACGGTTATTGATTATGTTGTAATATTTTGACAACATTATATCGGTATTGATATTATATTTCCAATATATGTAACGTTTGCCGTATCCGGCATAAAATGTCCAGCTTTCATCATTGTTGTTGAGATTGACGGGTGTACTGACCAAATCCGTTTGTATTTGCCGGGTTTGTTGCCGTATGGGATGTAAAGACCGGCTGTAGGAAATACTTGAATAAAAATGATAAAATTTGAGCATACTGTAAGAAGAAAAACGTAGTGTAATCCGGTGTTGCAATACATTTCTCAAATAGCGATTGCCTGATTGTAAACTGTTAAAATTATTTATGATATATGCTTGGGCATATTTTTTTATATCGCTAAAAGTATTGGTTAGTTTGTATTTTAAAACGATGCGTTGTGCTGTCGAAAAGCGGTATTTGAGAAATACTTCCGGTAGCAGATACCATTTTACTTGCTCTTTCGGGTCGTTAAATTGCCGGTCATTAAGCATATAATAATGTCCGCTGATACCCGGACGAAAAATCAGATTGCCCCATAAAACTTTGTAAAATGCACCGATGTAAAAATCTTTAAATTCGTAACGGGCATCGTTTTGCAGCGCCGGGGTATTCAAAGTATTTTCTTGTCCGTTGTCCAATTTTTGTGAAATATTCGAATTAAGATTCTGCCGGACCAATTTGCTTCCTGCTGAAAAATCGATATGACTGACGTCATTGATGATGTAATAATAATCAGCCACGGCAGACAAATCATTGCTTTTTAGTTTTTGGTATTGCAATAAATCATAAGTTTGTTGCGGGGTCATATTGATTAGCGATGAGGTGGTAAAGAATTCCCCCGCTGACAGGATTTCGAGTAAAGGCTGTCTGTTGTTAAAATTATGTTGTATCGAAAAACTTACTAAGTTGTTATTTTTCAACGTTTTGTATAATTCAAAATTTTGAGCGATTGATTGATTTTCATCGCTATTGATACTTTGCGTATCGTTACGGACAGACGATGTAAAACTTTCGTTTTGAGACAAAGTGATAAATTTTCCGAGTAAATCGTATTTGATGTTTAAATCCGAATTCGGATTGTATTCCAAGCTGGTTTTAAGGATTCCGGTAAAATTATCTTGGCTGTTATCATTACGGCTTTGTTCGTAAATACCCGAGGCCGTATAAAGTTTTTGACTCTCTGTAAGCATATTGACCCGGCTTTTGTTAACCAGAAAAAAACCGTCGAGGTCCAGTTTAGGAGAGAGTTGATAAGTAAAACTGGCCGCTCCGAAACCGGTTTGCATAGCTTTGGCTTTATCGTTAGGTAAAAGTGAAAAACCGAGCAAATCGCTTGAATTGTTAAATCCTGACCCCGATTTGCGAAATATGGCTCTAAAACCACCGGTCATTTTAAAATAATCACTGAAACTCATCGGAGGATTGCCGTTGTTATTGGCATCGATGATAATATTATAGGTTCGCTTGGGACTGTAAAAAAACAATTTCGGGTGGAACAGATAATGTTCGCCGGTACCACCGCCGGCAGTAATGTCGCCGAACCAAAAATTCTTTTTACCTTCTTTGAGTTTGATGTTTAAAGCATAACTTTCATCATTGTCTTCAAAATTTCTCAGCTGGCTGTTTTCGTTATAGTTACGCAACACTTGTACTTTTTTGACAGCATTGGCGGGAATATTTTTACTGGCGAGTTTGGAGTCGCCTTCAAAGAAATTTTTACCTTCCACCATCACTTTTTTGACGGCTTTACCTTCCACTTTGACCGTGCCGTCTTTTTCCACTTCGATACCGGGCATTTTTTTAAGGACATCACCGAGTTTTTTTTCGGTACCGTTGGTAAACGAATCGGCATTGTAAACAATGGTATCACCTTTGATGGACACGGGCATTTCATATTTGATTTCTACCCCGTCAAGTTGTTGTTTGTCAGGTTTTAAAGTATATTTTTTAACGATATCTTTGTCTTTGACGATAAGTGTGTCTATGATCGGTAAATAGCCCATATAACTCACTTTGACACTGTAAGTTTTTTGCGGATTTAATTCAATGGCAAAATTTCCGTTTTCACCGGTGATGGCAAAGCCGTGAAAAGCACCGGTTTTTAAATGTGCTATCACTACACTTGCAGACGGTAAAGCCTGTCCGGTAGAATCCTGCACTTTACCTATAAAATGCACTTTTTGGGCTGTTGCAAGGTGGAGTGATAAAATTATGATAAAAAACGATATAAATATACGCATTACATTCTGATTATAATGTGTTTATCCGAACTTTTTTCGCCGCGTCTGTTTTCTGAGCGTTTTCGCATATTTTCAAAGATTTTTTTACGTTCTTTTTCATAAGCTTCTTGGCTGAGCACTTTGCCCTTTTCAGGTGGTTTTATCTCAATTTTATCCTTTGGATTGACCAGTAATTCTTTTAAAACATAAACAGAATTTCCGGTGTGCAATTCCATAATTAAACCCGGCAATCCCCAATATTTTTGAGGGCCGTTTCCAACGGGAATATCCGGTGAAAACCAAGCTGTTATTTCTTCGGTCTTTTTCTCACCGTTTTTTTCTTTAACTTGTTCTGTTCCAATAGCTTTCATAACATTAAATTGTCCTATCTTCTTGGTTTCACCGGTAATTTTCCAGTGATAATCGGGCAATGTATCAGTAACGATAAAATTTTCACCGAACATCGGCCTAAAATCTTTAAATGTTTTAGTCTTCAAATCTTTATACAAAACACGGTTTCTAAAGCCGGAAAAGCGTGTATTTTTACCCGGTTCCAATTTAGGCTTTTGTTTAAAAACGGAGCTTACCGGATTAAAATCAAGGTAATACGTACGGTTATCTAAACTTTTGTACAGGTTTTTTATAAATTTTGCCATTTCCGGTTGGGCTTTGAGCAATGAATCGCGTCGCTTTTTTTCTTTTTCGGTTACAATGTTTTTATATTGATATATGGCACGCCATTGCTTGCTTTGTTGGGCAAAACTTCCGTTGTATGCGATAATTAAAAATAATAATACAATTTTTTTCATAATTTATTTGTTTTTAATGTTATAACTTTAATTTTGCCACCAATCTTTTTGTTTACCTCTGCGATTTTTGAATCGTTTTATTGATTCTTTTATATGTCTATCTTGTTCTATTAAAAATTCTTTATAAGTGCCTTTCTTGTCGAGGATTTGAGGAGGCTTGATACTGGTTTTCCCATTAGGTTTAAAAGATAATTCTTTAAGTAGAAAAAAATCTTTTCCCGTACTGACTTCCATAATAAATCCCGGTAATCCGCCGTAAAGCTCCGGTCCGTTGGGAACAGGAATGTCCGGGCAGAACCAAGCGGTTATATCCAGGTCAATATCTTTTATCTTGTTATTTGTTCTAACGGTTCTGGTTTCGTGTCCGGTAGCTTTAATCACGGTATATTTGCCTATTTTTTTCTGTTCTCCCGTGATATGCCAATGAAAATCAGGCAAACTGTCTGTTACTGTAAAATCAGGTAAACGTTGGTTTTGTATATATTTGCCTGTCTTTAAAGATTTGAACAGATAGAAATCTTTATTTAATTGATTTAAAAATTCTGCCGCTCTCGGGTCCTTATCAATATACTTCTGGTTAAATTTTGAAACTTGATTGTCAAAATACATCACAAAAGTTTTGTAATGCATGTTGTTGTTGGCAAAATCTTGCATATCTCTGAATAAAGCATCATTTTTAACTAAACTGTCTATACTGGCTTTTTCTTTATCCGTATAAATTTTTTTGTATTGAAAAACAGCTTTCCATACCGGTTTTTTATTTTGAGAAAAAACGGAAAAATTTAGAAAAAACAGCAGGAGAAAATAAAACAGGTGATTCATAAAATAATTTTTTAGCAACAAATATATGTAATAGACATTACTTATCAAAGCCTTTTAACGAATTTTTTAGTTTATTTTAATATGTCATTTTGTCATATTTTATGAATATTTTCATTATTTTTGCTAAACTTATGTGAGTTGAAAGGGGAAAGCGTTAGAATCTCATGAGTGGATGATTAAAAGCGGAATTACAGTATAAAGCAACCGGGAAATATTAAAGTCCCTACGGTATTTGCCGTGCTACGCAAAATATTTTATGAAAACGCACTTTCAACTTTTAACTTTCAACTTTCAACTTTTAACTAATATGTACGAACATTTACAAACTATAAAACAACGATACGGCATTATAGGGAATGATCCGGCTTTAAACCGGGCCTTGGATAAAGCATTGCGTGTAGCACCTACGGATATTACGGTTTTGATTACGGGCGAAAGTGGTGTAGGTAAAGAGCATATTCCTAAAATTATCCACCAGCATTCGCACCGCAAGCATGGCCCGTATTTTGCAGTCAATTGCGGTGCTATACCAGAAGGGACGATAGACAGTGAGCTTTTCGGACACGAAAAAGGTTCATTTACGGGTGCGTCGAGTACCCGTAAGGGCTATTTTGAAGTAGCGGATGGCGGTACGCTTTTTTTAGATGAAGTAGGGGAATTGCCATTGACCACGCAAGTCCGTTTGTTGCGGGTTTTGGAAAACGGAGAATTTCTCAAAGTCGGTTCATCCAAAGTACAAAAAACCGATGTGCGTATTGTGGCGGCAACTAACAAAAACTTATTAAAACTGATAGAAGACGGCAAATTCAGGGAAGATTTGTTTTACCGGTTAAATACCGTTGAGATTTCTCTACCGCCTTTGCGTGAACGTAAGGGTGATATTCATTTGTTATTCAGAAAATTTGCTGCGGATTTCGCCCAGAGGTACGGCCGTCCCGCAGTGCGTTTAACCCCGGATGCTGTTGCAGTTCTCGAAAGTTATGATTGGCCGGGTAATATCCGCCAGCTGCGAAATGTTGTCGAAGAAATTTCGGTTATGGAAGAAGAACGGATGATAGATGCCGCAACTTTAAAAAATTATTTGCCTGATTACCAGAAACATTTTCCATCGGTTATACCGACCGAAACAGCCAATTTTGACTATAATAAAGACAGGGAAATCATATACAAACTGATTTTTGATTTAAAAAAAGAGCTGGATTATCTCAAAGATAAAGTGGAGCATCAAAAACCGGTTTTATATTTGCAAGAGAAAAACCAAGGCTATAAAACTGTCAAACATACCGAAGAAGGCGTTGAGATTATTTTACCGGTAAAGAATGTTGGCAATGAGCCGGTTAGCGGCGAGGAAATGGTTCCGTTGACAACACAGGAGGAAGAAAGTTTATCGCTACAAGACCGAGAAAGAGAATTGATAAAAAAAGCATTGGAAAAACATCACGGCAAACGAAAAAAAGCCGCACAAGAGTTAGGTATTTCCGAAAGAACACTGTACAGGAAAATAAAATTATACGGTTTGGATTGATTGTTGATGAACTGATGAACTGATGAACTGAGGAACTGAGGAACTGAGGAATTGAGGAATTGAGGAAGTGCGCTTCGGTACGATTTTATACCTAGCGGCATAAAATCACTCAGCGACCTTTCCTCAATTCCTCAATTTTAAAGACGAAAACACGGTATGAAATAGTAAACAATCATCAAAGAAAATAATACTCAATGAACCTGAACTTTCAACTTTTAACTTTCAACTTTCAACTAATGAAATCCTCATTTCCTCAAAAAAAACTATCTTTGATATTGCAAAATCTATGAAAAAAATATTGTTACATATCATTGCCGGCTTATTGGTAGCTTTATCGGTATATTCTTGCAAAGTCAGTTATTCATTTACGGGTATTACCGTATCGAAAGAAGTTAAGACTTTTCAGGTGGATTATTTTCCGAACAATGCGCCTTTGATAGAGCCGGGACTTAATGAAGATTTCAGGAATAAATTGATTGACAGGATTGGCCGGCAAACTTCGTTAACACAAGTAAAATCAGGAGGAGATATTGTTTTTCAAGGCGAAATTGTCGATTATAAAATTGAGCCGGCGGCATTGTCTGCGGGTCAAACAGCCGCACAAAACCGTTTGACCATTGTTATTAAAGTAGAATATACCAACAATCTCAATCAAGACGATAATATTAGTAAAAGATACAGTTGGTATTACGAATATCCGGCATCAACGAGTTTGGATGATATAAAACAGCAAGCACACGAAGAGATTTTAAATACCATTATTGACAATTTATTTAATGATACTTTGGCCAAATGGTAATAGACGGAGACATATTATTTCAAGCACTTAATGATGACAATATTTTATTGCAACATATAGATAATATTGAGGCAATTATCAAAGAATATTCTTATTTTCAAGCCGCTTGGTTGGCATCGACAAGGTATTTAAAATTAAAAAATACGTTTATCGCTCCCCGGTTACAACAAACAGCGGCCCGTAGTATAGACCGCAGTTTTTTATTTGAATTTGTTAATAAAGAACGTAATTTCGAACAAAAAATATTAAAACCTGAAAAAAAGGCGGAATTACGGGATAAATCATTGGAAAAGCCGGTTGTTGCCAAGTCTTCGTCGCTTGATAATAAGCAAGATAAGAAAAAAGAAGAAGAGAAAAAGAATAAATCTGACGAACCACTTAAAATAATAAGACCGATTCCGAGGTTAATAACCAAAGCCATTCCTAAAAAACCGGAAAAACCGCTTGGAACGCAAGAGAAAAGTTTTATTGAAACAAAAGAGAAAAAAGAAGAACCGTCGAAAGAAAAAATTCGGCATAAGCAGGATAATGAAACGGCAATGACAAAAGAACCTGAAATAGTGGTTAATATAGATGTTTTAAACAAGCTGAAAGCAACAAAAAAAGAAAAGGAGAATCTTGAACCGGTTACCGGCAACACGGAAACGGAAATAAAAAAAGGTGAAAAATTGAGTTATACCGAGTGGGTGCAACGTTTTAAAAATACTAAGAAACAAAAACCTAAAAATATAGATTTGATAGAAAAATTTTTAAAAGACCGGCCCAAAATAGTGCCGAAAAAAAATGTCAGTATTAAACCACCGGAAATTATCGAACAAAGTATTTCAGAAAAACAGATGTTGATGACGGAAACTTTGGCTAATTTGTACGTCAAACAAAAAAAATATGAGAAGGCAATCCAAGCTTTTCGAATATTAAGTTTGAAATATCCAAAAAAAAGTAGTTATTTTGCAAATCAAATAAATGAACTCAAACAAAAATTAAAATAATAAATTATGAGCTTAATTGTTTTTATAATATTAATTGCGGTTGTTGCCTTTTTGTTGGTAATGGTTATAATGGTACAAAATCCTAAGGGTGGTGGTTTGGATTCCACATTTGCAGGTGGTGGTACCAATATGTTTGGTGGTGTTCAACAAACCACGGATTTTTTAGACAAAGCCACTTGGTTTTTATTCAGTCTTTTGGTCGTTTTGATTTTGATTTCCAATTCGGCTATAATCAGTACGCGTTCCGGTGATACATCTCCTGTAAAAGAGGCTATTGAGAATCATGCACCGCAGCAAGATGACACTCAAAAACCGATGCCTAATCCGGTAATGCCGGCTAATGATAATAAACAGCAAATGCCTGCAAAAAAATAAAATTCCGGCAAGTTCATTTTGCCTAAAAAGTGTCAGTCTGTCAGATTGACACTTTTTTTATTGGAAAAAATTTTTTTTCGGTTGTGGCATAATTTCTGCAAAAAAAAGTATTGAACAAAAACTAAAAATGATAAACTATGGCAAAAAAAATTCAATTTGACATCGAAGCAAGAGATCAATTAAAAAAAGGTGTTGATGCTTTGGCAAATGCAGTAAAAGTAACTCTCGGTCCCAAGGGACGTAACGTTATAATAGAAAAATCATTTGGAGGTCCGCAAGTTACCAAAGACGGTGTAACGGTTGCCAAAGAAATAGAATTGGAAGATCCGCTTGAAAACATGGGTGCTCAGATGGTTAAGGAAGTGGCCTCCAAAACCAATGATTTGGCAGGTGACGGAACCACTACGGCAACCGTTTTGGCACAAGCAATGGTACACGAAGGCTTGAAAAACGTCGCTGCCGGTGCCAATCCGCAAGATCTTAAAAATGGAATGGACAAAGCTACCGCAGCCTTAGTTAAAGATTTGGAAAAACAAACCGTTCCGGTTGGTGACGATTTGGAAAAAATAAAACAAGTAGCTTCCATTTCCGCCAATAATGATATAAATATAGGTGAAATGATTGCCGATGCTTTCGGAAAAGTCGGAAAAGACGGTGTTATTACGGTAGAAGAAGCCAAAGGTATGGAGACTTATGTCGATGTAGTGGAAGGTATGCAATTTGACCGTGGTTATTTATCACCGTATTTTGTCACCAATCACGAAAAAATGGAAGTCGAATTGGAAAAACCGTTAATTTTAATGGTGGATAAGAAAATTTCTACGATGAAAGATTTGTTGCCGGTATTGGAAAAATCGGCACAAACCGGCAGGCCGTTGTTAATTATAGCAGAAGATGTTGAAGGAGAAGCTTTGGCAACATTAGTGGTCAACAAATTGCGTGGTACACTTAAAATAGCCGCTGTTAAAGCTCCGGGATTCGGTGACAGACGTAAGGCAATGCTCGATGATATTGCTATTTTGACAGGTGGAACGGTTATTTCCGAAGAAAGAGGCTTTACCTTGGAAAATGCCGATTTGGAAATGTTAGGTCAAGCTGACAGAGTGACCATTGACAAAGATAATACGACCATTGTCGGTGGTGCCGGTAAAAAAGAAGATGTGGAAGCACGTATCAAACAAATAAAAGCACAAATTGAAACGACTACTTCCGATTATGACAAAGAAAAATTGCAAGAACGTTTGGCCAAATTGTCAGGTGGTGTTGCCGTATTGTATGTCGGGGCACCTTCGGAAGTGGAATTGAAAGAAAAGAAAGACCGTGTTGAAGACGCATTGAATGCTACCAGAGCCGCTGTTGAAGAAGGAATTATTGCCGGAGGTGGTGTGGCACTTGTCAGAGCTAAAAAAGCGCTTAAAGATGTCAAACCGGCTAACAAAGATGAAGAAACTGGTATAAAAATCGTAGAACGTGCCATTGAAGAACCTTTGCGTCAAATCGTTAATAATGCCGGAAAAGAAGGTGCAATTGTTGTAGGTAAAGTGGCGGAAGGAGAAGGTGATTTCGGTTATGATGCCAAAAACGACAAATATGTCAATATGTTTAAAGCCGGTATTATCGATCCGAAGAAAGTGACGCGTGTGGCTCTTGAAAATGCCAATTCGGTAGCAAGTATGATTTTGATGACCGAAGCGGCTGTTACGGATATTAAAGAAGAAAATCCGGCAGGCGCTATGCCAATGGGCGGTGGCGGTATGCCGATGATGTAATAAACTTTATCAATTTTATCAAAAATAAAAAGCCCGGTTTTCCGGGCTTTTTTGTTTTTGAAAAAAAATACAAATTAAGATTTTTTGATACTTCTTTTTTCTTTGATACGAGCTTTTTTACCACGAAGTTTTCTGAAATAAAAGATACGGGCTCTACGGACTTTACCACGTTTGTTGACTTCAATCTTTTGAAGGGTCGGCATATTGACAGGAAAAATTCTTTCTACACCAATATCGTTTGAAATTTTACGAATGGTAAAAGTTTTAGTTGCTCCGCTACCACGAACCTGAATCACAACACCTTTAAAAAACTGGGTCCGTGTTTTGTTACCTTCCCTGATTTCGTAGTAAACCGTAATGGTATCACCGGGACCAAACTCCGGGATATCCTTTTTTTCGATAAGCTCGTCTTGAACTAATTTAATGAGACTGTCCATTTTTAATTCATTTTAAAAATTGATTCAAAAAAACATACACGATTTTCGCCAGAGGTTTAGATGAATTGGTTTGCAAAATTACAAAAAAATTTTTAGTGACCACAAATAAATTTAATTTTTTGAGTTACGGTATTAAATTGGTTATCGCCGGAGTTTGACGGTTTAATTTTCAAAATACCGTAAAAAATCATTAAGAAGGTTTAGTATTGTATAAATTGGAAAAAGATAGGAATTTATCAATGCGTTTTTATCAATTTCTTGATGGCTTCACCTTTGTCTGTGAAAATTTTTAACAGATAATTTCCCGGTTTCAAGTTCTGTAAATTTAAAGAATATTCATCTTGAAAAGATTTTATACTATCGTTTATCAGCAATTTTCCGGTTAAATCATACAATTGTAATGTTTTGATTTTATGATTTTCTACTTGAATATGCACTTGTTCCGTAACAGGATTAGGATAGATTTTAATGTTAATAGGGTATTCGTTAATTGCACCGGGATTTCCAAAGACAAACCAAGCGTCTTCTTGGCCGTGAGGATTTGTTCCGGGAATATCATTAGAGGCACTACTACCGATACAATAATTTAAAACCATAGGATCTCCTCCTGCAAATTCGTAAGAATTAAATGATGGTAATCTCAAAAATTTATCATCATTTTGACCGCCATAATTGAAAAATTCAAAATTATTATAATCAGTATGCACCAACCAAGCATCATATCCACCATGATTGATATTTATTGTTCCATCTGAAGAATCGGAATAAAATATTATAAATATCATAGGACTACCGCAAATTGGAAATGGAAAATTCATGACATCCGTTCCGAAATCATCATTTGAACCACCGATATTCCGGAATGAATCAATGACCAAACCGTTACTGCCCAGATATCCGGAAAGCCACCAAACATCATAACCACCTAACGGGTTAGTAATGTCACCGTTTGTTGAATTTGACGACCCGACTATATCAACAAGACCGCTAAAAGTTGAAATTGAAGGTTTTATATCATCACCATTACCACCATAGGATTGCTGCCAAACAATATCACCATTGGTGGAATTGACACCCAAAAGCCAATAATCAAATTTACCGTGATTAAAGTTTAAATCACCATCCGATGATTTGGAATAACCTGCCAAAAATAAATCCGATGGTAAAAAACCACTGATTAACACTTCCATATCCGAACTACGGTCATCAAGCGAACCGCCGTAATTTTTTTGCCAAATTAAATTGCCGTCTGTATCCAATTTTATCAGCCACAGATCAAAACTTCCGTAATTACCGGTTACATCACCATCTGATGAATTGGAATATCCTAGTACCCAAATATAATTGTCAAAAAATAGGATTGAGGTAGCGATATCCGTTCCACTTCCTCCAAAGGTTTTAACCCAAAGTAATTGTCCGTTACTATCCAGTTTGGCAACCAGATAATCTTCCGCACCTTGATTATTTGGAATATCATAATCATTGGAATCGGAAGTTCCGGCTATATAAATATTTCCATTTTCGCCTGTTATGTCATAAATGTAATCATGTTGTGAACCACCGAAAACCGTGGTCCAAGATGAGCAAGTTATAAAACAATCTTCCTTGCCGTAATTAGAATTGAAATCACCATCGTTCGATTGATAATAACCTGCTTTTATAAAATTGAAAGGGCCAACGGCAAACGCACAAGTGCCCACATCGTTATCACTGCCTCCTATTAATTGATATTGAGCATTAAGAGGGTAAAAAAATACGATTAAGAAGAAAAATAACAAGTATAATTTTTTCATTATTATATTATTAATAATTTAATGATAATATTAAAAAAAATTATTGTTATAATAATATATTATCATAAAAAAATAAAAAACACTCAAAAAAACTTAAGTATA
>JALWFE010000017.1 GCA_027039975.1 Flavobacteriales bacterium
CAGTTAGTTATGTTTTATTTTTTTTCTGTAAATTCCTAATTTATTGCATTAAAAAATTCGCAAAAATTCAAAAAAAATTAAAGCCTATGAAAGAACCGTAAAAAACAACACAAATAAAAAAAGGGAAAGCAACCGTGACCTGGGAAATTACGAATTGCTTTCCCACAGAACACTAAACTTTGGTTTAGCTGAGACAAAGATACGTTTTTTTAGTTAGTTTGTCAAGCGGACCGAAGTTTAGTTTGGCGAGTAACTTCCGCATCACCGGTAATGAAGTGAAACTATCCGGAACATTTAAACTGAATATTAATAAAAAAACGTAGAATTATGAAAACTTTAAAAAACACAATTACATTGGTAGCTTTATTTGCTTTTTTGTTTAATTACGGGCAAAAGAATAATCCTATGGATTATGTAGGCAAACTTCATAATAAAGATTTAGAAAAGATATATGCACATCTTACAGCAATGAAAAATATTAAAACAAAAAAAGATGCTGTTAAAGAAATAATTAATTTTATGAATAAAAAAGATAACTTAAAAAAAGAATCTTTTAATTATTTATACAGTTTTGTTGTGGTGCATTCAAAACAGGATTTTCAGATAAAATACAGATAATATTTGGATATTTTATAAAATCCATATACATTTGTATTCGGATAAAATACGGATAACATATGGATAAATATCTAAATAAAATTAATTTTGATTTTCAAACAAACCAGAAAATTTTAAACCTTATTTCCAAAATTGATTTATACAAGGGAAAGTGGAATATTATTGAAAAACAAGAAAATATATACCTTAAAGAATTAAGGAAAATCGCAACCATTGAAAGCATTGGTTCTTCAACAAGAATTGAAGGCGGAACCCTAACCGACAAAGAAATACAAGAACTCTTAAATGATGTTAAAATCACAAAATTAAAATCAAGAGATGAACAAGAAGTGGTAGGATATTATGATACATTAGAAATCATTTATGAAAATTATGATAATATTAGATTGTCTGAAAATTATATCAAACAATTACATCAATTTTTATTAAAATACAGTGATAAAGATACGCGGCATCGCGGAAAATATAAATCTCTTTCTAATAAAGTTGTTGCAAATTATCCGGGTGGCATACAAAAAGTTATTTTCAATACAACAGATGTTCATTTGGTTCAAAATGAAATGAATGATTTAATAAATTGGACTAATGAACAATTTGAAAAAGGCGAAATTCACCCTTTGATTATTATTGCAAATTTTATCTATGAATTTTTATCAATTCACCCTTTTCAAGATGGAAACGGACGACTTTCGAGATTATTAACTACCCTTTTGTTACTTCAAAATGATTATATGTTTATCCAATATGTTTCATTTGAAAATTTAATTGAAAAAACCAAAAAGGAATACTATCAGGCATTAATGGAAGGACAAAAAAATCGAAATAAAGACAATGAAAATATTTCTAAATGGACTTTGTATTTCCTTGACAAATTAAATATTCTAACTCAAAGACTTGATGCAAAATACGATATATTTAAGTCAAAAGGTGGCTATTTGAATGAAAGACAGAAGCAAATAAAAGATTATTTAACAAAAAATCAGCCATTAAAAATATCTGATATTGCAAAAAAATTTAAAAATGTAAATATTAACACCATAAAAAAAGATATACAATATCTGAAAAAAGAACATATCATTCAAAGTGTCGGCAAAGGAAAAGGAACTGTTTATTTGATAAAAAAAGAAAAATAACGACAACACAACACTGTATATACCCCATAGCGGGATTTTGTCCTTAATTGTATGGTTTGTGTGTATTTGCACCGCTTCCGACTTTCGTCGGAACTGCGAATTTTTGTCGGTAAAATAAATTAAAAAATTCGCAGAATTTTTGCTATCTTTGGTGAGTAAATCAAAAATAGGAGAACATAAGCCCGCTACGGCGTATATACTAAACGATAACTCTTATTCTATAAAACCTATAGATTATTATTTCCAAATAATTGAAAAAAATGAAAATGTCCAGTTACCTATTGAATACAAAAAATATTTGATTAAAGCGGAACAACTTGTGAATAACCATGATAAACAGAGTATGGTAAATTTAGTCGATGAAGTTAAAAAAAATGTAAGAGATAAGAAAATACAAAATAAAATTCTCGCTTCAATTGCCATTGGATACAATTCTATTGAATACTGGGATAGGAATGAGACAAAATGGAAAGGATTTAAATTTATATCTAAAACTAACAAAAAACCGTGGTGGAAAGTTGGTGCAGTAGATTTTGTAGCAGGTGGAATAACAGCTGCCGCAGGTTTTTTTTCCGGAGGAATTGCTTGGGGAGCTGTTGGTTGGGCAACAGCCAGAGCATCAGCGATTGCAGCTATTATGATACAATGAAATGTGATAAAAAACTGTTAATTTAATAATAATAAATTTTATAACATGGATGAGAATATTAAATTATTAATAATGATAATTATTCTTTTTTTATCAGATATTGTGACTTGTTATTTTTGTAGAAAAAAGAAAAAATAATTTTAAAAACAAAATTAAAATTGCGTTCCTTTTTTATTAAAAAGACTTGTAATTTATAATTATTTTACCAGTTAAGCCGGCATTGGTTATTAATATTAAAGGCCGTTGCCGGCTTTTTTAACCATAACCGACCAACCTATGAAATCCAAAATATATCTGTTTGCCCTGTTGCTATGGGCAATACAAACTACTATGGCAGCCCCGCCGGACAAAGACTCCATCAATCAAAAAGTTGACGAAATGATCAGTGCCATTCGCAGAATTAAGGCTGCTTATCAAATACGAAAACAAAATATTTATAACCACCTGCAACAAACCCGGCAAGCGCTGTCCAAAGCCACGGATTTGGAAACAAAAGTCAATCTGTTGATACAAAAAGACGCTTTGCAACAACAACTCAAAAGTTTGGCGGATGAAGAAGCGTCCAATATTATCAAAAATTTAAAATTATTTTAAACAGTTATGAAAACGAGCGTCAATGCATTAGCAGTTTACCGCCTGCCTATACCAAGTTGAAATCCGACATAGATGTGTCTATTCAAAAATTTAACCTTGCGTATCGTCCCGTTGAAATCAACGGTAGTAAAATGAAAGAATTGTTGTATGGAATTAATGAGTATGAGTAAGCAAACTTTCAACTTTTAACTTTCAACTTTCAACTATAATGTCGCACCTACGGCGCTCAAAGGATTATTCGTATTATTTGTATTTTACAGATGTACGGGGTGTGCGTCTCTACTTGTTAATTTTTAGCATTTCATAAGTTTCATCTATATAGATATAAAAATCATTGGAATGATGCTTGCCGTTGGGGAAGAAATCCCGTTTTTTGCCCAAGCGGACTATGATTAAATTATCTTCGGGAATGATGATGACATATTGTCCCAAAACACCGCGCATATAGGCTATTTTTTTACCTTTATAATCGCTTAACCACCAAGAATAACCGTAGTAAGGTGAAGATTCTAAACGGGGGGATAGTGACTTTTTGACATAAGCGGTATCAATGATTTGGGTACCGTTCCAGTTGCCGAAATGTTCGTATAATTTGCCGAAACGGGCAAAATCACGGGCGTTGGAGTTGATACAACAGAATGCCTTTTCAGTTTCTCCCCTTCCATCCAAAGTCCATAAAGCATATTTACGGGCGCCCATCGGTTGCCAAAAACTTTTTGACATATATTCCGACAAGCTCATGCCGGTGGCTTTGGCTATAACCATACCCAGGAGTTGCGTATCACCGCTGAGATATTTGAATTTTTGTCCGGGTTTGTGGTCAATGCGGACTTTTTCGAGCATCAAACGTTTCAAATCATCGCTGAAATAGGCTTCGGTGGTGATATGAAACGGATTGTAATAATCTTCAATCCAGTTGGACCCGCTACTCATCGATGCCAAATCGGCAATGGTAACTTCTTGGGCATATTTGCCTTTTAATTCAGGTAAATATTTGATAACTTTATCCGACATTTTTACATGGCCGTCTTTAATGGCTTTTCCCAAAAGGGCTTCGGTCATACTTTTGGCCATTGAAAACGAATTGGACAAACTGTCTTTGTGGTAGCCTTCGTAATAATTCTCACTTAGGATACTGTCGTTTTTGATAATGAGAAACGCCACGGTTTTCATTTTTTTATGTTCATCGAGAAGTCTTTTTGTCGGTTTTATTTGATTGTAGCGTTTATGTTTCGGCCAATACCAAATATTATCAGGGTCATTATCGATTTTTCGAGTAGGAAAAAACCGGAAATCGTCAATAAAAGAGGTGATATGTCCGTTGCCGTAAACAATTTTGGCGGCAGTTAAAATATATTCGTAACCGGTTAGATACAAAGCTAGAATGATGATAGTAAATGTTAAAGAGATAATGCCTAATATTTTTTTGAGTTTCTTCATTTATTATGTTTGAAATCTTGGAATGTAAAATTAAGGTTTTTTTAAGTAAATATATATATGCAAATATCTGGAAATTGTATTCGTGTAGGTACAAATAAAAAACCTGTAATTCTTAGAATTACAGGTTTTTTTATTATTTTGTAAAACAAAAAGTTTTTTAAAGACCGGATGTGCTATAAATATATCTTGCTACGGCTTTTATTTGTTCGTCTTTAAAAGGCATTTTGGGCATATCGGTGAATTTTTCAATGCCTTCTTTATAAATAGCATTTTTCTTATCCGGATTTTTAACAAAAGCAATTATAGCTTTGACAAAAGCCTCTTTTGTAGGGTATTTTTTTAAATAAACAGCTTTGATTTTATTCATGTCCGGTGCTATCAGTTCTTCTTTATTGTGACAAAATCCGCATTGGGTTTTAAAAAAAGCTTCGGGTGTTTGTTGAGCTACTCTGATATTATTTTTTATCTGTTGATAAGTTTGCGGATTGGAAAATTTGTTAATTCCGTTAAATGTAGTGAAAAGTAATACAATAATAATGGAGAACAATTTTAAATTTGTCATAACCTATATTTGTTTGTGTTAATATAATTCGTTCGTGTTTTGATTAACAAAATTACAAAAATCACGCTTTATTTTAGTGATATGAATAAGTTAATAGGGTGAAAAAAATACAATTTTAACATTTTTAAATGGATTTTTTTGTTTTTTTTCAAATTTTTGCAAAAAAGAAAAAAATTTAAGTTACCGGTAAAGAAAAAAATGAGAGATTATGTAAGATGGCGTTTGATAATATCCGCTACTCTAAAACTATTGGCATAGATAGTCCAAGTATAAGTCACACTGCCGCCGGTAGGCATAAAGCTCCCGTCGGTTACAAATAAATTTTCCACTTCGTGGGATTGGCAATATTTATTGAGAACCGTTTTTTCGGGGTCATCACCGAAACGGCATCCACCGGCTTGCAGGTTGTTAGGTGGTGCGCCGCTGATAGAAGCATAAATATTGTGAGCGCCCATTTTAGCCAATATTTGTTTGGATTTATCGGCAATTATTTCCGCGACTTTCAAGTCGTGCGGGTGATATCCGGTGCGGATTTTTGCCACAGGGTCCCCCCATTTGTCTTTTACTTTGTTTGACAAGCTGACGAAACAGTTGTCGGTGGGTAACCAATCGACAAAAATTTCAAATTTGAGTTTACGCACATTGGTAAAATACCGGTGCAAATGTTGTTTGAGTCCGATTCCCCAACGTAGATAGCCTTCATCATCCCATTTTTCCCTGATAGCTTTGGAAACGGGATTGGCATGTTCAAACAAAAAATCGACGGTACCGCCTTTCATTTTTTGTCCGTTATCGGGATTGGTCAGTTCGTAAAAATCTTGGATGGTCCGGTTGACAAATACGCCGGGTTTGGCTAATTCGCGTGCTAATTCCGGTTCGAGTTCATCGTAATAAAAATCACCACCGCCTACGCCACCGCCTGAAAAAATTAAGTTTTTCCCGACTTGACCGTTATTATTTGCCAAGCCGTTAGGAAATTCTTTGTTACGGCTCATCAACAGCAATCGTGAAGTTTCAACCGCTTGTGCTGCCACAACGAATATTTTGGCTTCAACCGCTTGTTTTTGTCCCGAGGCATCGTAATACCAAGCTTTTTTGAGCCGGTAATTACCATCTGTTTCCAGATGAAAAACTTTAGCATTTGGGACAACTGTACAGTTACCTGTTTTGAGCGCATCGTGAATCAGAGCGACACGCGAACTGCCTTTGGCATCGGACGAACAACCGTAGCTACCGCAATAATTGGAATAATAACAAGCATTGCGTTCGCCTTTTTTTTGCGACAAAATGGCTCTTGCCAAGGGGATACTTTGGATATTGAGTTCGGCTGCCGCTTTGTCAATCCAAGATGATACAATATTTTCAGCCAATGGGGGATAGGGATAGTCCGGTGTGGAACGCGGCGACATAAATTTATGTGGAACTACTTTACCCGACACACCTACCAGACGTTCCACTTTTTCGTAGTAAGGTTCCAAATCGTCATAAGTAATAGGCCAATCGGCAATGTTGGCACCGGGGATTTCACCGTAGGTTGACAGCAATTTGAAATCCACCGGTTTAAGTCGCGCAAAATAACCGCTCATAAAATTGGAGGAACCCCCGACACAATTACCGTTCCAAAAATTACGTCCGGTTTCATAAGTGGATTTGGCTTCCCATTCGCCTTTATCATTAAGGTCTTCAATGACCTGCGGTTCGTCTTTAAGATTGGGTGTATAGACACTGCGACGTGTGGCTACCATTTCGTCTTTGCTGAAATCTTTGGTACGATACCAAGGACCTTTTTCCAAGACAATGACTTTGAAGCCGGCTTTTGATAACTCGTAAATTACCGGTCCGGCACCGGCGCCGCTTCCTACGACACAAACATCGTATATTTGTTTTTCGGTCATTTTTACAGTTGATTCAAATCGGTGATAACGGTTAGTTCTTTTTTACGGTTTAATATTTCCGGGTAGGAGATGTTTTTCTGAGGTCGCGGTTTACCGGGTATGTGGTGTAACCACTGCCATCCTGCTTCATTGATATTAACTTGATACAACGGGTCTAACAACAAAGATTCAAAAGTCAAAGTCAGCAGTCTTGACAACCAAGACTCACCCCAAGAAGTTTTTAAAATATTTTTTAAGATTTTAACCTGTTGCGAATGATTTAAAGATAAAAAACCGGTTTTAAAAATTTCGTGAGAAGTTTCGTCCAGCCAACCGGTACCGTTTATGATATATTTTTGTTCGTCGGGGTCTATCAAAGGGTCTGACAGATAAACATTGATATGGTGTATGGTGTTGAGTTGTTCGATACCCGGGCTTTGTTCCGTTGGGGGAAAAAGATGATTTAAAACGGTATGTAAAATTTTTTGTTTTGTTTCCGGTAGAATACCGTTAATGACCGGTGCCGGTTGTTGACAACTTTGCCAAAAAGGTATTTGCCAAAGTATAGCGGTGGCACCTAAGCCTTTTAAAAATTTTCTTCTTGTATTGTAAGTGACGGGTTTCATCAGTGCAAATTTAACAAAAAAACCACCTGTGAAATGAGGTGGTTTTTGTTTGTAATAATGTAAAAATAAAATTATTTACCACATTTTCCGTCACCGCATTTTCCGTCACCACATTTTCCTTTTTTGGCTTCTTTTTTCATAGAAGCTTCAAAAGTTTTAAATTCTTCTTTGGTAGCAAAACCGTCTTTATCGACATCAATTTTGGCAAACATTTCTTCGTGTCCTTTGGCAAATTCATCCGGGTCAACACCACCGTCTTTGTTGGTATCGAATTTTTCGGCCATTTTACACTCGTCTTTTGACAATTTACCGTCTCCGTTTTTGTCTTTTTTACCGAATTCTTCTTTGGTGTGGTTTACAAATTCTTCTTTGCTGATTTTACCGTCTTTGTCGGCATCCATTTCGGCAAAATGATCTGCTTTCTTTTCTTCGGCTTTTTCAGCAGGTTTTTCAGCCGGTTGTTCTTCTTTTGCTTTTTCAGTAGCTTGCTCGGTTTGTTCCGTTGTCGCTTCCTTTTTAGCGTTATCGTCGCCACCACAAGATGACAAGAATACGAAACCCGTTAATAAAAATGCCATTAAGGCCACTTTTGTTAAACTTGTTTTTTTCATAGTTTTAAAATTTAATTGTTTGTAATAAATTAATGATAGTTCAAATGTATATTTTTTTATCTTAATGGAAAACGTTTTCTATAAAATTTTATTATAATACTCATAAAATAAATTTAGTTTGTTGATTTTTAAGAAGTTGATGTATTATTTCCTTTTTTTTTTGTTCGTCCATACGGTGGTTTTTGCAATATTTTTCGCTTAATTTGTCCGGTGTTGCTTTCAAAATTACGTCAATTTTCTCACTTTGGACATTAAAAATGTAACAAAACTTACAATTTAGAAGATGCATTTTGAGTCTTAAACGCTCCCGAAAAGTAAGTTTTCCATCCAATTTTTTTGTAACCAATAAAGTTGTTTATTTGCAATCAAGCATTAGAATATTCATCGGCACTTTTAGATGCCGATAGAAATGTTTTTTGCACAACATCTTCGGCTAATTCAGTCGATTAAATAAACATAAACTTACAAAAAATTTTAAAAATTACAGATTCAAATTGTTTATCTGTCAATAAGTGCGGAAAATGTGTTCTTAAAAAATTTTTTTGTTTGTGTATGTTAAAAATTTTTCTTAAAATTGCATCATAAAGTTTATAAAAAAGCGAAATCATGAAAAAAATTTTAAGTATTGCCGTACTCTTGATTGCATTGACCGGATATAGTCAAAGTTTATCACAAAAGTTTAATATAAAGACATATGCCAAACAACAAACGGATATGATTCAGTCGGCGTTAAATTTGGATCAAGCCACAGCCGATAAAGTTTACAAACTTAATTATGATAAAGCACGCGCTATTCACAAAAGAATCATTTTAGCGGAAAAACAAGGACAAACTCAAGGTAAAACTTTAGAGCAAGTCATCAAAGAGGTGGAAAAAGAAGCCGAAAGAGCAAGCGGCTATCAAATGTTTATGAAGAGTGTTTTGGGGGACAAATATGATGCGTTTGTTTCCAAGTTTGGAAATAGATAAAATTTTCTTTAAAAATTTATGAAAGCCCGGTGTTTGCCGGGTTTTTTTATTGTCCGAATTGTTTTCTGAAAACGAGTTTTTGCATTTCGCGTTTTAAAATCAATAATACGATTTTGTCTACAAGAGTATCCAAATCGGTGGTTATCAGACTTGAAAATTCTTTTTCCGGCACATCGACACGGTACATAAACCGGTCGAAATCGGCAGGTCGGTATGTTAAAATCTCTTGAATGAATTGTTGAAGATTTTTTAATAAATCGTCAGCGGATAAAATTTTTTCGAAAAACAAGGTATCAATACCGGATAATGATAAGTCTTTTTTTATTTGCCCGGTTAGTTCTGTCAGTGATATTTCTTTTTGTCCGGCGAGCAGTTGAAGACTATTCATAAAGTATTTTCAGAATTATTTTTTATTAAATGAGAGTTCTATGAAGCGTTTGAGCATACCGGCACGTTCGTATTGTTCTTCTTCAATGGCCGCTTGCATCAGGTTTTCAATTTCTTTTTTTGAATATTTGACCTTTTTTTTACCAAACAATTCCAATGAAAGTTTTTCCAGTTCACTTAAATTCGTATCCTTGCTGTCAGTTTCTTCATCAAAATTAAGAGCAGGTTCTAAAATTTCATCGATTTTGTCTAAAATTTTTTCCAGTTCATCGACTTCTTGTTGGATTTTTTCCTGTTTACGTTTACGTGGAGAACTTCCGGGTAAAGTAATACCGGCTTCTTCCAAAATTTCACTTTCACAAAAAATAGGTGCATCAAACCTAACGGCAAGGGCAACGGCATCGGAGGTACGGGAATCAATGGCTTTTTCGATGCCATCTTTTTCGGTAATCAATAGTGCATAAAAAATTCCTTGGTCAAATTTGTTAATGATGACTTTCCGGAGGTTTATACCATAAGTAATCATAACGGATTTCATCAAATCATGTGTTAACGGCCGTTGCGGAATGATATCTTTTTCAAGTCCTATTGTGATGGAATGGGCTTCCATACCGCCGATAACAATAGGCAATTTTTTTCCGGTAACGGGTTCACTTAAAAACAAAACATAAGCTCCCGTTTGGGTTTCACTGTATTGTATGCGGTCAACTTTTAATTCTATCAAGCTCATGTCTTGTTTTTTTTTTATTTACGAAAATACAAAATTATTTGTAAAAATGCATTTCATCAATATATTTATAAACTTCCGGTGGTAGTAAAGGCCGGACATTTTTTCCGGCTTTGATGTCTTTTCTGATTTGTGTGGCCGATATTTCAATAACCGGGGCTTTGATAAACTCAATTGACGGATGATTTATCAAAAAAGCTGGAACACTTTTCCGGTGTAATCGCGGATACACAAATATTTTGTAATATTTCAAGATGATTTCAAAATTTTTCCATTTCGGAAAGGTCGCCAGATTGTCTTCACCCATTAACAGCACAAATTCGTTCCGGGGAAATTTTTCTTGCAAAACCGTTAAGGTGTTGATCGTATAATTAGGTTGTGACAAATCAAATTCAATTTTACAATCTTTTATAGCCGGATAATTTTCGGTGGCTAACCGTACCATTGTCAACCGTTGAAAATCATTGAGTAAAGAAGCTTTTTTTTTGTGTGGATTGTGAGGTGTTACCACCAACCAAACATTGTCGAGAGCGGTATGTTCAACGATGTGATTGGCAATTATGAGATGTCCGATATGTACGGGATTAAAACTTCCGAAAAATAATCCGGTTTTGGTCATAATCAATTATAATCAAAATTCTTTTTCCAATATTTTTACCGCTTCATTGATATAAGGGTCTTTTTTTACGGCATCAATCCACTTTTTGCGTCTGGTTTTAAAGACCGTATCTTGTGATTTGGTTTTATCTTTTAAGTCGGCAGGTAGAGAATAAATTTTAAATTGTGATTCAAACTTGGTCAAACTGTCAAATTTCTTACCTGCGGTTTCATTTTGCTTGATGTCTTCAATATATTTATCTAATTTTAAATAAATAATATCGTCTTTTTTATTGTCTGCAATCCAACGGGCTTTTTCTTTTATGTGTCTGAATAAGGCCGTAGTATCGATGCGTTGTTGTTCCGATTTTACAATTTGTAATTTATGAGATATTTCATAAATTTTATGACGGGCTTTATCAATTTGGTCCCAAGGTAAGGCGGTTTTTTCATCTTTTTCTCTTACTTTCAGATACATATATGTATCGGGAATAATAATATCGGGGATGACACCTTTACGTTGTGTGGAGCCGCCGCTTATACGGTAAAATTTCTTGGTGGTCCATTTTAAAGCGCCTAAATCCCCGAAATTATCTCCCATAACTCTGTTTAAACCGATAAGGTTTTGCACCGTGCCTTTACCGTAAGAATTACCACCTATTATAATAGCACGGTTGTAATCTTGCAATGCGGCAGCTAAAATTTCTGATGCCGATGCCGACAATTCATTGATCAATACAACCACTTTACCTTTATAAACCGTGTTTTTATCTTCATCTTTCAACACGTCCACTTTATCGTTTTTGTCGCGAACCTGGACAATAGGCCCTTTGTCGATAAAATATCCGGCAATATCGATGACCGTTGAAAGCGAACCACCACCGTTGTTTCGCAAATCCAAGATGATACCTTCAACGTTTTCGGCTTTGAGTTTCTCCAATTCTTTTTTGATATCGGAAGCGGCACTGCGGTGTTCTTTTTCTTTAAAATCGATATAAAATTTAGGCAAATAAATATACCCGAAAGTGCGGTTTTTATCGTTAATCAATAATGATTTGGCAAAAGTTTCTTCCAGTTCTACTTCGTCACGGGTTATAGGTATGGTTTCAATGCTGCCGTCGACCCGCTTGACAATCAGTTTAACAACTGTTCCTTTTGGACCTTTGATGAGTTTTACCACCTTTGAAAGCCGCATACCCATAATATCTACCGGTTCTTCGTCACCTTGCCCTACTTTTTGAATAATATCCCCTACTTTTAATTTCCCGTCTTTCCAAGCCGGTCCGCCGGCTATTACTTCTACAATTTTGACATAATCACCTTCTTTTTGCAACCGCGCTCCGATGCCTTCGTATGACCCGGACATACCCATATCAAAACGTTCCTTGCCTTGCGGGCTGAAATAATTGGTATGCGGATCGTTTTGCATAGTGATAGCATTCATATAGATGGCAAAATAATCCATATCTTCCATATCTTTTAAGGCATCGATATAGGTTTTAATGGATTTTTTGGTGGCTTTGAGTGATTCTTGTTCCAATTCCTTAATGCTTTTAGGCTTAAAGGCACTGTCTTTTTTTTGTTTTTTTTCTTGGTCTTTTATTTTGTCATACAGTCGTGATAAAGTGTTGAATTTTAAATATTTTCGCCAGCGTTCTTTAAGTTCGGCTTTGGTTTTGGCCGGTTTTATTTTCTCATAATCGATATTGAGTGTTTCATCTTTATCAAAATCAAATCCTTTTTCGAGAATTTCATTGATATATTCAATACTTTCCGCTTGGCGTTTTTGTACGATGGCATAAATTTTTTTGTAAAAATCCGTTTTTCCTTTGCGAATTTCATCGTCTATCGAATCTCTATATACCGATAATTCATCGATATCGGATTGTAAAAAATATCTTTTGGAAGGGTCAAAATCTTCTATGATTTGGTCGAAAACTTTATGGGAGAAATCATCGTTGAGCGGTGCAGGGTGATAATGCGCATACTCAATAATGTTGTGGATGCCGGTGATGATGGCAGCCTCTTTATTATCAGCCGTTTGATGTTTTCTGAATGCCACGATAAAAATTGCTACTGCAATAATGATTAAAACAAGTTTATAGTTTCTTTTCATAAAATAAATGATTTTATTCATTTGTTATATCTTCTTTGAAAAAATTATGCCATAAATTAATTGACAAATTTACGTTTTTTTATGATATGTTTTTTAGCAAAATGTTTTGTTTTCAGCTGAGGAGCAATGCTTACATCTAATTTTAATCTTAAATTGACGGATGACAGTTTGAGGATTTTTTTGGTATTTATAGCATATCAGGAGGGTGAAAACGGATAAATGTAATAACTATAAGAAATAATATACAAAGCCGAAAGACATAGTCCGGGCATTAATATCATTACCGTTCAGTTGAATCCCTTTTTTGATTAAATTGTTTAATCCGTAATAGAAATTAAAGTTCCAAGTACCGTATCCGGCCGACACATTGATACCGTATTGCCAATTGCGGATAATTTTGATATTTTGGTAAGTCACATCGATTTTATCCGTTATATAGTTGGCTTCTGTTTTATAAACATAAGAAGTTGTGATACCGGCATAAAGCCGCCAAAATTTGTATTTTTCGGGCGTACTGCCCCGCCACCGCAGTTCGAAAGGTATATCTATTTTGTTCAACGAAAAAGAATTACTTCTATAATTGGTATTGTTTAAAATAACATAAGATACTTCGCCGGTTTGTTCGTTGACCGTTACTCTAAGATTTTGGAAATAAGATTCCCAAGATAGCCCTAATCCCAATCCGATACCTAAATTACGCCGTTCATTGAGGGGGATATCTCTGATAAAACCGAATTTAACGATGTTGGAAAATCCGTTTTGTTTCATATCGTCAGGCAAGTTTCTTAATATAATGTATGATATACCGAAATATAATTGGTCTTCGAGATAATGTGGATCGGGTTTGTACAGAGAGTCAGCCGGAATAGTTTGTTGGCAAAAACCGGTAATGGAAAAAAATAACAGAGATATAATAAGCAGTTGCTTCATCGTTCAGGGAAAATTATTGGATTTGTAAATTTACAATAATTCTTTTTGAATATAAAATCCGGGTGATTTTTCTTCATTTATTCTTATAAAAAAAGCCCCCTGAAATGCGGGGGCTTTTTGAGTGATATTTTTTTAGTAGAATTTTAGAACATATATTTGATACCGAAGTTCCAAGTTCTACCATAACCGATACTTACATTATTTCTTACATCAACTCCATTCCAAGTTTCAGTAGTTGTATTATCAATAAATTGACCATCTTTTGAGTATTCGATATAGAATTTGTTAAAGATGTTGTTGACGTTTAATCTGAATTTAATTTTGTTTTTACCTAACGGCATTTTGTAAGTCAAACCGGCATCCACAACGGAGTATGCAGGAAGAGGAACACCGCCGACAGAGAATAACTTGTCATAATATTTTTGGAAAGCATTAAATTTAAATCCTTTAATAAATTCGTAATTCAAACCGAAACCGGCAGTAAATTGTGCAGCACCACCGATAACATCTCCTTCACTGTAACTACCCGGCATATATCCGGTATATGTGCTTGTAATATCATTACCGGTTGCATCGTCATAAACTTTGGTGGTCGGTTCTTTACCGTATTTCCAGTCACCAATTGAAGTGTATCCTCTTAATTGTAAAGTTTTGATAGGTTTATAATCAAATTCGACTTCAATACCTTTGTGTGTTTCATTAATACCGTTTTGTTGAATATCATAGACTTTAATATTGTTAGGATCGGTATCGTCGGTTACAATAAAAGTATGAGTTCTGTCAAGCCATTTGGTATAGTATAAATTAATGCTCATTTTAAGTTTATCATAGTTGATATTGTGTCCGAGTTCCAAGCCGGTTATAGCTTGATTTTTATTGGCATATTTATCAACATCAACGGATTTTCTTAAATTGACAAAAATATCATCATGGAAAGGTTGTCTTGAATAATATCCGGCATTAACAAATGTGGTGTTGTGTTCATCGAAATTGTAAGCCATTCCTCCTTTGATGTTATATCCCATATTATTGATTTTTTCAGATTTTTTAACTTCGGGATAATTAAAGTAGTTGTAAACGAGGTGGCTTTGGTTGGAAACAGCACCTTGAACAAATGTAGAGAATTTGTCTTTGGAGTATTCTATTTGTGTAAATACGCCGTAATAATTAATGAATTCTTCATAATCATATTTATAACGTTGTTTATGGTCGTTATTAAAGTTAAATACAGCTGCCCACGGGTCATAACCACCGTAAGTATTGTTCATAGAATAGTTACCGTTCAAGGTACTGCTGGTGTCATAATGGTCGGCACCCATAAAATCAACTGCCGCTCTAAAATGTTGTCCGTTATACATTCTTACGTCACCACCAATGTTGAACGAGATATTATCATTGAATTTGGTTTCAAAATTTGTAACTAAACCATACCAATTATGTCCGTTAAACGAACCTTTTATAAATCCTTTGGCATTACCGTCAGGTTGACTTTTGTTAAGTGCGATAAGATGGTCAAAATTCATGCCACCGTCTTTATCGGTATCAACCAATCCCCAAGCGGCTTTCTCCATATATGCATAACCGCCACGTCCGATAGAGCCGTAAAGGACGGTAGATAATTTGGATGTTTCGCTGAGATTGAAATCCCAACTTAAATTGATAATAGGTTTGTGATAGAAGTTTCTTAATCCCGGATATAATTTACCGTTTTTATAACCGTAGTAAGGGTTGAAACGACCGCCTTCATCGTGTTTTAAATATTCATTCAAAGGACGTGTCCAAGCATCTCCGTGCCATTGGGGGGCTCCGGTGATTAAAAAGTTAAAGATATGTTTTTCATTAGGTTTATAACCAACAGAGAAGAAATAAGTTTGACCTTGTCCGGGTGTACCGTTTCTGTAACCGTCACCTTGCCAATGTCCGAACATAGCGGCAACTGCCAAACCGTTTTTCATAATTCCGGTTGAATAATAAGCGGTTCCTTTTATATAATTGTCATTGGCTATCATAGCACTTACAAAACCACCTTGTTTTTTATCAACGGTTTTTGTAACGATGTTGACGGTACCTCCGACTGATGAAATAGCTAATTTTGAAGAGCCGAGACCTCTTTGTACCTGAACGGCATTTGCAATATCCAAGACTCCGGACCAGTTTGACCAATACATTTTACCGTCTTCCATACCATTGATAGGTTGGCCATTTAACAAGAAAGCCGTATTTGTTTGGTCAAAACCACGTAGATACATACTTCCGCCACCATATCCACCACCTTTGATAGCTTGAACGGAAGGAGTAGTCGTTAATAATTCGGGTAAATCAAAATTTCCGACTTGTTCTTGAATTTCAGTTGCTTTTAGTGTTGATACGGCGATAGGTGTTTTTCTGTCTTTTGCCAAGTCAACAACTCCTGTACCGACAATTACAACTTCACCGAGTGAAGATGCGTCAGGAGACATTGTAATAGTTCCTAAATTTTTAACTTGTCCGTTAGATAAATTAACGGAAATAGTAACAGGCTCATATCCTACAAAAGAAATTTTAATTTTTTGAGTACCGGCAGGTACTTCCAAAACGAATTTACCATCAAAATCCGTAGCAACACCTTTTTGTGTGCCTACCACTACAACGTCAGCACCCGGCAGGGGCTCGTTTGTTTTAGCTTCTACAACAGTTCCTTTTACGGTTCCTTGTGCAAAAGCATTACTCGCCATCAATCCGAAAATGGCTAATAACAATAAGTTTTTAATTGTTTTCATATTCAAGTTTGTTTTTTAATTTTATAGTGCAAATTTAATTTTTTTTTTGCTAAAAAAAAATACTAAAAACACTTTTTTAAATAGTTATAAGGCTAAAAATCAATAAGCCGGTTGATTAAAAAATAACCAACCGGCTAACAAGATTTGTAAAATTTTATTATAAGGTAGAAAAGATTAAACACCTATTAATAAAAACCACTGTTTCTAAGCAAAAATACAACACCTACAGAAGGTGAAAATTGCCAATCGTTATACAGATTTTTTACCCTTGAAGGATCAGGCACTATTCCATCCACTTTATCACTGAAATAATACATCCAGCGGGAATTTAAAGAAATTGCCATACGATTACTTATCTTATATCTGAATCCACCTTCTATCATTATAGTAGGTGCAACACCGGGTTTATTGTAAAGACCATCTTTTAGAGCTACCGGAATAATTTCCGGTTCTGAATCAATATCGCCTAAGGTTGATGTTAATCTGTCTACATAAGCTGTAATACCGGCAGTTACACCGACAAAAGGGTCAAATTTTTCCAAAAAACTATTACCACTGAAAGAAATAGCATTTAAGTCACCAAGATGGTATTCTACGCCAAAACTTACTTGTGATTGGAAAATGGAACCACTTATAGCTTTTAGTTTTGTTAAATCAGGAGTTACAACATCTACATCATTGTAAGCTTTGTCATATCCCAATGTGGAATAACCTACATTGAAAATCAACGGAAATTTTAAATGTTTACATCCGTAGCAATTGGGACGGTTATAATCCAATAACACCAAAAAAGCTTTACCTCCTATTAAAAATCCATTATTTCCTAATGTAGTAGAAAAATCTCCTCTTTCTCCAAAATCTCCTTGAAAAAGAGAATATCCGGCATTAACTTCATATTCATCAAAATACTTACGTTGGCCGTGAGAAACACTCCATACCAAAACTATGATAAATGAAATAATAATTCTTTTCA
>JALWFE010000018.1 GCA_027039975.1 Flavobacteriales bacterium
TATTATCACCGTTTTTTGAATAAAATTTACCAAAACACTGTTTTTGTGTCATTTAATCATCCACTTATATTTTTTTTCAATCGTTATCCGTGATACATCAACACCACTCATTAGCCACTTCCTCATTTCCTCATTTCCTCAATTCCTCAAAAAAAATATTTCTCCCCGACGAAAGTCGGGACAGGCTGTCGCTTCTACGTCGCTCCACCGAAATGACACCACCATCAAATACCCCCCGACAATAGTCGGAGCACGCAAATAACCAATAATTATTACATTTGCCAAAAAACAAAGTATGACCAAAAAAGTCTATTACTTAAAAACCTGTGATACAACGCGACGTATCTTAAAAGAAGTTTCGGAATATTTAAACGGATTTGAATTTCAAGAAATCAAAGAACAACCTGTTACCGCTTCGCAACTCGAAGAAATGAAAGTGCTGGCCGGTTCGTATGAAGCCCTGTTTAGCCGGCGGGCAAAAAAATACAAAGAGATGGGCTTAAAAGACCAAAAACTGACCGGAGCAGATTACAAATATTACCTCTTACAAGATTATACTTTTCTAAAAAGACCGGTTTTTATCATAGGTGATGATATTTTTACCGGTAACAGTAAGAAAAACTTATCTGCTTTAAAAGAAAAACTGCAAAATATTAAGGCGGAACAATAAGTTGGTTGCCACAATATTTACTATCTTTGTATGGTTTTATCAATTAAGCCGGATAAAAATTATACCGGCAAATTTAATCATTGCAGGTGTGCCTTTAATGAATTTATCCGTCATAAAAAATAATGTATATGATTTTATCTATGACCGGCTACGGAAAAGCCACTAAAACTTTTAACAATAAAAATATTATCGTTGAAATACGAGCATTAAACAGTAAAAATCTTGATTTAAAAACCAGATTACCGTCTAATTACCGGGAAATGGAAATGCCTATTCGTAAATTTATTTCACAAACTCTGAAACGCGGTAAAATCGATTTGGTCATTCAAATTGAAGATTTGGAAGAACGTCCTAAAAATAAAATTAACATACCTGTTTTACAGCAATATTTGAACGATTTAAATCAAATAAACCCCAATGCCGACCAAAGTGTTTTGATTGCCGCCGTCCTGCGCCTCCCCGATGTGCTCAAACCCGAAGAAGACGAACTGAGCGAAGCCGAACAACAAGCCGTTATGAACGCTTTGCAAACCGCCGCCGGACAACTTACCGGCTACCGCAAAGATGAAGGACAAGCAATGGAAAACGATTTAAAAATACGACTCAAAAACATCAACAAAACACTCGAAGAAATAGACAGTCTGGACAGAGGACGCTTGGATAAAATCAAACAACGGCTGAAAGACGCTTTAAACAACCTGCAACAGGAAGTCGACAAAAACCGTTTTGAACAAGAGCTGATTTATTACCTCGAAAAACTGGACATCAACGAAGAAAAGGTTCGTCTTAAAAATCATTTGCAATATTTTGAAAATGAACTGGAAAAACCCGGTGAAATGAAAGGCAAAAAACTCGGTTTTATCTCACAAGAAATCGGGCGGGAAATCAACACTATCGGGTCCAAAGCCAATGACAGCCAAATCCAACGCAAAGTGGTGCAAATGAAGGACGAACTGGAAAAAATCAAAGAACAAGTCTTAAATATTTTGTAAGGAAAAATCAATTATTTGAACAATAGCAATTAATAAAATTTTTTATCACAATTGATTGGTATTAAATACTTTAAATTGTAAAATCATACCTTTTCGTTTAACGGTAAATTCCAAATATTTATTATTGTGATAAAAATAACGTTTTTCCAATTCATCCAAACGGTACCTGTAAACATCATTGCCGTTTATTTCCAATAAAACATCCCCCTTCATCAAGCCTGCCCTGTCCGCAGGAGAATCTTTTCTGATATAACTGATGACAATTTTATCTACCAACCGGTAACGGTATATATAAGATTCTTCTCGATATACTTCTACGGCACCTTTCTTGTAATCCGTTTCAAAATTAGTCACAAGCGTTTTTACCTTAACGGGAATTTTACCGTCGTAAGACAGATACAATCCGGTATCGTTAAACAAGAACCGGTTCCGGTAATTTCTCCCGTATTTTTTTAAATAAACAGTCTTATTCCCATAATCTAAAAAAATAAAAAAACGTCTTAAAATTTCGTTACCCAATAAACCGTCAAAAGGATTATTACGAACAATATGTGTAAAATAAATACTGTCGGGTAATCCGGCATAAACATTTTTAAACCGGAATTTATCGTCAAAACCGAACCGGTACATTTTGGCTCTTTGTCCGGTAATTTTTCCGCTAAATCCCAAACCGAAATAGTCCGTCACGGTTTTTTGATTGGCAGGCAATTTTATTTTTCTTTTACTGAAAAACCACACGGCGTCTCCGTTTCCGGTATCTATCAGGAGTTTTAAACTGTCTACTTGAGGGCTGTTTTTAGACGCTTTTACAAAAGCATAAACATAAGGTTTGTCCCTGATAATTTCAAGGGGATAAGATTTGTATTTTTTCAATAATTTTTTGTCAAAATCGCTATGCCTGTAAAACCTTAACAAATTCTTTTTGTAATCGATTTGAACAATAAAATCTTTGATTAAATCACCTCCTATAAAACCGTTGATATTGATACCTGTATTTTCCGAAAAATGAAATTCCACTCCGGTTACGATATAAATCAAAGCGTCATTATTGACCAGTTTGTTTTGCAAATTAATCTTATTATGAACGGAAGACAAAGCCGCAATTTTGATATTTTCGTTTCCGACGCCGGCAAAATACAGTTTTTTTACCCCTTTCAGATTTAAAGAATCAAGTGATTTGAGATTGATCAAAATAGTCTCTTTAACACCGGTATCAAATATCATATTCATCATTTTGCCGTTAACTTCCGTCTTGACGATAATCAAATTATTGATAAACTTAAAAGGAATGGCGGCGGTTTGGTTTTCCGTTGCCAAATCAAACTTATTTTGAGCCGGCAAAAGAAAAGGTAATATAAACAAAAACCAAAATTTCATATACGGATATTAGACGTTTAAAATAAAATATCCTTACAAACTTTCCAAGTTTTTACACAAAAAAACCGGCTTTTAGCCGGTTTTTGTTCAGAAATGTTTTTTAGACCTTAATCTATTGGCGGGATACGTAAAACTTGTCCCGGATAAATCAAATCAGGGTCTTTGAGCATCGGTTTGTTAGCTTCAAAAATAATATTGTATTTAGAAGCATCGCCATAAACTTCTTTAGCGATTTTACTCAAATAATCTCCTTTTTTAACGGTATAGAAAGTTGCTTCCGGTTCGGGATTGGCCACTTCCATTCTGTCGTCCACTTCGGCAATTCCTTCGGTATTTCCAACCGTTAAAATAATTTTTTCTTTGGTAGCTTGATCAGCAGGCGTGCCGAAAACAAGGGCTTTTTCTTCGGTAATGACAATATTCAAATCGTCAACCGGCAAACCCATTGCCATAATTTCCTTCATCAATCTTTGAGCTTTCTCAAAGTTAATCTCTTCAATTGATTTGGTTTCCAATTCTTTTTCTTCTTCGTGCCCGAACAATTTGGCACCTGCATCTTTGATAAATGAAAATAATCCCATAATTCTAATGTTTTAAAGTTAATTATTGCACAAAATTAAGCATAATTACAGAAAATCACAACGAACTTTTATTCAAACAGACAAGTTTTAACATTTTTAACATTTAGTATTTTTGTTATAGCAAGTTAACTTACTGATTTTGTTTGTATTAAAATTTAAAAAAAATTATTATTAAAATTTTTTCATTAAAAAAAAATAATATATTTGCCACATAAAATTATTTTATAAAACAATGGAATACACATTTGCAAAAACCTTGGAAGAAGCCAACGAGTTTTTAAGAACGCATCCGGCTGTTTTGGTCTTTTTTTCGGACGAATCCTGCAACGTTGGTGATGCTTTATCGCCCAAATTACAGAATATGTTGCAAGAACATTTTCCGGAAATGCAGTTTTTGGAAATCAATGTCCAAATGCTTCCCGAAGCCCGTGGTTATTACAATGTATTTGTAATTCCTACTGTGTTGGTTTATTTTGACGGTAGAGAAACCATCCGGCAAGCCCGACACGTAAATGTTCCGAGATTGTCACAAGAAATCAACCGTGTTTACAATATCATGTTCAGCTAATTCAAAACTTTTTCAATAAATTTTGCGGCAACTTAAAACAAGTTGCCGTTTTTTTTTTTATCAAAAAAACGTAACTTTGAAGTATTCAAAACTCAATTATCAAAACGTCGATGAAATTACATATTCTCGGATGCCATTCCGCTACACCGCGAAGCACTGTTTTTCCCAGCGCACAAGTGCTTGAAATCAACAACGAGCTACTCCTGATAGATGCTGGCGAAGGCATGCAAATACAGTTGCGAAAATACAAGCATAAATTCAACAAAATTCAACATATTTTCATCTCTCACTTACACGGTGACCATTTTTTCGGATTACCGGGTTTTTTGTCCAGTTTACGACTGATAGGCAGAGAAAAACCTATGCATATTTATGCTCCCGTTGGTCTCAAACAAATCATCGAATTGATATTTAAACTAACCCAAACCGATATTAATTATCCCCTGTTTTTCCACGAACTCGGTTCGTCTGAAAGTGAAGTTATCTTGGAAACGGATAAATTTACCGTCAAAACCATTCCTTTGGAACACCGCGTTTATACCAACGGTTTTTGGATTCGTGAAAAACCCGCCTTGCGTAAACTCAATATCGATGCCGTTAAACAATATCCCGAAATTGAAACATGGGCATACCACAATCTCAAGCGCGGGAAAGATTTTGTCAGGGAAGACGGCAGCATTATTCCCAATGATAAACTGACGCTCCCGCCACCACCCCCCAAATCTTACGCTTATTGCTCTGACACCGTTTATAAACCCGGTATCGTGCCACTTATCGAAGGTATTGATATGCTTTACCACGAATCGACTTTTCTCGAAATACATAAAGAATTAGCGGTAAAAACCAAACATAGCACTGCCAAACAAGCGGCACAAATAGCTAAAGATGCCGGTGTCAAGTTTTTGGTTTTAGGACATTTTTCATCCCGCTATCCCGATGAAAACGCATTTAAAAAAGAAGCTATGGAGATTTTTGAAAATGTCGATATTGCAGAAGAAGGAAAAAGTTTTGAGGTTTAGTTAGGGTCTGCTGAAAAGCTCAGAAGTGCGTCAATTTTTTAATTTCTGAACAGAAGACGTATATAAATACTTCGATGTGAAGAAGTTAAAAAAGGGGCGTGCACTTCGACAAGCTCAGCACATCGCTTCTGAGCAACAATAAAATAC
>JALWFE010000019.1 GCA_027039975.1 Flavobacteriales bacterium
GTGACGTAAAATGCTTATTTTTAGGGTATTAAGAACAAAAAATGAACACTTTAAACATCACTTTTCAGATGAAAGATACAAAGAAAAAATCAAACAGCAAAATAAAAGTTTTAAAACACTCATTTTCAGCGGGTAACATTACAAAGTATTCAGGGTTGAATAGCATTGGTAAATTTATCAATCGTCAAAGTATTATGCAAGATTTAAGCAAGTTGTTTCCAACGGTATTTTATAATGCTACTAAGTTTACTAATATTCAGATATTAATGTCAATAATATTAGCTTTTTTGTCTGGTATTAATCGTATAAGCCGTATAGCAAATTTTACAAAGGATCCCCTTATTCAAACATTATTGAATTTAGAAAAACCGATTAATGAGAATGCTATTTCTAACGGATTAAAACATTTAGGTCAAAAAGGCGCAAGGTTATTGCAAGATTATCTTTTGAAATTTAATTCGAAGCAGTTAAAAAACACCGGATTAAAATCAATAACACTTGATGCAGATTCAACGGTAAGTATTACTTACGGCAATCAGGAAGGAGCAGAAAAAGGTTTTAATACAACAAAGAAAGGCGCCAAAAGTTACCATCCTTTATTAGTTTTCATAAGCGAACTAAAAATGTTATACCATACGTGGTTTAGAACAGGTTCTGCATATACCTCAAATGGTATAACTGAATTTTTAAAAGAAGTAAAGGCATATCTGCCAAACACTATTGAGCATGTTTTCTTTCGTGCTGATAGTGGTTTTTTCAGTGGTGCATTATTCGATTTATTAGAAAGTTTCGGTTGGTCATATTTGGTCAAAGTAAAGCTCAAAAACTTAAAGCAACTTCTTGAAAATCAAGAATGGACAAAAGTTGAAGGAAAGTCAAATATATGGGTTTGTGAATTTTCTTATACTACAAAATCATGGAATGGTAAAACAAGAAAACTAAAAGCTATAAAGACCATTAAAGAGTATGTTGAGAAAGATTTTTTTGGCAAAAAGACTCTTGTACCGGTATATCAGTATGCTTGTTATATTAGCAGTTTTGAAGATAAAAATACTGTTGAATTACATGAGATTTACAAGCGTCGTTCTACAAGTGAAACTTGGATAGAAGAAGTTAAATCACAACTGCTTGCCGGAAAAACTTTAACCAATGATTTTTGGGCAAATGATATTCTATGGCAATTAAGTTGTTTTGCCTACAACATATCAATTCTAATGCGCAGCAATCATAAAAAATTAAAAAAACAAGAGCATAAAACTTTTCGGGATTGGTTTATTCTTGTTCCGGGAAAACTAATCAAAAGCGGTCGGATCATAGAAATTAAGATGTATAGAGATTATTATTACAAGGGTAATTGGCTGGATTTTGAAAGCTTTTTGAATGTAGCATAATTTAAAAAAATCAAGCAAATATTTGATTAACAATTAAATAGAAAAAAATATAAAGTATATCAGAATAACTATGTCTTTTTTTTAACAAAAGACCAAAAATCAGTATCAAATGATAATTATTATTGTGAAATCGGGTTAAATATTAGTAGTATTTTCGTGTTTTGTTAGCAATTAATAACAAAATCCGACTTTGAATATGTATATTTGCTACGGGAATTTTTAATTTAGATTTTTAGGCTATATTAAAAATATTGGCATAGTAGTCGTCGTTTCTTTAATTTGAGCCTAAGGATTAGAACTAAAATTCGAAATTAATATTTATACAATTAGTGTTATAATAAGCATATTC
>JALWFE010000020.1 GCA_027039975.1 Flavobacteriales bacterium
GTTTGGGGGGTGTGGGTGGGGGGAGTGGATCAAGGATTCTGGGAAATCTGTCTGGATATAAAACGCTGGTGTATTTCTCGGTATCCAGACGTGACGTCACGCGTGTTTTATTGGCGATAATAAGCTTATCCAGTTGAAATGACGTCATTTATCGTTTTGTTTTGACATGTCGTCACTACCTGGCCGATGGAGCGATGATCACCAGATGTACAGATGTAAGTACTTACGTGTACAGATGTAAGTACTTACGTGTACAGATGTAAGTACTTACGTGTACAGATGTACAGATGTAAGTGCTTACGTGTCCAGATGGACAGATGTAAGTACTTAGGTGCACAGGTGTACAGATGTACATATGTAAGTACTTACGTGTAGAGATGTACAGATGTAAGTACTTATGTGTACAGATGTACAGATGTATGTACTTGTCTACACATATAGACTTCTACTGTAAATTGATGGACGGGTACATAAGCTTATACACACACACACACACATACACACACACACATACACACACACACACACACATCTAGACAGTTTTACTTATGTACAAACACACGCATATCTCCGTGCTTGTGTACACAAATGTGAAATTGAAATCAGATGTTTTCTGTCTGAAACGATCTTTTTTGATGGAAAGTACACTGAAAAAGTCACAAGTCAAGGAATATTTCACCAATTTTTGGTATTGTATTTCGGGTATGGGTATGTCTGGGTATTACGGTTTGGGTATGGTGTCGATGTGGATATTTTTAACATATTCATCACCAGGGCGCGCCACCTACTTATTTATCGTATAACACGTGCTGCGCGGTACAGGTTCTGAGCGAATAACCAATAGGAGACTGCCTAGGAAGCCACGCCCACAGATCGATATTTTAAAAGCGAATATTTTTATGATCGGCTTGATTGGCCGATTTATTTAACATCGAATAATGTCAGAGCACTGATAATATCGCATTATGGATAATACAGCGCATGGAGCGACCTCTATTGTCGACAGTTCTGCAGGCGACATATACGTCACGTGACTACTGGGGCGTGGAAATACGTTCTCATGAATATGCAAATGTTATGAGGCACCATTGGTCAATAAAGGTATACGTGTGTGATGACGTAGTGTGTAAAGACGTTGACACGCTGACGTCAGATGTAAGAAGTCGGAGAATAACATCTCGGCTCATATGACTGGGAGGTGTGTGCCTCCTGCTGGGTGGCTGGTCACGTGAGGCGGGGGGGGGGGAGAAATTAGAGACCTTGTCAGGGTGTGATGTGGGAGTGACTACCCCCAGCTACAGTAGCTAACGGTAAAGGACTGTTCACAAACGTACACATGTATGTGTAAGTCCCCCCCAGCAGAAACACACACACGTACACACACACACACACACACACACACACGTACTCAAGGTACAGTGGAATATTGACTGACTAACAGACTGACTCACTGACCCACTGACTGACTCAGTGAATGACTAACAGATTGATTGGTTAGTCAATAGTTAATTGATTGATTGATTGATTGATTGATTGATTTACTTATTTATTTATTTATTTATTTATTTAGCGAGAGAGTAAGTCAGTCAGTCAGTCAGTCAATAAGTTATTCAGTTAGTAAGTCAGTGAGTGGCTGGCTGGCTGGCTGGCGGCTGGCTGGCTGGCTGGCTGGCTGGCGGCTGGCTGGCGGCTGGCTGGCTGGCTGGCTTGCAGGCTGGCTTGCAGGCTGGCTTGCAG
>JALWFE010000021.1 GCA_027039975.1 Flavobacteriales bacterium
TTTTTGAATTTTATCATGAGCCATTTTAGATTCGTCTTCAGAAATTTCCTTGTCTTTTTCCAATTTTTTGATGTCATTATTGGCATCTTTCCGGATGTTACGAATACTAACTTTAGCTACTTCCGCTTCCTCTTTGGCTTGTTTGACCAATTTTTTACGACGTTCTTCCGTTAGCGGTGGAATGTTGATAATGACCACTTCACCGTTGTTGCTGGGGGCAAACCCCAAATTGGCATTGATAATAGCCCGTTCAATAACCGGTAGCATTTTCTTTTCCCAAGGTTGAATCGTCAAGGTTTGGGCATCACGTGCCGACACATTTGCCACTTGTGACAAAGGTGTAGGTGTACCGTAATAATCTACCATAACAGATGCCAACATTTGCGGAGAAGCTTTACCGGCTCTAATACTTTTCAGTTCATATTCCAGATGCTTTATGCTTTTTTGCATGTGTTCTTCAGCTTCGTCGTATATAAAATTAAGTTCTTCACTCATAATCTTAAATTTTTGTTATCATTCAAAAATACGATTTTTTTGGAGATTAGCAAAAAGTGTTCCTTAAATTTGATAAATATATTAAAATCTTTGAGCGCCGTAGGTACAATATGCGTGCAAACAACATAGAGCCAAAAAATGAAATGCATAATTTATCATTTTATGGATTGTTTTTATTTAAAACATTTTGTTTTCTAACTAATAATATTGTTAATATCATGTCGTTCATTGCCGGTTTTAGGTCGTTCACAAACTCAAACACGTCATTCACAAAGTTTTATAATATTGTATGAAACAATGACGTATTTTTGAGAAGTTAAATATTAAAAAAAACAAATTATGAAAACACTGAAATTTTTAAGTTATGCAACATTTGTGTTGTTTTTAGGATTAGCAATTAGTTCTTGTACCAAAGAAGGTCCACAAGGACCTGAAGGTCCTGCCGGTCCACAAGGACCACAAGGTGAACAAGGTCCTGCAGGTCAGGATGGAAACGCCAATGTACAAACCTATGTGTTTAATTCGCCTTCTTGGAATTTGTCAGGCTATGGAATGATTATTGATATGTCATCAATACTAACAAACGAAATTATAGAGAATGATGTCATTTTAGGTTATGTTAAAAATACAAATTATAGCGAGGTATTCCCTATTCCCGGTCTTGTATGGATCGATGAGCCTTTTTATACTTATAGGAATTATAGTATGGAAATTAACGGCTCACCTACTTCAGACGCTTATATTCCGGAATTCAATATATTGATAGCTTCAATAGAGACTGACGGTAGTTTTACACCCGATGCCGATTTACAGGAAATGGATTGGTTTAAATGTATCATTATAGAATCTACAAACACTACTACCACAAACGGTAACGGCAGACCGGCAAACCCGAAACAAGCTATTTTGGACGAGTTGGCTGCTGCAAATGTTGATATCAACGATTATTATGCTGTTTGTGCATATTACGGTATTGATCCGAAATAAATTTATCACACAAAACAGTTTATTAAACGGGATTTCTTTTTGGATTTCCCGTTTTTTTATAAATTTTATCAATAAACCTATAATTTTTTGGTATGATGTTAGCTGTTGCAGGTATGGAAATATTATGTATTTTTGCACCGAATTTTAATAATCACTAAAATTAAATAATTATGCCAGTAGTAGTTACGGATCAAACCTTTGAAGATGTTGTCTTAAAATCGGACAAACCCGTTATTGTTGATTTTTGGGC
>JALWFE010000022.1 GCA_027039975.1 Flavobacteriales bacterium
ATGCACGCATAGTAAATTGAAAATAAAATCGTAAATTCGTAGCAAATTTTTAAACCGGAAAAAAATAAAAACATAAATCTTATGAAAATATTATTTTTAATGAGTAGTGTACCCGACACTACTTCCAAAATAAATTTTACGGATAACAACACGAAGTTTGACGAATCGGGTATTCAGTTCGTTATCAATCCGCACGATGAGTTCGGTTTAACCAAAGCCATGCAAATCAAAGAAAAAAACGGTGCGGAATTGGTTGTTTTAAATGTCGGAACGGCTAAAACAGAACCGGTAATCCGTAAAGTTTTGGCTATTGGTGCCGACCGGGCTGTCCGTATTGATGCCGACCCGCAAGACAGTTATTTTACGGCTGTTCAAATAGCCGAATATATCAAAAACCACGATGATTTTGATTTGATTATCGCCGGTAAAGAATCTTTGGATTATAACGGTGGTATGGTACCCGGTTTGGTGGCTGCTATGACCGGTAAGAAATTTGTCAATGCCGTGATGGGGTTGGAACTGAAAGACGGTAATACGGTTGAAGTAGCCCGTGAAATTGACGGCGGTAAAGAATATATCCAAACTACCCTCCCGTTGATTATAGGCGGACAAAAAGGTTTGGTAAAAGAAGAAGAGCTTCGTATCCCGAATATGCGCGGAATTATGATGGCCCGTAAAAAACCTTTGGAAGTATTGCCGGCAGTGGAAGCAACGGCCAAGACCAAAATTGACAAGTTTGAAAAACCGGCTCCCAAAGGCGCTATCAAATTAGTCGATAAAGACAATTTGGATGAATTAATCGACTTGTTGCACAATGAAGCCAAAGTTATTTAATGTTTAACAAAAAAAAATTATTATTATGGCAATCTTAATATATGCAGAACAACAAAACGGAAAAGTCGCAAAAAGTGCCAAGGAGTTGGCCTCGTATGCCAAAGCTTACGGTGATAAAACGGGACAAGAAGTAATTGCCGCCGGGGCGGGATTGGATGATGCTGATATTTTGTTTCAATACGGTGTCTCCAAAGTTTTGAATGTAGCAGATGATACTCTCAAAACGTTTAATGCTTATGCCCACGCTCAAATGTTAGCCCAAGCCGTAGAACAAGAGAATGCAGATTTGATTTTGATCAGTGACAGCAATGATGCGGTTTATATGGGGCCTATTCTAGCCGGTAAATTGGATGCAGGCTATGTTTCGCACGTTATCGGATTACCCGAAGACACCGGAAATTTCACAGTTAAAAGAAAAGTTTTTTCGAACAAAGGTATTGCCTATACCGAAATTTTAAGTGAAAAAAAATTATTACGCATTGCCAAAAATTCCTTCGGATTGGTGGAAAATCCCGTTCAAGGCAATGTTGTGGAATTTAGCCCGGAAGTGGACAAAAGCGTTTACGAAACTTATAAAGTGACCAAGACGGAAAAAGCCACCGGTAAAGTTTCTTTGTCCGATGCCGATATTATTGTATCGGGAGGTCGCGGTTTGAAAGGTCCGGAAAATTGGGGTATGATAGAAGAATTAGCTGATGTCCTCGGTGCCGCAACTGCTTGTTCGAAGCCTGTAGCCGATTTGGGATGGCGTCCTCACACCGAACACGTGGGACAAACCGGTAAACAAGTTGCTCCCAATTTGTATATTGCTATCGGTATTTCGGGAGCTATCCAGCATTTGGCAGGGGTAAACGCTTCAAAAAATATGCTGGTCATTAATATTGATCCGGAAGCACCGTTTTTTAAAGCTGCTGATTACGGTGTGGTCGGTGATGCTTTTGAAGTGGTACCTAAATTGATAGAAAAACTCAAAGCTTTTAAGAATCAGTGATTTATTAGATCTGCCGGGTTTCCAAAACCTGGCAGGTCTTTTTTGTAAACTGTTAGTAATCATTTTTTTTGATACGGCAGGACGTAGATGCCGCCGGGGTCGGGAGGCCCGCGATTGAGTGTTAAGATTATTAATATCAGAAGGTCTTGCAGGTTAGATATATTGTCCGGACAAGAGACAAATGGCGGAGACCCGCTACGGAAGTAGTAACCCTAGCGGGTCTTTATGTTATAGTGCCGGTTCAAAAAATTGGCAATCACAACCGGTAAGGGATAATCTTTTAAAGCGGATTTAAGCACAGTATTTAGTGGCTTTTGTTGGCTTTGAACCTTCCAAAAAGTGATATGTAAATGTTGATGCGTTAATTTATGAACGGTTTTTTCTACAAAAACAGGAGAATTATCGGTTTCAACACTGTATTTTTTAAAAAAAGCGCTTAAATTTTCTGACGAAAACGATTTATTATCCGTTTTTTCTATCATTGGCAATTGATATAAATTTTGCCAAATACCCTTCCCTTTACGTTTTTCCAAAACAATTTGGTCTTGCCATTCGACAAAAAAATAATGCAGATAGCGCTTTTTGATTTTGATTTTGGGTAATTTGACCGGTAAATTGGCGGTTTGCCCGGTTTGAAAGGCGACACATTCTTTTACAAACGGGCAGGTGTCACATCGGGGTTTTGCCGGTGTGCAATGTAAAGCGCCGAATTCCATAACGGCTTGATTGTAAAGGCCGGGGTTTTTGATATCGAGATTTTGCCGGGCTGTTTTTTTAAAGAGTTTTTTGCCTGCGGTTGTATTGGTAGGCGTATCAATTCCGAAAAACCGTGCCAAAACCCTGTACACATTACCGTCGAGAACGGCCACCGGCTCGTCGTAACAAAATGAAGCGATAGCCGCTGCCGTGTATTCTCCTATGCCTTTGAGTTTCAATAGTTCTTTGTAAGTTTCAGGGAAAACACCATTATAATTTGCAACGATGTCTTTTGCCGTATGATGCAGATTGCGTGCGCGGGTATAATATCCCAAACCTTGCCAGAGATTTAAAACCTCTTGTTCGGTAGCCGCCGCTAATTGGTATATACTAGGGTAAGAGTCGATGAATTTCAAATAATACGGCAATCCTTGTGCGACTTGGGTTTGTTGTAAAATAATTTCCGACAACCAGATTTTATACGGGTCTTTAATATCCCGCCAAGGCAAATCCCGCTTGTTTTGCCGGTACCATTCCAATAGTTTTGTCGTATCCATTAGTATAACAAATCTTTTAAATTGATAATGGTGTGCAGTCCTTTGGTTTTAAAATAATCCGTAGCATCTTGGCGGGTGGCCAAAATAAAATCACCGCCCCAAGCGCCCAAGCTTTTGATTTTACCCGGATAATCCTTAAAAAATTCATCTTGAACCGGCAGACGTTGTAATACACGGCTGATAATTTCTTCGTGTTCGGAAATAAGTGTTTCAAATTCGTCAAGACTATGGCAAACAGCCAAAGCTTCGCTGATACGTGAAATAGCCTTGATTTGTTCGTTACCGGCCGGTTTTTGCCGGTATTTTTTTATTTCTTTACGGCTGTTTTGTTTGACATTGCGGTAAATTAAAAAAATGTCATCAGCAAAATGTGGTTGAAAATCAATACATTGCCAAACCGGATATCTATTTCTGTAAAGCGGGACATTGGGAAAATATTCTTCGGCCAACTGATACAAAACGGCTTTGTTTTCCAAGGCAACGGCAACATCATACCCGCTACCGCCAAAACTGATATCGAGTAAATCGAAAGCCGGCACGTCCGACCACTTTGAGAGCAAGACAATCAAACTTGATGATGAACCAAAGCCCCATTGACGCTTAAAAGTCAATCCGGTTTTAAAATGTAAAGGTTTGTTGAAAAGTTTCGGTTTCAAGCTTTTTATAAACTGCAAAAGTTGTTGAATAACAACAGCTTGTGATAAGTTTGTAGTTGTAATAATATCGATTAAATCCGGGGAAAAACGGCCTTCAAACCATTTGCCTTCCGGATCATAACTTTCCCAATAAAATCCGTCATCGTTAAATTCTTTTACAGTCAAATTTTGTCCGTAACCGGTAGTGGGTATAGCCAAAGCTTTGGCGCCGTGTAAAACGGCGTATTCACCGCTGATCATTAATTTTCCGGGAGCGTAAAATTGCATTATTTTTCTTTAACTATAAAAAAGCCGTCGCTGCCTTTTTTTTGATACAAAGGCATTAGCATAAAGCCACTGTCGGGGCTTAAAATAATTTCTTTGTTTTGAACCGCTAAATTATCCGATTTTTTCACCGGTTTAAAGTTGTAAAAACCCGGGTTCATTTTAAAGTTTTGATAATCGTCAAGTTTGTGACGGTAAGTTAATTCGAGATGATGCGGTAAATCTTTGGAAATATCGATTAACAATTTTCTACTTTGTTTAACTTCCTGCAATTTTTCATCGATAAAACCTGCTTGTGCCAATGCATGCCAGATACCGGCAACTAAATTACGTGTTGCTTCGGGAGAATAATGTGTGCCACCTTCAAAAACAACGGATGTCATACCTTTGCGTCCGAAATAGCTTAATGCTGTTCCGGGTAATGAATCGGATAAACGTTCGATAAAAGGAACACCGAATGAGCGGGCAAATTCCAAGCTTTTATCATTTGCAGCCGGAATGGCAAATATACCGCTTGGTGCGGAAAAAGTATGTAAATCCAAAAAATAGCAATTCTCAAAAAGTCCTTGACAAATATCATTGATTATCAAATCGTGTAAAACCCGTAATGATTTAAAATCGGCAATACTATCGTCTTCTTTATTATAAATGTGTTCGTCCAGCCATAATCGGTTCAAATCTTTTTCTACAAAACGTTCGCCGGCTTTCAAAGCCGGTTCATTGCCACGCAAAAACCAAATTTCACCGTTATTTTCATCAAAAATTTCTTTGAGACGTGGCAAAACCTCTTCGATTGCTTCTATACCATTGATTTCATTGCCATGCATCCCTCCTAAAATAATCATTTTTTTTGAGGGATTCTTTCCTAATTTTTCTATGATATGAGCTTTTTTTGTTTCCATAAAGCCGTTTGTCAAAAATTAAGACAAAAATACGATTTATTTCAAAATCAACGAAACAAAAAATACTGCCAAAAGCAGGGCAGACGCACCATAATTATTTGAGAATTTCATAAAATGTTAGTTTAATCAAATTGTAATGACTTGCAAATTCCTTAATATCAGCTCCGTAGGAGCTGTACTGTTTGTAGCAAGATAAATTAATGATAACAAATAGCTCCGTAGGAGCGACCTATAATGCATTATTGATAATTTCATTAGGTCACCCCGATGGGGTTTTATTGCGTTGTGATGGCATTATATTCTACTACAAACAGGATGCCCCTACGGGGCAAAAAGAAATATTTTAATTTTTTATAGTGTGTTTGTCCTGACTGCCAAAAGATACTGACAGTATTTTATTAAAAGGTAAAAAAATTAATAGGATTATTTAATAACAATTTTTTTGTAAAGTTCTTTTTCTCCGGACACAATATGAACGAGGTAAATTCCCGGTGCCATATTTCCGGTATAAATATGATTATCGCTGGGGTTTAGAGTAATTTCTTTTACTTTTTGTCCGGTTAAATTATAAAGGGAAACTTTTAAATGATAATCACTGACAATGTTAAGAACATGATAACCTGTGGAAACACTAATTTCATTTTTATCAAATGTATTTATAATTTGAGCATTGGGGTCATACCGGTATGTAAAAGTGGTTGAACCGACCACGGAATCGTCATTAGCGTTTATGATAGTTATTTTAAGAACATAATCTTTGGGATAGTTAGGATAATTGGCGGCATCATCAACATGGGTAAAATCTATATCGGTACTGGAACTGGATTGTCCGGGATCCAAATATGAGTTGCCGTGTTCATTACTATCATAAACCGTACCCGTACTTATACTTGTATAACAACCGCCTTGACCGTTGAAACCGAAACAAAACCTTAATTCCGAACCATTTGTATTTACAATATTCGTAGCTTCCAAAGTAGCTCTTACAGGAAAAGAATTGTTGTTTGTGACAATAACATGAGTTGTGTAATTGTCAGTAGAAACCGTAATAATATCGCCATCGTTTATCGTATTTCCGGTTTCTTCATTTAATAATGTATATTGCCCGGAAACAGGTATAACGGATAAACTTAAAAATAAAAGGAATAGTAATCTTCTCATAGCTAAATATTTTATACAAAAATAGAAAAATATTTATACATTATTTTTATTGTTGGTTTTTGTTTTAAATAAAATTTATGTTTACATATTAACTTGTTGAAAAACAATAAAATAGAAATACTCTTTATTTTTTTGTAAATTAAATTATTTTTTAGTTTTTATAAAAACAATAAAAATATCAGTTAACAATAAAAAAATAATACGAAATTCGCAATAATAAATCAAAATAAATTGAATATTTACAAAATTACGGATTATATAAGAATAATAGCTATTAAAATATTGATAGTAAAACAATTTTATTAAATTTGTGGCATTATTAACTAAATAAAATATTTTAAAACTATGAAAAAGTACTATTTTTTATTTGCATTTTTAGTTTTATCAACTATCACATTTGCACAGCAGTACCAATATGCTTCGAAAGGCGATGCCGTTAAGCATATTGTAAGACAAGAAAGTCCGAACAGTAATGTTCAACACCAAATCCGTAATACACAAGTAACCTATTTTATTGAGGATTTTGAGGCAGCGGATTTGGCAACAGCCGGTTGGACGACAATTGATGCCGACGGTGATTCATATGATTGGTCAATTGCCGGTGTTGGCGCTCACGGTGGTGCGCAATGTGCAACATCCGCTTCTTGGATAAGCGGTGTAGGACCTGTAACACCTGATAACTGGCTAATTTCACCGGCTATTGATTTAACCGGTGCATCCGGAACCATCTTTTTGGAATGGTATGTTAGAGCACAAGATCAAACTTGGCCCAGTGAAGTTTACAGGGTTTTACTTTCAACGTCCGGCACAGCCATTTCTGATTTTACGGAAATTTATCCCGATGAAACCGTTCAACCAAATGGTCCTGACGGAAACTTTTACTGGAAAAGAACTGTCGATATTTCGGCTTATGCCGGCCAAACGGTTCATATCGCTTTTGAACACCACAACGTTACCGATATGTTTAGAATAAATATCGATGACGTATCGGTATATCAAAATACCGTTATCGATGCGGGATTGACCGAGATTGTAGCTCCTAACAATAATTCCGGTTGTACATTGACCAATGCCGAACCTGTAACTGTTAGAATATTTAATTATGGCGGCAATCCTTTAACTGACTTTGATGTGAGTTATTCTATTAACGGTGGTACTCCGGTTGTTGAACATGTAACAGGAGTAAATATTGCCCCTTCTACCTCTTATGATTATACTTTTACACAAACAGCTGATTTGTCAAATTTAGGATATTATGTAATCAATGCTAATATTAATTTGGCTAATGACAGTGACGGGTCTAACAATACCGCATCGACCAATGTAACCAGTGGAGATGCTGTTATATCAGTAGAAGTACAATCGGATGACCAGTATGGACAATATTGGGAAATTGTAGATTCTAACGGTGATGTTATCGCTTCACACGATGTGTATCAATGGAATGTTGATGTAACAACCGATGTATGTGTAATTGCCAATGATTGTTATACATTTAATTGGGAATATACCTCGTCAGGTACCAATACCGTAACTGTATCATATAATGGTACGCAAATAAATCAAACAATTGCGACCGATAGTTTTTCGGTATATGCCATTGGAGATAATTGTAATGCTGTCGATGCTAATTTGGTATCTTTGGATTTCCCCGGCTATACGATGCCTAATACGGATGTCGATATTATAGGTACGGTAAGAAATGTAGGAACCGACCCCATTACTTCATTTGATGTGGATTATTCCATTGATGGTGGTCCTTCAGTTGGCACTTATTCTGTTACCGGAATAAATTTGGCAACGAGCGATTCTTATCAGTTTACACATAATATACCTTTTAATCAAAGTGTTGAAGCCATTTACTCCATTACGGTAACAGTTAGTAATATAAACGGTGGACAAGATGATGACCCATCAAACAATAGTTTAACTCAAAACATTAATGTTACCAGTTCGCAAATACAAAGAAATGTTTTAATTGAACAATTTACAACCGAACAATGTCCTAACTGTCCACCTGTTTTACAATATTTGGAAAGTTTGTATGACAATGATGACCATGCTATTATGGTAGCTCATCACGCCGGTTATTATACAGATTTTTTAACGACACAAACCGACTCGGATATGTTGGATTTCTTTAACGATGGCGGTGCTACTTATGCCCCTGCGGGTATGTTTGACAGATCATATAACGGTCTTGATAATGACGGATATGACGGTCCTGATCCGGGTCCTGTTTTCTGGGACGGAGATCCTTACGGTGGTACCCGTTTGGCTGACAGAGAAGCTACCCCTGCTTTTGTTGATATTTCTATAACCGGTACTTATGACCAAACTACTCATCAATTAAATTGTAATGTTAGCGGTAGTTTTTATGACAATTTATCCGATATGGGAGTAGGTTTGTTTATAACCGAAGATCATATTGCCGCTCAAAATCAAGCCGGTGCTTCGGGTAATTTTGAACACAGATATGCATTTAGAGGCGCCGCTTCCGACAGATTAGGTGATCCGATTACGACTTCAACCAATGTCGGAGATACGTTTAGTAAAAACTTTACTTATACAATGGATGCTTCTTGGGATTACAATAACTTGTATCTGGTTGCTTTTGTGGCTCATTTGAATGCCAGTGACGTAAATGACCGTGAAATTGCCAATGCCGTCCAAGTAAAATTAACCGACCTTCAACCCGGTGCCGTAGGTGAATTGGATAAAGCCGCTGTCAAAATATTCCCTAATCCTACTTCCGGATTGCTTTACTTGAAAGGTGCCAAAGACAGCTCACTGAAAATTTATGATCTTTTAGGACAAGTTGTCGTTGAAAAAGATTTGACAAGTGATAATGAAACCGTTGATTTAACACCTTTCCATAAAGGTATGTATTTTGTGAAACTTATAAAAGGTAATTCATTTGTCATTAAAAAGATTAATCTTAAATAAGATTTGATTTCAATTGAAAAACACCTTCGCAAGATGATGCGAAGGTGTTTTTTTATTGCTGTAAGTGGTGGCTTGAATTGATTGTAAAAAATATTTTTGTTGTAATACCAATAACAATTACCACTTAAAAAACTTTACGAACTTCTACCCTATCGCCTACAGCGCCATTTCAATAGCATTTTCAAACAACTCCGATAAACTTATTCCGGCGGCTACGGCTTGTTGCGGAAAAATAGAGGCTGCCGTCAAACCCGGCACCATATTGATTTCCAAAAAGTGTGGAACGCCGTTTACCACGATATATTCGGCTCGCGATATCCCGTTTAAATCCAAGACTTCGTAAACACGAGCGGCTGTTCGTCGGACACGCTCCGCTATTTCTTCCGGTAAATCAGCCGGTGTTATTTCTTGCGATTTACCAAGGTATTTGGCTTCATAGTCAAAAAAATCGTTTTCCGGAATAATTTCCGTTATCGGTAAAACTTTTATATTCCCTTTGTATTTAATCACCCCGATAGACAATTCCCTACCTTCGAGAAAAGCTTCGATAATAATCTCTTTGTCTTCTTTAAAAGCCTTGTCAATAGCGGCTTGCAGTTCCTCTTTTTGATACACTTTGCTGATACCGTAACTCGACCCCGCCCGATTGGGCTTGACAAAACAGGGTAAACCGGTTTGACGGATAATATCATCAAAATCAATATCATCCTGCTGATGTATAAAAACCGATTCGGCCGTCGGAATACCATAACTCCTCACCACAGATAAAGTGTTTTTTTTGTTAAAAGCCAACGCCATTTTATCAAAACTTGCCGATGTATGTGGAATACCGAGCATTTCAAAATAAGCCAATATAGCGCCGTCTTCACCCGGATGGCCGTGAATAGCGTTAAAAACAACATCAAAAGTGATTTTTTGATCGTCTTTTTCAAAAGAAAAATCGTTTTTATCCACCGGATATTCCGCTTGCCCGGTTACAACCACCCATTTATCCTGTCTGATATGCACGGCATATACTTCATATTTATCTTTGGGTAAGTGATCGATAACCGTTTGACCGCTTTTTAATGAAATTTCATACTCGGAAGAATAACCTCCCATGATGACGGCGATTTTTTTCATAATGTTGTTTTATTATGTCGTTAAAATTTTTGTTAAACCCAACCGGTTTTTTATCGATTTACAAAATACCGGTCTATCAGGTCTTTCTCATTTTTAAAATATTTTTCCGTTCCAAAATTACTATTAATATAATGTATAGCAACAATAAAAGAATTTTAACAGGATAATTGTCATAAAAATATTTAAAAATCACAAAACCGGTTAAAGCGGACGAAACGATGTAAAAAATAATTTTGAAACTTTCGTAGGGCACGCGGTAATATTTACGTCCGAGTATATAAGACAACCAACTCATACTACCGTAAGCCGCCAAAGTTGCCCATGCCGACGCCATATAACCGATTTTGGGAATCATCAAAATATTAAAAACAATGGTAATCACCGCACCGGTAATCGATAAATACATGGCATATCGCGTCCGGTCTGTGAGTTTGTACCAAACCGATAAATTGTTGTAAACTCCGAATAACAGATATGCGGTCAAAATAACCGGCACAATATTTAAAGCTTTGAGATAGACTGCCTGCCCGATTAACAGATGCACGATAATATCCAAAAAAGTCATCACAGCCACCATAAAAACCGCTCCCAAAATGGTAAACCACAGTAAAATATGTGCATATTGTTCTTTGGCATTGGCGGCTTTGTGCTGACTGAAAAAATACGGTTCTGCTCCCAAGCGAAATGCTGTTACATATAAAGACATCAACACGCCTATTTTGTAAACGGCGGCATAAACACCCATCGTTTCTTTATCCAACATACGTCCTATCAACAACTTATCGAGATTTTCGTTGGTAGCATAAGCCAATCCGGCAATCATAATAGGTATGCCGTAAGCCAGCATTTTATTGAGCAAAACTTTGTCTATACCGAGCTTAAACTGCCTTAAAACCGGTAAAAACAACAAGAAAGTTAAAAAACTGGCTATTAAATTGGCGATAAAAATATAGATAACTTTGGGATGCCCGTTATATAATGCAATTGTTTTTGCACTCAAACAACCGGCAGCTATCATTTTAGGTATCCACCATAAAAACAACACGTTTAGCACGGCATAAACCGTAATGTTAAACAAGCGGTAAAAAGCAAATTTTACAGGACGGTGTGTCACGCGCAGGTAAGCATACGGAATGACCACCAGGGTATCCAAAATCAAAATACTGATTAAAATCCGGAAATAAATCCGGTTTATTTCCAATAAACGTGAAAATTCGCTTGAAAAAATCAAAAAAACCGACAAGAAAAACAAACTATTGATTAAAATCAAAGTAAAGGCTGTTTGTCCGACTTTCGAATTGTCTTTATATTTGGTAAAAAAACGGAAAAATGCCGTTTCCATACCCATAGTCAACAAAACATTGAAATAGGTGGCATAAATGTAAAATTGTGTATTGTCGGAATAAGCCGTAGGTTTTAAAATACCCGTATGCAATCTGACCAACAAAACATTAATCAGTTTGGGCAAAACGGCGGCTATACCGTAAATGGCAGTGTCTTTGGCAAATCTTTTGACTAAACTCACAAAATTATTTTATCGGTTTATCTATAATTATGTCTCCTGCGGTATTTTTTTATTGTTACATCTACCATCAGGGCGCACCTAACGACGCTCAATGGTGTTTTTTATTGTTATCTTTTATGTCCTTTTATGTCTTTTATGGTTCAATACTACGGCACAATCTTGATAAACCCTTATCAATCAACGATATACTTCTCAATTCATCAGTTCATCAATCCTTCAACATCAACGACGAAACATCGTATAAACCTGTAAACAATCATTAAAGAACGTAGCTCTTTATGAACCATAACTTTTAACTAAGGTCACTGAGCTTGTCGAAGTGCAACTTTCAACTATAATAATGTCGCCCCTACGGGGCTCAATGGTATTTTTTTGCTTTATGTTGAGATGTATGGCAATTCGTCTCTACACAACGGTGTTTTTATTGATTCTCATGATATCAGACGCACAGGGCTTGCTTAATATGAGACGCACAGGTCGTGTGTCTCTACAACGTTACGAACATTATGAACTTTATAAACTTTTAACTAATCAATCATATTTCTGATAAGATTTTTCTTCTATCAACTCCGACCCGGTCAATTCGTTGATTTGACGTTTGATTTCCGAACGTTTATCATTGGTAAAATATACCGCACGAGCGGTTTGAATAAATTCTTCTCCGAAATCTTTATTTCGTTCCAAATCCCTAATCCTGTCCTCAATATCCCACAATTCTTGATTGATATCGAGTAAAGCTTTATATAATTCATGGTCTTTGGAAATAATTTTACTGACCGCTTCGTTTAACACTTCATATTCCTTTTGCAAATTTTTTCGTTTGGTTTCATCTTTAATATGCTTCAATTTTATTTCGATAATGGTCAGTTTGTCAACTATTTCACCGTTTGAAACTTCTATTTTCATAAATAATTATTTTTTTAACCTGTATGGATTGTAAAAATACTACAAAAAAATAAAATCTCCCTGTTTTTAAAAAATCTTGCTATAATCATTTCACCCCTTCGGGGTTTTATGATTTTTCTTTTACGTTTACATCTACAAAGATATCGCACCTAACGGCGCATATCCCGTCGGGGTCGGGAGACCCACGACGGAGCACAGCGACCTACTTTTCATTCATCAGTTCATCAATTCATCAGCTCATCAATAATTCTCAATTAATCCTCCTTACTCCTCAATTTCTCACTTCCTCACTTCCTCATTTCCTCAATTCCTCACTCCTCAATTTATAAAACGAACAATATGGTTTATAATAACAAAACATTCATCAAACAACGAAATATGCAATAAAATACAACAAATCCTCATTTCCTCAATTCCTCAGTTTATAAGACGAGAATAAGGTATGAAGTAACAAACAATTATCCAAGAAAGAAGTATTCTATGAACCGCAACTTTTAACTTTTAACTTTCAACTTTCAACTTTTAACTTATTTGTTCGTATTTTTGCACAAAACTAAAACCATGTCACAAAAACAACGTTATACCATTACAGCGGCTTTGCCTTATACCAACGGGCCTATTCATATCGGACATTTGGCAGGGGTTTATATCCCGGCGGACATTTTTTCACGTTACCAAAAAGCCAAAGGCAATGATGCTATTTTTATCTGCGGTTCGGACGAACACGGTGTTCCCATTACCATCCGGGCCAAAAAAGAAGGCGTATCACCGCAACAAATTGTCGATAAATATCATACTATCATCAAAAAATCTTTTGAAGATTTCGGTATTGAATTTGACAATTACAGCCGGACATCTTTACCCGTACATCATCAAACGGCTTCGGATTTTTTTAAAAAATTATACGATGAAGGTAAATTTATTGAACAAACTACAAAACAACTTTATGACGAACAAGAACATCAATTTCTGGCCGACCGTTTTGTCACGGGTACCTGTCCCAAATGCGGTTACGAGCATGCTTACGGCGACCAATGCGAAAAATGCGGTTCGTCATTAAGCCCTATGGAACTGATTAATCCCATCTCGACCATATCCGGAAGTAAACCGGTTGTCAAAGAAACCAAACATTGGTATTTACCTTTGGACCAATATGAATCTTGGTTACGGGAATGGATTCTCGAAGGCCACAAACACGATTGGAAACCGAATGTTTTGGGACAAGTCAAATCCTGGTTGGATGACGGTTTGCGTCCGCGTGCCGTAACCCGTGACTTGGATTGGGGGGTTCCCGTTCCGGTCAAAGGTGCCGAAGGCAAAGTTTTATACGTCTGGTTTGATGCACCTATCGGTTATATTTCTTCCACCAAAGAATGGAGTAAAAAAACAGGAAAAGATTGGCGCCCTTACTGGCAAGATAAAAACACCAAATTAATCCATTTTATCGGTAAAGACAATATCGTTTTTCATACAATTATCTTTCCGGCAATGCTCAAAGCTCACGGAGAATATATTTTGCCGGATAATGTCCCGGCAAACGAATTTCTCAATCTAGAAGGCGATAAAATTTCCACATCCCGCAATTGGGCGGTTTGGTTACACGAATATTTGGAAGAATTTCCGGGCAAACAAGACGTATTGCGTTACGTCTTAACCGCCAATGCGCCCGAAACAAAAGACAATGATTTTACCTGGAAAGATTTTCAAACCCGTAACAACAGTGAGTTGGTCGGCAATCTCGGTAATTTTATCAACCGTGTGATGGTGTTGACCAAAAAATATTATCAAGGTATCATACCTCAACCCGGTGAGCTTACCGGAACGGATAAAGAAGTTTTAGCTCAAATCAAGACTTATCCGAGAAAAATCGGCAATCTTATTGAACGGTACCGTTTTAGAGAAGCCCTTTCGGAATATATGAATTTAGCCCGTTTGGGTAACAAATATTTGGCTGACGAAGAGCCATGGAAACAGGTTAAAACCGCACCGGAACGTGTTAAAAACATTATGTTTGTTGCCAATCAGATAGCCGCGGCACTGACCGTTTTAGGTGCTGTCTTTTTACCTTTTACCGCCCGGAAACTCAAAGATATGTTACAACTCCCGGGAGATTTAACGTGGGACAGCGTTGCGGAAAAAGAGATTTTGTTGCCCGCAGGACACAAGCTGGGCGAACCGCAATTGCTGTTTGAAAAAATCGACGATGAAACCGTTGCCAAACAAGTGCAAAAACTCTTGGATACCAAAAAACAAAATGAAGCCGGCAACCGGGAAATTGCCCCGCAAAAAGATGAAATCACTTATGAAGACTTTATGAAGATGGATATCCGTACGGCGACTATCTTGCATGCCGAAAAATTGCCCAAAGCCAAAAAACTTTTGGTGTTAAAAGTGGATACAGGTATTGACAAACGCACGATTGTTGCCGGTATAGCCGAACATTATAAACCCGAAGACATCACCGGAAAAAAAGTCTTGGTTTTGGTCAATTTGAAACCCCGCAAATTACGCGGTGTTGAAAGTCAAGGGATGATTTTAATGACCGAAAATGCCAATGGAAAACCGGTCTTTGTCAATCCCGAAGAAGATATTCCCAACGGTATGAATATTTCGTAACTTTAACGTTGCCAATCTTCAAACCTGACAAACCGCCATTGTTCCGGATGATTTTCCGCTTCGAGGCGGTTTTCAAGATTTTCGGGAAGTGCCGGAAAAAAGTCGATGCCGGTCAGTTTTTCGATACTGTCCACCGGTACGGCAAAGTCTCTTAAATCTTCATATAAATCTTTGTGAGGAATTAAAAAACCGATCATCCGGGCTTTATCCGGTGGCTTGTAATCCAAAATTATTTTGTAAAAATAACGGGGTACAGCGACTTGTTCATCACCGATTCGTTCCAACCCCGGCTGCAGAACCCCTCCTGTCACAATATAAAGTTTGCCATACCGCTTGACCCAGTAACGCACTTGTTTTTCAAGCCGGTTCCATATACCGCTGTTAAAACCGTGCTTCATAGGACTGACGTTGGACGTATAAAAAGTTTCATCGAAAGCTTCCACTGAAAAACGCCTGTCTGCCGCCGGCAACAAATGACCTTTTTCATAGCCGTTAGGATAATAATTTTTGTAATGTGCCGAACGGGTTTTAATCAAAGGATCCCTTGTAAAATGTGGCCGTTTGATACGACGGTGACTGATTTGCGAAGGACTCAAACTATATGCTACCCATTCGGCATTTTCATAAACTTCATTGTAAGACAAAGTGTAATAATGATGCCTGACTACTTGACCGGTTGTGGAAACAGGCAAGTAGTTGAAACTGTCCTTTGTTACAACGGTTTTTTGTGATTCTGCGATTTTTTGTTCCGGATTATTTTGACAGGAAAAAGCAAATATTGTAATGAATAATATTTGAAATGATAATTTCATTTTGATGTTATTTTTTGTGCCAAATAATTTTTTTTATGTCATTCCGACAGAACGAGGTACGAGTAACGAGGAATCTTTCTTACATTATGATTTCTCGTCGTTTTACTTCCTGCGTCAGTAAAGCTCTGTCGAAATAACAGAAAAACTATAAAACTTTCAACATTTAACTCAGGTCACTGAGCTTGTCGAAGTGCAACTTTCAACTAATGCGCTTCATACCAATTATCCCCTACGCCGATATCTACAATCAACGGCACCGGTAATTCAACGACATTTTCCATTTCGGATTTGATGAGATTGGATACGGCTTCCAATTCCGTTTGGGAATATAAAACTTTTTTATAAATAATTAAGTGAAAAATCAAATCACCTAACAAACTACACACAAACTTTAAAAAATTTTTATTACTTTTACACATAATTTTATTTTATTTCGCATTATTGGCAATAATAAACACATTAAATAAACAATTTAAAACCAATGATATGAGACCGGAAACTTAACTTCAATTAGAAAATCAGATATCGCAAATCTGCGCCTCGATACAACCCCCCCGACAAAAGTAGGGGGTATCACTCGGCGACCGAATCTGAAATCGAAAATCTGACACTTCGGTACATCCCGATTAGCATCGGGACACTCAGTGTCCGATTTGACCCCCTAACATTAAGCAAAACCGCTTAGTGTAATGACCATTAAAACCGGATAAACCGGTAATATTTATTAATTTTTTCTAACTTTAAATTTATAATTTATGAAAAAAATCTTTTATCTATGGATGACCTTGGGCTGGCTTATCACCCTAAACGCCCAATG
>JALWFE010000023.1 GCA_027039975.1 Flavobacteriales bacterium
GCAAGAGCTTTCTCAAGACCTGTTGTTTGTTTTTTGAAAAAAAAACAAACCTAATGCTTGCTTATTATTCCAATAATGTCTATGAACTATTTCCTTAATAAACTTTTGTTAATCCGGTTAAAAAAAAACTTCAAATCAAAAGCGAATGCAAAGATACAACAAAAAATATCTCTTAGCAAACTTTTTGGAGCTTATTTTTTAAATATTTTTTAAACTCTTGATTAACTTGATTTTAAGAAATCTTTAAATACCAAGTGCCGGAATTTATATATTATATGTATGTTATGTTATATTTTATGTATACCTTACATTATATATACTTTACATTATATCCGTAAATTTCAATACCAACCGGCAATTTATTCAATGAACTAACTTACCACCTAACAAAAGCGGACGCAAAGATACAACTTTTTTATACCATTTGTCAAGTGTTTTTTTGAAATTTTTGAAATTATTTTTAAAATGCACACATTCAATTCATTACAATAAAAAAACAAAACAATTTTAAGCTTTTTATTTGAGTGAAATTAGTTTTTTCGGAAGAAAAAGTGTGTAAAAAATAAAAAGTTTCTTATTTTTTCATTTAATACTGCTTGCATATTCAATATGTTTGTCTCAAAAAAACCGGATTTTTTATTACGCACCTTCGGTGCTGTTTTATTGATTGGTTCATCAACTCATAAGGCGTGTAGCCTTATGTTAGTTATTATGTATCTTTGGTGCTGTTTATAGTTTTGATTAATTGATAAAATATTTTTTTCACTTTATAAATATTCCAGGGGCAGCCTTTTGAGATTGTCCCTTTCATATTACATCGGTATAATACTTTGCCGGTTAGAAGTATCTTATGTTTAATAGTATTGTATTATTTACAAGTAGTAGCAGTATTGTTTACTTCCGTCGCCGGGAATACCAAATTATTATTATACTATTTTATATTTGGAATTGGTACAAATTTCCAAGAATTTTGCACAGTGGTTCTTGCGAATCTTATGATTTTTTGTTGCAATACTAAAAAATTATCACTGTCAGATGCTTAATGAACCTGTTTTATTATAAATCAAGATTTATTTAAGACAGTTTATCTTTTTAAAGCAAAATGTCCTTTGTAAATTTTGCCGTTCGGCAAGGTCAAAACAAACCAATAATCATCGGCTATTAAGGGTTTTCCGTTTAAAGTGCCATCCCAATGTTCATTTAAATTGGTGTGCATACTTCTGACAAGTTTGCCAAATCTGTCATAAATATTCAGTTGTGCATCAGGTGTGTTTTCGGCATTTTCAACACGCCAGTAATCATTAAAATTATCACCATTGGGTGTAAAAAATTTCATAAAAATTAAATTAATGACGTGAGCCATTGCAACATCATCATATTCACAACCGTTGGCATCCAAAATTGAAATGTAGTAATCGCCGTTTGGTAATCCGGTATAGTAATTATTGCTTTGAAAATCAACACCATCAACGGAATATTGATACGGAGGCAAACCGCCGCCTGTAACTGTAATTTCCAGTTCGCCATACAAGATAGGCGTAGCGGTAACGGTAACGGGTTCCAAAATTTGAACGTGAATGGAATCGGTAACCGAACAAGTTCCTCTGTCCAGATTAAGAGTTACATCATAACTTCCCGGTCCGTTGAGGTATAAAGTAGGAGAGTTGTTGTTACTGATAATATTGTTATTGACAATCCATTCGTAATGGTCACCATCCGTAATATTGGCATTTATTTCTGCGGTATCATAGGCACATACAATTTGGTCTTCGCCTAAATCCAGTTCCGGAGCAGGGTCGAAGGTTACGATAATATCTGTTGAAGCTTCACAACCAATAGTGTTGGTAACGATAACTGTATAAGTTCCGGTTTCGGTCACATCCAATGTCGGATTTGTTGCTCCGGGAATATCGATTCCATCTTTTTGCCATTGGTATGTTTCATTGCCGGATAAGTTGCTAATTACAGGTGTTAAAGTTTCAACAGCTCCTTCACAAGAAACAATATCGGAAGGGAAACTGACATCGGGACGTGGTTCTATGGTCACATTGATATCGTCGGAAGTACTGCAAACACCCCATTCGGCTGTTACCGTATAATGTCCCGAATCCGTAACCGTCAAAGTGGAAGCATTGGCTCCCGGAATGACAACACCGTCTTTTTCCCAAATGAATGAAGTGGCATTGGGATTATTAGCGGTCAAGGTAACGGACGGATTATCACATTCATAAATATCGGGTCCTAAATCTACGGTTCCCAATTGGTTATCAAAAAATACGGTAACCGTATCTGTCAACACATAATGTTGTCCGGTATTAGGGTCGTCAAATTCGGCTTCTACTCTGAAAACGGTATCTTGAGTTACGCAAACATTGATAGACTGCCCGGTACCGATCAAAGTATTGGTAGCATCGTCATACCATTTAAAATCAAAATTTATTGTTGCAGGATTATAATTAGGTATAAAACGCCACAGTTCCGGGGACGAGGCCGGTACAGTCCAAGCACCTGTATTCCTTCCGGGTGCGACATAAGCTACGGTTCCGGTATCATTTTGTATTCCTACGACGGCATTACCGTTATTCCAACCGCCACAAGTCGGTTTTTCGTCAATTTGCACGTCAATTACATTGGAGGTTTCATATAAAATAATTCGTTGTGTGGTTTGTAAATTATTACAATCATAATGCGGTACATGGTCAAATAAGATAACGAATTTTCTTTGAGGATAATTTCCCGAGACATAATATCTTATTCTATCACCCGGGGAAGATGCTGCCGGAACATACAAATCGTGATAAGCACCGAATATGGTGTTTCTAAACAAACCGGTATTAGGCAGTGACTGATTATACGACCATTGGCAGAAATCATTAGGTAATTGTGTTTGAGGAGAGGTTCTGTTCATATCAAATGAGACTACGCCGTTATCTCCGATTATTAAATAATTATACGGATGTCCGAAAAAGTAAAAAGTAAATGGTAGTGTTACTATACCCGACCAACGGTCATCGAGATAAATAGATGTCGGGGTGATGCCTCCTGTTGGCGGAATAGGACAGGGAGGGGCAGAGACCACATCATAAGTATCGGTTGCCGACCCTATACCGGGGAATACAGCTGCCGTTAAAGTTGTGCAGTTATTACCACAATCTACCGTTACATCCGGTCCTGCTTCCAATAGGTCGCATTGGGAATAAAGTTGGAAAAAACTTAAAATTATAAAAATACCGCTAATTATTTTTTTCATTGTTACCCTCACTTATTTGTGCTGCGCCCAAAAGTATGCAAAAAAAATGTATTTTTGTTTTAGAATATTTTCAATTTTAAGTATTTTAATTATTTTGCAAGAAAAGTGCATTTTTTTTATGATAAATATAATAATAAGTATGAAGCCGGATGTGATGAAGCCGGCAGGGGTTCGTTAGCAGGGCCTGTAACGGCTGCTGCTGTAATTTTTGATTCAAAATATAAAAATAAATGGATAAATGACAGTAAAAAACTCAGTGAACGTGACAGAAATGAATTAAGATTGGAAATAGAAGATATGGCTTTAAGCTGGGCTGTTGCATTTGTTGAACCTGAGATTATTGACAAGATAAATATTTTAAATGCTTCGATTTTAGCGATGCACCGGGCTTTGGAAAGTTTGAAAATCAGCCCGGATTTTATTTTGGTTGACGGAAACCGTTTTAAACCTTTTAAAAATATACCTTATAAGACTATTATTAAAGGAGACGGCAAATATATGAGCATTGCGGCGGCATCCATTTTAGCTAAAACCCACAGGGATGCTTATATGACAAAACTGCATAACGAATTTCCACAATATGATTGGCTCAATAACAAAGGATATCCGACTGTCAAGCACAGGGAAGCAATTGCCAAATACGGCATTACCATTCACCACCGTAAGAGTTTTAATCTATTGCCGCCCGAGCAATTAAAATTAGATTTGTAAATTTGTTTTTTTTCTTGGTTATGATTAAAGTTTTTTCTTTTTTAACAATGATTTTTCTTTTACTGCCGGTATTAAATTTATCGGCACAAGAGAGTTTGCAAAAAAGTTTGGAAAAAAAAAGAAAAGCGCTTCAAGATGAAATATTACAAATCAACAGACGGTTGTTAAAAACCAAACATACGGAATCGGATGCCTTGATTGAATACCGGCAAATTAAACGAAAGATTTATGTCCGTCAAAAATTGATAAAAAATCTGCAAAATGAAATAAATCACCTCAATTGGCTCATAAAACAGAATGAAAAAAAGCGAAAGGCACTAAACAAAGAGTTAGAACAATTGAAAGCCGATTATGCCGAAATGATTAGAAAATCTTATAATACCCGTTCGAGACAGGACAAATTGTTTTTTCTTTTTTCATCCGAAAGTTTTCAGCAAGCTTTTAAGCGGGCGCAATATTTAAAACAATATGCCAAATACAGACGTGAGCAAGCGGACGAAATAGAAAAAAAGAAAAAAGAATTGGCGGTTTTGAACGAAAAATTGTTAAAAGACAAAGCGGCTAAGGAAAAATTATATCAAGAATATCTCAAAGAGACCGAGCAAATAAAAAAAGAACAACAAAAGCAGTTAGCGGTAGTTAACAAGATAAAAAAGAAGAAAAATTATTATCTCAAATTAATAAAGGCCAAACAGCGCGAACAAGCCAAGATAGATCGGATGATTGAAAATTTGATAAAAAAAGCCATTGCAAAATCTAACCGGAAAGTCAAAAAATCATTACGACATTCATCCAAATTCTTTTTAACACCGGAAGGTAAAAAATTAGCAAACAAATTTTCCGCCAATAAGGGTGCATTACCTTGGCCTGTAAAAAAGGCATATATTTCTCGTAGATTTGGAAAACAACCACATGAAATCTTTAAAAATGTAACTGTGGTAAACAACGGGATTTACCTGGCAACAGAACCCGGCAGTAAAGTTTATGCCGTTTTTGAAGGCAAGGTTTTGCAAATTCAATTGATACCGGGCGGAAATAATACGGTATTTATAAAGCACGGAAATTATTTGACAATATACGGAAACTTGAAAGAAGTTTATGTCAAACCCGGGGACCGGGTTAAGACAAGGCAAGTAATAGGTAAAGTAGCGACTGATGTTTATGGAAAAACGGAATTGAAATTCAGAATTTATAAAAATACAACCAAACTCAATCCTGAACAGTGGTTGCAACGGATGAAATAATAAAAATTGTTAGTAATCAACGAGTTAATGATATGAAGTAAAAAAAAGAGGCACCTAGCAGATTCGAACTGCTGTAAACGGTTTTGCAGACCGCTGCCTAGCCACTCGGCCAAGGTGCCTTTTTGAGGGATACAAATTTAAGAATATTTTACTGTTTTGCCAAATCTTTTCTCTTTTTTTTCAATACAACACTAACCGCTTCAATATTTCCTCCGACCGGCGGGTTGAGTTTGGTTACTTTAACTTCAACTTTTTCGGCTATATCAAATTCATCAAATATTTTTTTGATAATGCGCAAAGCAACCGTTTCCATTAATTTGGCTCTGATTTGCATTTCGGCCATTACGATTTCATTGAGCCGCGTATAATCCAATCCGAATTGTAAATTGTCCGTTTCGGCGGCTTTTGTCATATCTGTTTTAACTTTTAGGTCGGTTTTAAATTCCGTTCCTATTTTTTCTTCTTCGTCCATGCAACCGTGGTAACTGTAAGTGCGGATATTTGACAAAATGATGTATCCCATTGTATTACATTTTGACGGCAAATTTAATGATTATTACTGATTCCGGTTTTTCAATAAAATTCTTCATTCAACTCCTTCAAACCATTTATATTTTATCAAGAGGACCAGTCCGGCAAGGGCGGTTAAAATATTGGTTACGGGATAACTGATCCATATACCGAATTGTTTTAAACTTGTATGATACCCTAAATAATAGGCCAAAGGAAAACGCAACAACCATACGGAAAGCAAGGCCAATATCATAGAAATTTTGGTTTTACCGGCTCCTCTGAATGCGCCCATTAAGACAATCAAAACACCTAAAAATCCGAATGAAACGGAGAGGGTTTTGATAAAAACAGCACTTTCGTGGATAGCCACCGGGTCGGTTGGTATAAAAAATGCCGCTACTTCTTTGGCAAAAACAAACAACAAAAAACCTATAAAAATCAATACACCGAAAGCTATTTTCAAACTCAATTGCAGTGTTTTTTTAACACGGTCATAAGCACGGGCACCGATATTTTGTCCTACCAGAGTGGAAGTTGCCATTGCCAGTCCGAAGGCCGGAATAATGATAAAACTCAATATCCGGCTGCCGATACCGTAACTGGCCAAAACCATTGTGTCAAAATGTGTTACCAACAATACCATCATAAAAATTCCCAATGCACGGCTGACTTGTTCTATGGAAACAGGCATACCCAGTTTGAAAAGCTCTTTGATAAGTTTGAAATCAGGACGATAATCGCTCAAACGGATTTTAAGACCTTGTTCTCCCCTGAACAAAACAATCAGACCGGTTAATGCCGATAAAATTTGTGTTCCGACCGTTGCAATAGCGGCACCTTTAACGCCTGAAGCCGGAATGATACCGTTCCAACCGAAAATAAATAAAGGGTCGAGCGCCAAATTGAGCAAAACCGTTGATAAAACAATATAAAACGGCAATTTAACTTTACCGATGCTTCGCATTAAAGACTGGAATGTCAAATAAATAAACAAAGGCGGCAAGCCTGTAAAAGTAATTTTTAAGTATGCTACGGCTTCACGGTAAACTTCCGGTGTAACGTGCATTATACGAACCAAATATGGTGTCAAGATGTAACCTGCCACTGCTAATATAACCGATATGGTCAAAACCGAAAAGAAGGTTTGAGTGGAAATATGCGCTACGGCAGCGGTATCTTTGGCTCCTTGACGTTTGGCAACCAAAATGGAACCGGCAATAGCCATACCAGAGCCTAATGAAACAATGATAAAGACTATGGGAAACGCCAGTGAAACCGCCGCTACGGATATACTACCCAAGCGTCCGACCCAAAATGTATCGGTCAAATTGTATGCCGTCTGTAAAATATTGGTCAATATCAACGGAATGGATAATTTGACCAATGCTTTAAATATGGAACCTTCGGTAAGTGCCGGCATATTTACACTAATTTAATCTGAACCGTAAATTCATACCTTCCAAAAATTGTATCAATTCCGTATCGGGTTTGATGCCTAAGCCGGTATGTAAAGGCACACTTAATGCCTGCTCTTCCATATCTATCAGGTTAACGGTCAATTTTTGTTTGCCTTGATGTTTTTTTAATTTTTCGTATAGATAATCTATAAAATTTTTGTCAATATGTGATACATATAGGTTAATAGTCAGTGCTTTTGGTTTCTTTTCGAAAACTTCTGATAATAAACTCATTTCCAGCACATTTATTTTCAAATTTTTATTTTTATTGTAATAATTCCTGGTAACTTTCAGTCGAACTATTACAAAAATATTAGGCACGAAAAATTTGGAATATTCCAAAAATTGTTCATTCCAAAGGGTTAAAGTTATGGTATCGGTATAATCTTCAATAGTTAATTCTCCTAACTTACTACCTTTTAGGGTTTCTTTTTGATTGATTTTGGTGACCATACCGGCAATAATAATCTCTTTACCGAGCATTTGTTCGAATTTTTTATATTCAAGTTTTCTTTCGGCTTTTTCTTCTTCTGTTTCAAGCAGTTCTTCACCTTCTTGTTTGATTTGGTCTTCTTTACCACTTAAAACTTCTATCATTCTATTGACAAATCTTATCGGATGTTTGACGTAATATTTGTATTCCACTTTGAGCAAATCCAAAGGATGTCCGGATAGATAAATTCCGGCTACTTCTTTTTCTTTTTCCAGTTTTTGCAATTCCGTCCAAGGTTCACAATAAGGTATTTCCGGTTCGGATATTTGCACTTCTTCCGAATCACCGAATAAAGAAGTTTGCATCGCTTCTTTGTCTTTTTTATAACGGTTTCCGAATTTGATAGCTTTTTCGATTAAATTCGTTCCGTTTGATTCTTGAAAATATTGAGCCCTGTGAACGCCTTCAAAACAATCGAAAGCACCGGCTTTGACCAGATTTTCTATGGTTCTTTTATTGACTTTTCTCAAATCGACACGTTTAACAAAGTCAAAAATACTTTTGTAAGGTCCGTTTTCTTCCCTTTCTTTTATAATAGCTTCTACGGCTTTGGAACCGACACCGGATGCACCGCCCAATCCGTAACGGATATTGCCTTCTTTGTTAACCGTATAGAGATAATCCGATTCATTGATATCCGGTGGTAATACTTTGATACCCATTTTGCGGGCTTCCATCATCATAAAAGTCAATTTTTTTGAATCTTTCAGATTATGAGACAATACCGCAGCCATATATTCGGACGGATAATTGGCTTTGAGGTAAGCCGTTTGGTAAGCGACAATAGCATAACTGACTGCATGTGAGCGGTTGAATGCGTAGGATGCAAAACTGCGCCAATCATTCCAAATTTTTTCCAGGACGTCTTCCGGATGCCCGTTGGCCTTAGCGCCTTCTATAAACAAAGGTTTCATTTTAGCCAATAATTTGTGATCTTTTTTTCCCATGGCTTTACGTAAATTATCGGCTTGGCCTCTGGTAAAACCGGCTAATTTTTGAGATAGCAACATTACTTGCTCCTGATAAATGGTAATACCGTAAGTTGTTTTCAAAATTTCTTCCATTTCGGGCAAATCGTAAGTAACGGGTTCTTCACCGTATTTACGGGCGACATAATTGGGAATTTTTTCCATCGGTCCGGGACGGTATAAAGCCACCATAGCAATTAAATCTTCCAGTTCGGTTGGTCGTAATTTTTTTAAACTTTTACGCATACCATCCGATTCAAATTGAAAAACTGTGATTGTTTGTCCGTTTTGGAACAAACGGTAAGTGGTTTCATCATCAAACGGAATGTTATCAATATCGATATCTATACCGTGACGTTGTTTGATAATGCGTAATGTATCACGAATAATAGTCAAAGTTTTGATACCCAGAAAATCCATTTTTAACAATCCTGCCGCTTCAACAACGGCATTATCAAACTGCGTTACAAAAATGTTTTCGTCTTTATTGGCTTCTTTGGATTTTGTTTTACGCTTGAATGATGTGATAGGAATAACTTCCTCGAGATTGGTCGGTGCTATGATAAAACCGCAGGCGTGTAAACCTAAATTACGGATAGAACCTTCAATTTTAGCGGCTGTATGTATGGTTTTGGCAACCAAATCGTCGCCTTGTGCCAGTTCCGATAATTGTAAAGAGTCTTCGATTTTTTCTTGTTTATTTTCAAGTTCTTTTTTAATTTTTTCTATATCCCTGTTAACAATCAAAGATAAAGGTACATGGGTTTTTTTAGCTAATACGTCGGCTTGATGTAAGGGTAATTCCAATACCCGTGCGGCATCTCTCATAGACGAACGGGCGGCCATTGTTCCGTAAGTTATGATTTGTGCTACCCGTTCTTTTCCGTATTTATTTAATACATAATCGATGACATATTCCCGTCCTTCATCGTCAAAGTCCATATCGATATCGGGCATGGAAATTCTTTCGGGATTTAAAAACCGTTCAAAAAGCAGATTGTATTTTAAAGGATCGACATTGGTAATTTGCAAAGCATAAGCTACGGCTGAACCGGCGGCCGAACCCCTACCGGGTCCGCATACTACTCCCATATTTTTTGCCTGTTTTATTATATCGTGAACAATCAAAAAATATCCCGGGTATTTAGTTAATTTGATAACATCCAGTTCGTATTCCAAGCGTTCTTTTATTTCGGGGGTTAATTCTTTCCAGCGTTTTTTGGCGCCTTCAAAAGTAAGATGACGTAAATAAGCATTTTCACCGCGTTGACCACCGTCTTCAGCATCCAGAGGATCTTTAAATTCTTCCGGGATGTCAAATTCGGGTAGTAAAATGTCTCTTTTCAAGCTATAATTTTCCACTTTATCGACAATCTCTTTTGTATTGGCAATAGCTTCGGGAATGTCTTTAAACAATTCTTGCATCTGTTCTTGTGACTTGAAATAAAATTCGTCATTCGGTAAGCCATAGCGGAAACCACGGCCTCTGCCTATAGGTGTCGATTTTTTTTCATTGTCGCGAATACAAATCAAAACATCCTGAATGTCGGCATCTTGTTGTTCTAAATAATAAGTATTGTTGGCGGCCACCACTTTGATACCGTATTTGTTGGCAAAGTCCAACAAAACTTTATTGACGTGTTCTTCTTCTTCCAATCCGTGCCGGTTGAGTTCGAGATAATAATCATCACCGAACAAACCGTGCCACCAACGGACGGCTTCTTCGGCTTGTTTATCACCTATTCTTAAAATTTTTTGAGCAATTTCTCCCGATAACGAACCGCTTAAAACAATCAAACCTTCTTTATAGCGTTTTACCCAGTCACGGCCTATCCGGGGAACATAATAAAAACCTTCCGTATGAGCCGCCGAGACCAGTTTGACCAAATTGTGATAAGCTTGCTTGTTTTTGGCAATAAATATGGTGGGATAACCCTTGTCTTTTACGGTTTTGTCGGTATGATCATCCACCACATTGAGCTCCACACCAACCAATGCTTTTAGTTGTTTGTCAGGTGATTTGTCTTTGTTGTATTTTTCCACAGCCGAAACAAAATAAAATGCCCCCATCAAATTATTAGTGTCGGTAATAGCCACGCCGGGCATTTGCATTTCTCCGGCTTTTTGAACCATTTTTTCGATAACGGTTGTAGATTGTAACACGGAAAATTGGGTATGATTGTGCAAGTGGGAAAAACCTGCGGTATTTGACAAGGAAACTTTTTCAGTTTCATCAGTTTTTTCACCGGTTTTTTGACTTTTTTGTCTTAATTCGGCACTTTTTTGTTTAAAATTAACATGATTTAAACCTACTAACCGTATTGTTTCCGGATTTTCTTTTTTAAATTTTTTGAGATATTCTTCGCCGGTTTCTAATTCACGGGCTGTAAAATGTCCTTGCCGCAGCAATTCGAAAAAAATACGCACGGTGGCTTCCACATCTGCCGTAGCATTGTGAGCTTCTACAAAATCTTCACCGAAAAGATGTCTGTATAATTCACCTAATTTCGGTTTTTTGAACTTTTTACCGTGTTTTCCGCCGGGTAATTGGCACAATTCGGCGGTTTTTTCGGTCATTGTGTCCAAAACTTTTTTATCGAATAAAGTTGTTGGTATATTTTTGCGGTAATATTCGGCGCCAAGCACCTTTCTGTCAAAATCGATATTATGTCCGACAACAAACTTTGCTTTGTCAAGTACTTCATTAAATAAATATAAAACTTTTTCCAAATCTTCACCTTCCGCCATAGCCAGCTCTGTGGAAATTCCGTGAACTTGCTCGGCTTCAAAAGGGATGTTAAAATCTTCGGGCTTAATTATAAAATCCCGGTGTTCAATCAAGCGACCCATATCGTCGTGTAATTGCCAAGCTATCTGCACTACACGTGGCCAATTGTCTGTTTGGCTGACAGGCGCTTTGTGATCTTTGGGTAAGCCGGTGGTTTCGGTATCGAAATTCAAATACATAAACTAAAATTTTAGAAGGTTAATAAAGAAAGGATTTTAGGACAAAATTATGAAATAAAAAGATGTTAGTAAAAAATAGTTATTAACAGTGTTTGTAATAAGTTCAATTTCAAATAAAAAAATTTTTTAAAGCCACAGCTTAAAAAAAATAGCACCAAACCTGCGGCAATAATTAGCCCAGTACGTCAGAACAGGGATTTAATAATACGCAGCACAAATTAATTGTGGAAAAAAATTTGCCAGCTCCGTCAGAGGTTGGTAGATTTGAAATATTAAAAAAAGGAAGCAGGACTGCTTCCTTAGTGTGTGTTTACCTGTGTTGTTGAGTTAAGTTATTCTATAATTTTCTTTTAACTTCAAAACTTTGATAAGCTTCAATGATGTCACCAACTTCAATATTGTTATAATTTTTAATCATCAATCCGCATTCATAACCTTTGGAGACTTCCTTAACATCATCTTTAAAACGTTTTAAGGATGCCAGTTCGCCGTCATAAATAACAATGCCTTCCCTGATAACCCTGACATTTGAGTGGTTATAAATTTTTCCGGAGGTCACCATACAACCGGCTACTGTTCCTATTTTTGAAATTTTAAAGGTTTCACGGACTTCGGCAGTTCCGGTAATTTCTTCTTTTATTTCGGGAGACAACATACCTTCCATTGCTTCTTTGACGTCATTGATAACATCGTAAATAATGGAATAGGTTTTGATTTGCACCTGTTCTTGTTCGGCCAATCGGCGAGCCGACATCGAAGGACGTACATTAAAGCCAATGATAATAGCATCGGAAGCGGAAGCCAGATTCACGTCGGTATCTGATATTTGACCGACAGCTTTGTGTATGATATTTACGTTGACATTTTCGGTTGACAGTTTTTGTAACGAATCGGCTAATGCTTCGACAGAGCCGTCCACATCACCTTTGATAATCAAGTTCAATTCTTTGAAATCGCCTAGGGCGATACGGCGTCCGATTTCATCCAATGTTATATGTTTTCTTGCCCTGAGTTGTTGTTCTCTAATGATTTGGTCGCGTTTTTGAGCAATACGTTTAGCTTCCCTTTCGTCGAGGTAAACTTTAAACCGGTCACCTGCTGTCGGGGCACCGTCCAGTCCGAGTACTCTAACCGGTGTTGAAGGACCGGCTTCTTTTACACGGTTATCCCTTTCATCATACATAGCCCTGACTTTACCGTGATATTTTCCGGCTAAAACGTAGTCGCCGATTTTCAAGGTACCGTTTTGTACCAGCATATCCGAGACATATCCGCGGCCTTTATCCAGAGCGGCTTCCAACACTGTTCCGGTAGCAGGTCTGTTAGGGTTGGCTTTAAGTTCGAGCATTTCGGCTTCCAAAAGGATTTTTTCCAACAATTCGTCAATACCTTCTCCGGTTTTGGCCGAAATCTCTTGCGACTGGTATTTTCCGCCCCAGTCTTCCACCAATAAATTCATATTGGCCAATTGCTGTTTGATATTGTCGGGATTGGCACCGGGACGGTCGATTTTGTTGATAGCAAAAATTATAGGGACACCTGCTGCTTGGGCGTGACTGATGGCTTCTTTGGTTTGCGGCATAACATTATCATCGGCAGCGATAACGATAACAGCAATATCCGTTACTCTGGTACCGCGCGCCCGCATAGCCGTAAAAGCTTCGTGTCCTGGGGTATCGATAAAAGTCATTTTTTCACCGTTATCCAATTCCACTTGGTAGGCACCGATATGCTGGGTAATACCACCGGATTCTCCTGCTACGACATTGGTTTTTCTGATATAATCGAGCAAAGATGTTTTTCCGTGGTCCACATGACCCATAACGGTAACGATAGGAGGCCGTTTTTTCAAATCTTCTTCGGAATCTTCCGGTTCGGCTTCTTCCAATTCTTCTTCGGCATCTATAAATTTGGTATCATAACCGAACTCATCCGCTACCAAACTTAATGTTTCGGCATCCAATCGTTGGTTCAAGGTTACCATAATCCCTAAATTAAAACAGGCGGTAATAACTTCGGTAACAGGGACATCCATTAAGTTGGCCAACTCGGAAACCGTAATATATTCCGTAACTTTTAAAATTTTGCTTTCGGCTTCTTTTTCGCTCAGTTCGGCAAGTTCTTTTTCTTTACGTTTTTGCCGGACTTCCCTTTTTATTTTTGCCCGTTTGCTTTTTCCTTTGCTTTGTAAACGTTCAAGAGTTTCTTTAATTTGTTTTTTGATTTCTTCTTCCGTTACTTCTTTTTTCTCAACGGGTTTTTTATATCCTGATTTTTTTGATTTTAAATCTTTTTTACTTTGAAATTTTTCCGATGCAGGAATACGTTTACGTTTACGTTTCTTTTTGCTTTCGGTTTCTCCGGTTTCTTTTTTTTTCTTTTTGGTTTCAAATGCGGATAAATCGATTTTTTCACCGGTTGTTTTGATGCCGGCCAATTTTTGATATTCCGTTTTTATTTCTTCCGGTTCACCGGTTGTCTGTTTTTGTTCATCCGTTACGGCAGTTTTTTCTTTCGTTACGGTTCCTTCTTTATCTTTTGCTGTTCCGGATACATCGTCTGTTTCCGGTTGGGTTGGGGGTTCAACAGATTCCTGTTTTGTTTGTCCTGATGTTACTTTTTCTTTTACAACCGGTTTTTTCGGTTTTTCTTTGTCTTTTGTTGTTTTTCCGGTGGTTTCTTTTTTCTTTCCGGTATCTTTTTCTGCGAGTTCTTCTATTTTTCCAATTATTTTAGGACCACTGAGTTTTACCCGCGATGTAATAACTTCTTCTTCTTTTTTGGCAACCGGTTCTTCTTTTTCTTTTTGTATTTCGGCTTTGGCTTTTTCTTGCTCTTTTTTAATGGTTGCAGATTTTTCTTTTACGCTTTTATCAGATTGGAATTCTTCTTGTAGTAAAGCATAAGCTTCTTCTGAAATTTTTGCACGCGGGCTAGGCCGTTTGATCGTTATATCTTTCTTTGCTAAGAAATCGACAACGGTTTGGAGCGCCACATTGAATTCGAGCATTACTTCTCTTATGGTTTTATTTGCCATATCGTATTTTAAATATTTTCTGTGATTTGATTTGTTTTAGCAAAAATACGTATTCTTTTATTTCGCTTAATCTTCTTTAAATTCTTCTTTTAATATTCTGATAACTTCTTCAACAGTTTCTTCTTCCAAATCGGTCCGTCTTACCAAATCTTCAACATCGTGTGATAAAACACTTAAAGCGGTATCCAAACCGATTTTTTTGAATTCTTGGATAACCCAATCATCTATTTCATCGGAAAATTCATCCAAAACAATGTCTTCTTCGTCTTGTTCCCTTTGAATTTCTATTTCATAACCGGTAATATCCCTGGCTAAACGGATATTTTGTCCGTTTTTACCGATAGCTTTTGAAATTTCATCGGGTTTCATATAGACATAGGCTATTTTTTTGCCGTCCTCGGTTTCACCTAATTCCAAACGTTGAATTTGAACGGGACCTAATGCTCTTTGGATGAATAATTTATCGTTGTCGGTATAGTTGATTACGTCGATATTTTCGTTGCCTAATTCGCGTACGATACCGTGAATACGGGAGCCTCTTACGCCGACGCAAGCACCTACGGGATCAATTCTGTCATCGTAAGTTTCAACAGCAACTTTGGCTTTTTCACCGGGAATACGGGCAATACGTTTTATGGTAATCAGACCGTCAAATACTTCGGGAATTTCCTGTTCAAAAAGTTTCTCTAAAAAACGGTTGTCCGTTCTGGACAAAACGACTACCGGTTTGTTTTTTTTCATTTCCACTTTTTCGATAACACCTTTCACGGTGTCTCCTTTGCGAAAACGATCCGAAGGTATTTGTCTGTCCCGTGGCATAACGAGTTCATTACCTTCATCATCAATCAAATAAACGGCGTTGGGACGGACATGGTGAACTTCGGCGGTATATAATTCCCCTTCACGGTCTTTAAAAAACTTGTGAATATTGATATAATTGTATTCAGCCAAACGGTTTTCAAGGTTTTGTTTAAGTGCCAAAATAGCCCGTCTTCCAAGGTCGGACAATTGGAAAGGTTCGTCGATTTCATCACCGACTTCCACCTCAGGGTCTATTTTTTTGGCATCGGACAAGTGGATTTCACGGTGTTCGTTGATAGGATATTTATCGTCGGGCACAACCGTTCTGTATATCCAAATATCCAAATCACCACGGTCGGGATTGATAATGATGTCGAAATTATCTTCGTCGGGTTCACTCCCGTCCCGTTTCTTTTTAATGATTCCGTTTCTTTTGCGCAAAGCATGAGCTATGACGTCTTTGAGAATAGCTAAAATTGTAGCTTTGTCAATGTTTTTTTCGTCTTTAAATTCCAGAAAGGCTTCAACCAATTCTTTGTTGTTCATAATGCTATTAATTATTTGTTTTAAAATTTTATGACCACTTTTGCTTCTTTTATTTCATCAAAAGGGATATCTTTATGTTTGATTACCGTAACTTTTCCTTTTCCTGTTTTTTTAGGTTCCCTTACTTTGTTTTCCAATACAATCCGGTCTTCTTCCACGTTAACCAAAAGCCCTTCTTCTTCCCCTGTCGATGTTTTGACTTTGACCGGACGGTTTAAATTTTTGCGAAATTGCCGCTTTAAATAAAAGGGTTTGGTGATATCAACAGACGATACCGTTAATGAAAAATCTTCTTCATCCCTGTCCAGATTGTGTTCTATTTCCCTGCTGATAGCCACTAATTCATTAATGGAAACGCCGTTATCACCATCCACGACTATTTTGACATCATTGGTATCGGAAATAGAAAATTCCAACAAAAAAATATCCGGCCGTTCTTTTAAGGCTTTATCCAATAAATCTTCAACCCTCTTTTTAAAATCCATTTTTTAAGGTTTAATATGCAATAGAAAACAAAATTTATTATTGATTATCAATTATTTATTTCATTTTCTTTATGGATATATTTTTTTAAACTAAATAGTTTTTTAAATAATTTTTTTTGCTTT
>JALWFE010000024.1 GCA_027039975.1 Flavobacteriales bacterium
TAGGTGCAATTTATAATGGAGATAGCCCTTCTACCGGATATAGTTCTATTGAAAATACCGGTAAAATCATCATTACGCGGTATGATGATGATGTGATATCCGGTACGTTTTATTGCAAAGTAAAAAATTATTTGAATCCCAACGATATCATAGAAGTTACCGAAGGGCGTTTTGATTTTAACAAACACACCATTAACACTACCAAATTTCCTTAATAAAAAAGGTGGCTGCTACCAACAACCACCCATTCATACTAAACGTCAACTAATACCAAAATGAATTGTTTTTTAGTCCAAAATAAATTGGAATGTTTTTTTCTGTATCAAGGCAAAAAACACAGTTATAGCCGTAGCTATAACGAGTATTTTTAACGAAGATACAGGTAAAAAGAAACGATTTATTAGACTAATAAATAGTTGTTTTTGGTATGAGATATTTATTAACATTTAACATTTCAAAATTATGAAAAAATTTACGATTATTTTATTTTTATGCTTATCCATTATTGCCAAGGCACAGGTTTTGCCTACGGCACAATCATTTAAACAACAAGATAGCATCTATTGGGAAAATGCACTAAGTCTGATAAAACCGCAAATTACAACCGGTATTTTATACAGCAAAGTAGTGCCTTTTAGCAATTTGTATAATTTTAATAGCGCCGATTATAATACGGCAGATGCCGGCTTGTTTAAACAGGCACTATCAGAAATGCATAGAGCAAGCGATAATGCCTCGCAATTTATCACGGTAGATGAACTGGCGCTATATAAAAAACAAATATACGCAAGCAATGCAAATGCCGGTACTCCTATTGTAGAAATCGGCGTGCTCAATACTTCTTTTGATTTTTTGTATTATGATGAAGACGATGAAAACAACGGTGGTTTACACCTGATAAACGATGTTTATACCCCCATAAGCGGCAAACCGTCGGTATTGACCAAGCATATTACAATGATTAGTCCGCAACGAGAAATGGTAGTTGCCGCCAACAATGGGGCGGTATCTTACCGGATAAACAATGCTTTTTATTTCAACAAGCATAAAAAAATAAAAAATTTAACCGCCGATTTTGGTTCGGGCAATGTTACACTCATTGACAATCAAGTAATAAATACAAGTGTATATACTGAAAATTATACGACATTTGGAAAAAAAACATTGGTATTTCACGTTACCTATACAGACAATACTTCCATAACAACGTATGCACATATTGAAATCGTAAACCCACAAAGCTTGATAGTTGCTCCTGCAACAAACAATTGTGTAAAAACAAATATCATCCGCTATACATCTACCATCCCGTATCAAGGTTATGACGAAAATACCGAAATCTATGGTGAGTTGGAATATAAAATATTTTTTGCCAACACCAACGGGATGGGAAGTTGTGATTTGTCGCGTATTAAAAAACCCTTTATCGTTATCGATGGTTTTGACCCGGGGGATAAAAGACGGATTGAATTAGATGATTGTCAATTTGACCCTGTCTGCCGAAAAATTAATGAAAATTTAAATGATGAATTTGTGCCTGAGGATTATCATTCAATTTATAGTTTAATGCAATATGGCGATGGTACGGATAAAAATTTAGTTTATAATCTTAGAGATAATGGTTATGACTACGATGTTATCATCATCAATTTACCTACCGATAGAAATCCTAGTGATTACGAAGATATTCAACACGATTACGGAGCAGATTTTATTCAACGCAATGCCATGACAGTAGCTTCATTTATTAAAGAAGTAAACCAAGCATTAGCCAACAATAACAGTACGGAACAATTGGTAGTTGCGGGTCCGAGTATGGGTGGGCAAATTACCCGTTATGCGCTGGCATATATGGAAAAAATGGAGCAAGATACAGGAGATAGGAGTTGGGATCACAATACAAGGCTATGGGTAAGCATTGATAGTCCGCATCAAGGAGCAAACATTCCGCTTGCCGTACAGGGGAGTACTTATTTCTTGGGATATATTCACGGAAGTGAAGAAACAAGGAAAAAATATGATCAAAAATTACGTTCGCCGGCAGCAAAAGAAATGCTGATAGACCACTATGATTACTTTTCCAGTGCGACAAAACATCCATATTTTTTAAACTATTATGCCGATTTAAGTTCAAACGGTTTACCAGGCTCTAACGGTTATCCTACAAAAAGTAGAAACATTGCTGTGATAAACGGTTCTATTTCCGGAGAAACGTTTGCCAATCCGGGAGATTGTTTTTTGGATATGAAAGGGTATGTGCCCGGATTTTTTTTGGGTGCTGCATTCTGGTGGGTACATATTAATTTATTCTCAGTTAAAAACAATTTTCAGCAAAACTACAATCAATCAGGTATGGTTTTTGATATTTGGGCTGCCCGTCTTAACATTAATTTTTATAATTCACTTAACGTAGAAAGAACAAATCCCAATTGGCAAGGAAGTTTAGATGTAATGCCGGGCAGTTACGTGAATTCCGGAAATGATTTAAAAGAAGGTATTATTAAAAATTTGAAAGATAACTACATCCAAAGAGATATGCATATTCCATCGACAGAAGATGGAACGGTGGTGCCACAGACATTTATGCCTACACATTCTACATTAGATACAAGTGGTTTTACGGATTGGTATCAACCCATAGATAGAAATTTAGTATGTAGCGGACAAACGCCTTTTGATAATTATTATGGTGCGTTGTCAAATACCTATCACGTTACTTTTACTCAGGAAAGTAAAGATTGGATGTTTGCAGAATTGGATGCAGATCCTGTAAATGGGCCTTTTCCTCCTCCTTCCGTATATATTCCATCAAACACAGAAATCGTAGGAAATGATTTGGTTTGTTATAATAGTACAGCAAATTATTCAACAACATTAAATGATTGTGCCGGTGCTATTACTTGGGAAACGTCAAACAATTTAGTCATAATAAATGATAATAACTCAAATATAGATGTAAGAGCCATAAATAGTAATTATTCAGGTACCGGTTGGATAAAAGCAACAATAAAGAATATCACTTTTACCAAGAATGTTATGATAGGTAAACCTAATATTTCTAATATTTCATTTAACCGGGTAGCACATTATTCGTTTCAAAACCAGCGTTGGAATTTTTTGGCTGCTTTATATGCTGGTAACATGTTGTCGGTTAATTATATATGGGAATGGCAAGTTCCAAATAGTATGATTTTGCAAGGTTCACCTTATGATTCATATATTAATTTCAGACCAAATGTTAATAGTGATACACAAATGACTATTAGTGTCAGAGCCTCTAATAATTGTGGTTGCTCAGGATGGAAAAGTCAAATATTTGATGTGATAGGAGGCGGTAACAATTCAAATAATAATCGTGATATTATTGAATATTAAAGGAATTGCATCACATAATACATATCATGGTTCAAAACAGTTTGTTGTTGTAAATTTCAATTTTTTCGGATAATGTACTTTTGTTTTGATTTTTGTACCCCCTAATAATTTATGGTAATAATAACATTATTAGTACTTTTTAAAGAAAAACTCCTTTTCCTTTAAGACAATCCAAGTGGCAAAAATCAATAAAATACCGGTTTGAATAACTTTGCTCATAGGGTGCGTGGCAAATATTTCGTTAAAATAACCGGCTGTTATGTGAAAAATAATCGGGACAATGATGTTGCGGTTGGTTTTGTAATAGAGCCAGTTCATAATAATGACGAAAGGGAAAATGCTCACCAAAAAATTGATACCGTAAATAGCACCGGTTTCAACCAAATGACTTTGGTAGTAATCCTTAATACCCGACAAGGGAATATGCCAAATGCCCCAATACAAAGCAAAGATGATAGACGTGTAAAATAGATTAAATTTTGCACGAAGTACGTCCGTGCCGTAAGTATGCCACCCCAATTCTTCAATAACCGGTGCCATAATCAGCAAAAACCAAACGGGAAATACGCCTGAACTAAAAGTATAATGACCGGTGATGGTAAATTGGTCGGCGCTGTAACCGAACAACAGCGATATGGCTTGTGCCAGTAAAATACTGCCAAGCATTAAAAACAATGTAAGAAACAGATAAACAGGTTTGGTATCTTTAAAGTTGAAAATACGGTTTTTTAAGTCGTTATTTAAGCCGGTTTCTTTGTGAATCAGCCAAAATGCAATGAGCATGGGTGCGAGTAATCCTATAAATCCCAATGCTGAAATCAGCCTTATATCTGCACCGGATTGGTGGCTGAGTTTGCCGGCTATAATCCAAAATGTCCAAGGAATGATAGTCGATAACAGGTAAAAGAGTACCGGGTGTTTGTAGTTGATTTTTTGTGTTGCCATAATGAATTTTTTCAGCTCACAAAAGTAACAATTATGACTTAAATATGCGTTTTTTGAGCTGAAATTGTTTTTAAAATGATTGGTAAACCGTTATCTCTTGTATTTAATTCACTATTGGTTATAACTTTTTGTGAATTGATTCACGTTTGGTTATGATTTTTGGTGAGTTGGTGTGGTTTTTATTGTTTGTTATCTACCAAGGTGTCGCCTCTATGAGGCTCAATGGGATTTTTATATTGTTTCATCTACAAAGGTGTCGCACCTACGGTGCTCAACTGTATTCTTATTGTTTTATCTACTAACAGGGCGCCCCTCTGGGGCTCAATAAAATCTGAAATCTGAAACCGCAAATCGCAAATCTTAAATGAAAAAAGGTGTCGCACTTACGGTGCTCTATGGGTTTAGTATTGTTTATTTTTGAATTATTACAAATTCTCTAAAGTTTTTTCTATCAATAACTTTAGTTTCAGCATTATAGGTTTTAGTAAATGTTTTGGGTAATTTTATTTGTTTTTTTTGATGCCATTTGAATTCATAACCGTAAATTTTTCCGCCTTGTTCTTCTACAAAATCTACTTCTTGTTGTTGTTTGGTACGCCAAAAGTAAATACGTGACAAACTTTGTTTGTAGGCAATTTGCTTAACTCTTTCCGAAATCAAAAAATTTTCCCATAATGCACCTTTATCGGTTCGCAAGTCTAACGGATTAAAATTTCCAATCAGCATATTGCGTATGCCGTTGTCGTAAAAGTAAATCTTTTTGTTTTTCTTTATTTCATTGCGAAGATTACGTGTAAAACTACTCAGTTTAAATATAACATAGCCCTTTTGCAATATGTCGATATATCTACTGACGGTATTTTTATCCACGCCAACTATTTGTGC
>JALWFE010000025.1 GCA_027039975.1 Flavobacteriales bacterium
TTTTTTGGGTTCATTGTGTTGTTTAAAAAATTGTTTGGTTTTGAATAGATTAAGGAAATTGGTTTTGTGATTTTTTTTTTGATGAATTGATGATTTTTTAGTTGAAAGTGCGAAATTTATCTTAATTTTCAATTCATAGACACACAACGTTTTTACTAACTACTTGATACTAGTCACTAGCTACTATTTTACGAAAGTCTTTGAATTATTCATTTTTTATATGATATTTGTAGAAAATGTAATTATATGCCTGTAAAAACCTTACAACAGCAAGTTGATGCTTGGATTAAAACTTATGGGGTCCGTTATTTTAACGAATTGACCAATATGGCTATTTTGACCGAGGAAGTAGGGGAGGTGGCACGGATTATGGCACGCCGGTATGGAGAGCAATCGGAGAAAGAAAGTGATAAACAGAAAGATTTGGGTGAAGAATTGGCTGATGTATTGTTTGTACTTACGGCTATTGCCAATCAAACCGGTGTGGATTTGCAAGCGGCTTGGGATAAAAAAATGCAAATTAGAACCAAACGCGATGAAAAACGGCACCGTAATAATGAAAAATTACAATAATTTTTTGACCGGTAAACCTTTAACTCTTGTTTATGTTTGAGAATGATTTAATCAATTTGTCCCCCGATTTAATCAATTTGATTTTGGTTTTGGCTTTTTCTTTGGCTATCGGATTGGAATTGCGTCAAAATACGATTAAAATCAAAAATGCCAATTTGTTCGGTACCGACCGGACTCATTTATTTATCGGATTGTTGGGGTATATTTTATATGTTTTGTCCGGCAAATCGATGACCTTGTATTTGTATGGCGGAGCCGCTTTATCGGTATTGTTAGCCATTTATTATTACCGGAAAATTGTCGATAGAAAAAAATCGGGTATTACCGCTATTCTGGTAGCATTGATTACATATACTTTGGCACCATTGCTTTATACCAAGCCGCTTTGGTTGAGTATAGCTATTGTAACTATTGTTTTGATAGTGGTCGAACAAAAAAGTTTCTTCAAAGAATTGAGTCGTAAATTCGGTGAAAACGAATTTTTGACTTTGGCTAAGTTTTTACTGATATCAGGTGTCATTTTACCGCTATTGTCTAATGAGCCTGTCAGCGAGCAAATTCCTGTTTCACCTTTCAAAATCTGGGCTTCCGTTGTGGCTATTTCCGGTATCTCATACATCAGTTATTTGATAAAAAAATTCATTTTTCCCGATAAAGGTGCTTTTATAACCGGTATTCTGGGCGGATTGTATAGCAGTACGGCAACTGCCATAGTATTGGCTAAAAAAAGTAAGTATGCCGGGGATTTATATCAAATAGCGTCGGCTGTTGTTTTAGCTACGGGTATGATGTATGTCCGTATTTGGGGTTTGGCTTTGATTTTTAACAAGCAGGCAGGCTTGGCTTTGACATTACCGTTATTGAGTTTAGCCGTTGTTTCGGCTGCTGCGGCTTTGGTGATAGAAAAATTTTCGGCAAAGAATTTACAAGTAAAACAAGATTTTAAAGAAACGGAAGTCAAAAATCCATTGGAGTTTAAAACCGCATTGGTTTTTGCCGTTTTATTTTTGTTTTTTACTTTATTGACGCATTACGTTTTGCAATCATTCGGGCATCAAGGTTTGCAAATTTTGTCATTTATAGTAGGGGTAACCGATATTGACCCCTTTCTGTTGAGTTTGTTTACCGGAAAATATCAAATTTTATTATTGACGTTGGTAAAAGCTGTTTTGATTGCCACACTCAGTAATAACTTGATGAAATTATTTTACGTATTGGTATTGGGTCATATCAAAATACGAAAACCTGTATTTTGGGGTTTCGGGGTGATTATTTTGGCCAATTTATTATTTGTTTTGTGGTGATTTTTGCAATAACAAATGTGTGGTGACCAGAGCAACCAGCCCGGCGGTTTCGGTACGTAAGCGGTTGGGTGAAATTTTTACAGGTATAAAACCGTTTGCTTGTGCTTTGTGAACCTCTTCATCGCTAAAACCCCCTTCGGGTCCGATCAATATCAAAATATTTTGTTTTTTTGAAAAGGTATCTGTCATAGATTGTTCCGCTTGACAATAAGCCATAAATTTTTGTGATTGTCGGTAATCCTGTGTGATAAATTGTTCAAACCGGGTTAAATCATTGAGTTTCGGCTTGTAAACTTGCAAAGATTGTTTCATAGCCGATACGATAATTTTATCGTAACGGTTCAAATTGATTTTTTTCCGTTCGGAATAGCGGGTCAGTAGTGGAGTGATTTCATCGATGCCTGTTTCAACGGCTTTTTCGAGGAACCATTCAAAACGGTCATTGCTTTTAGTTGGTGCAATAGCAATGTGTATCCGGTAAGGACGTTTGTTTTCCTTTGTACTCGATAATATTTTGACTTGTGTGTGTTTGGGATCGCTGGAAATGATTTTGGCTTCAAACCGGTTGCCTCTTCCGTCGGTTAAAAACAAAATATCGCCGTTCTTTTTTCGCAATGATTTGATTATGTGGCGGCTTTCATCTTTGTCAAAAGTATAAAAATCCGTTTGAGGTGTAATGTCAGGCGCATAAAATAAATTCATTGATTTTTCTTGCAAAGATAAGGACTGCTTTTAATTTTTTATACTAAATGAAATTGTTTTTGATATTATTTAGAGCATTAATTTTTATTTTTTGAGAAAAACAAAAATATATTAATTTTGCTCATAAAATATATTATTATGGGAAAAGGAGATATCAAAACCAGAAGGGGTAAAATTACCCGTGGTACTTATGGCAAAACAAGACCAAAACCTAAAAAGAAACACAAAGCATCAAAAACGGCTTAGTTTTTAGAAAGTGTCAAGGCAAATTTGAATTTACTGCAGATTTGCCTTGATTTTTTTCAAGGTTTTTTGTCTTTGAATTTTACCGGAAGGCGTTCGAGTAAATTCCGGTAAAGTATATATACTTTTAGGGATTTCGTATTTTGATAATATTTTTGCCATTTCATCTTTCAAAGTGGCAGGGTAAGTATTTGCTTCCAATATCAAGACGGCTTTTTCTCCCAATTTTTCATCTGGCAAACCGGCTATAAAGAAATCGGCTTCGATAATATTTTTTAATTTTTCTTCTATTTGTTCGGGTATCAATTTGATTCCGCCGCTGTTGATGATATTATCATAACGTCCGAGCCAGCGGAAATGTTTATGGTCAATCAATTCGACAATATCGTTGGTTATTAATCGTCCTTCGAAAATTTCCGGAGCTTCGACAATTAAGCAATTTCGCTCATCCGTTTCAATTTTTATACCTTCCAAAATTCTATACGCATCTACATGGTCATTTTGATATGCAAAATTTTGTTTTGCAATATTATTTAACGGTTTAACGGCAATATGAGTAAGCGTTTCGGTCATGCCGTAAGTGGCAAAAATTTGATTTGGCTTATTTTGTAATTGTTTTAATAACTGTTCCGGCACTTGTCCGCCGCCGGTAATTAAAGTTTTGATACGGTGAATATTTTCCAAATTTTGAAAAACTTGTATAGGTACCATTGCACCGAAGTTGTAAATATTTTCTGACAGTTTTTTGGCGATACTTCGGTTATCAGCGGCGCTGATGTAGAGATTCCAACCGCCGGTCAGAGCGCGTACCCACATCAGTTTACCGGCTATATATTGAGGTGATAAATTTAGTAGTGCCGAAATACCGGGTTGTAAGTTGAAAAATTTGATAGTTTTTTGAGCGGAATTGATAAGATTTTTTTTCAGAATTTTTATTTTTTTTGGTATGCCGGTCGATCCGGATGTTTGAGCGGTAATATAATCTTTATCATCAAATAAATCGTTTATAAAGTCGGCATGTTCCGGATAGTTGGATTTAATTAAATCCATCAAATCCTGAATTTTCGATATTTTATTTCCTTCCAGTTTAAATTTGTGATGTATTGGAAATGATTTCATGCTATTGATATAAAAAATCCCGCTGGCGAACAACGGGATATATTAAGAAATAATTTACCGGTTATTTGTTGTCATTATCAAAATTTTTCATAAATAATTCCATCATTTCATTAGATACACCGGTTGAGGAGAAACCACCGTCGTGAAAAAGATTTTGCATCGTCACTTTCCGAGTTAAATCGGAGAACAGAGTTATGGTATAATCTGCACATTCTTCTGCGGTTGCATTGCCCAGTGGTGACATCAATTCGGCATATTTCAAAAATCTTTCGAAACTTTTAACACCTTTACCGGCAGTTGTAGGGGTAGGAGATTGTGATATGGTATTGACCCGGACTTTGTTTTTCTTGGCAAAAAAGTATCCGAAATTACGGGCAATAGCTTCCAAATAGGATTTGTTATCAGCCATATCATTGTAATCGGGAAAAACACGTTGAGCGGCAATGTAGGAATAGGCTACAATAGAACCGTATTTATTCATAGCGTCTTTGTTGTACAGTAAGTTCATCAATTTGTGGAAAGAAACCGCCGAAACATCCCAGCCTTTGGTTAACCAATCGTAATTGAGATTGGTATAAGGACGTCCTTTACGGACATTTACAGACATTCCGATGGAATGTAAAACAAAATCCAACTTGCCACCTAAAATTTCCAAGGATTTGTCAATGAGATTTTCCAAATCTTTCAGCGAAGTAGCATCGGCGGGTATAATTTCACTGCCGGTTTTCTCGGCTAATTTTTTTATTTCACCCATTCTCATAGCGACCGGTGCATTGGTCAAAACAAATTTGGCACCTTCTTCGTGTGCTCGTTCCGCTACTTTCCAAGCGATGGAATTTTGGTCAAGCGCTCCGAAAATAATGCCTTTTTTTCCTTTTAATAAATTATAAGCCATAGATGTTTAGGTTTAAAATTTTTGCAAAGATAATGTTTTTTTACCGGATGCATCATCAAGATTTTTTACTGACTTTCCAAGTCAACCTCAGGACAAGTCAGGTCACTGAGCTTGTCGAAGTGTCAATTCTCTATTGTCTATTTGCTCCTTCTGTAAAATTCATTTAATACAATAGCTGCTGCAATCGATGCATTTAAGCTTTCGGCAATAGCTCCCCGGTCTTTTGGAATATGGATGCGGTGGGTGGTTAACCGGGCAATTTCATCTTTGATACCATTTCCTTCGTTGCCTGTCAAAATAACAGCTTCTTCCGGTAAAGTGCACCGGTAAATGTTTTCACCGGATAAAAAGGTGCCGTAAACGGGCAAATCGATGTATGTTAAAAACTTATGTAAATCCGTGTAAAAAACGGAAACATTAGCCAAAGCACCCATAGTTGCTTGCACCACTTTGGGATTGTAACAATCAACGGTGTTTTGTGAGCAGACAATGTTGCGAACACCAAACCAGTCTGCCGTACGGATAATGGTCCCTAAATTGCCGGGATCTTGTAAATCATCAAGGGCTAAAATCAAACCTTTGTCCGGTATAATGCCGGGATGTTTTATTTTAAAAACCGCCAAAGCATCTTTGGGATGTTGCAAAAAACTGAGCTGTTTAAGTTGTTTCGGGGTGACAATTTCCGGAGGCTCGATGTTTTGCAAGCCAGCAGGTTTAAGTGTAGTATAAATTTTTTGGGGTTTATAACCGGCTTTAATAAAATCACGGATACTTTTCCAACCTTCCACAACAAACGCACCGTATTGTTTGCGGTATTTTTTTTGTTGTAATTGTTTGATAAATTTTAATTCGGCTTTGGTAAAAGGCATAACTTTTGTTTTGTAAAATCAAAAAAATTGTTTGATAATAATTTCCTAAAAAAATTTACTTTTGTAAGATTGGTAAAAATAATGAAATTCCATATAAAAATATTATTTTTTTTTGTGGGCGGTTTGGTTCTCAACTCGTGTAATTTGTATCGCAAAATACCCGAAGGAAAATATTTGTTGAGAAAAAATGTCATTTATGTCGATCATAAAAAAGAGTCGTCCGACAAGATAAAAAGTTTGATAGTATTACAACCTAATGCTTTTCTTTTCGGATATCCGTATTTGGCCGATTTATATATGCTTGCCGACCAGCATCCCGATAAAACATATTACGATTGGATTCAAAAACATCCTAAGAATTTTGAATTGTTAAAAAAAATACTTTCCCGGAAACAGATTATACAATTGCAATATTATTACAGGGATATTAACAAAACCATACAAAACATAGGTAAAGCTCCGGTATTTATTGATACGGCTAAAATTAAATTGTCTTCCGAATTGTTAAAATATTATTATGTCAATCATTCTTTTTTAGATGCCAAATCGGGATTCGGGATTGACATCATTGGCAAACACAAAGCAAAAGTAGTGTACCGGGTAAAGAAAAACCATTCTTATATCATTGACAAATATAAGCAGAATATCCGGTCACCGTATTTGGTAAGACTTTATAAAAGATACAAACATAAAAGTTCAATCAAACAACACCAACCCTATAACAGGGATAATTTTGTCAAAGAAAAAGAAAATCTGGTTAAATGGTTTAGAAATCAAGGGATTTTTCATTTTCAACCTTCATATATCAATTTTGATTTGGTTTATGACAGTATTCCAGAACATCGTATTGAAGCATATTTGAATATTCCCAACCGGACGATTGTAACGCAAGATACGGTTTATCCGGAGCCGTTTTTGCCTTACCGGATTAAGAATGTGACAATTTATTTGTCTAAAAGCAAGGATTTCGATTTTAATCAAAAAAAAGATTCCGCTATATATGAAGGCATTAAAATATACACGATAAACGACAAGTTGCGTTATAAACCAAAATTGCTGGCGCATTCGGTTTTTATCAAACCCGGACGTTTATTTAGTGACAGGGCAAGGTTACGGACACACCGGTTGTTGATGAGTTTGCAAAATTTTAAACAAGCTTATATTCAGTATGAAGAAAATAAACGGGATACCACCTTAAATGCTAATATTTATCTTATTCCCGAAAAACGTTTCAGTTGGAAAGGGACAGCGGATTTTATGCATTCCAATATTCACGATTTCGGCGTAAAAGGCAGTATGTCGTTTAGTGCCAAAAATTTGTTTAAAGGGGCGGAAATCTTAAATACTTCTTTGTATTTTATGACTGCTACATCAAAAGGTATTGGTAATTCAATCCGTTTTTTTGATGTTAACGAATTTGGAGCCGATATGACTTTAAAAATTCCGAAATTACTTCTACCTTTCGGAATGAGCAAGTATATTCCGAAATATATGTTACCGCAAACATATATAACGTTTTTGTCCAATTCACAAACTAATATCGGATTAGACCGTAGTAAATATGCCGGTATTTTCGGGTTTGAATGGCGTCCGATGAAAGAGCGGAAATTTAAGATAGATTTGTTAAATTATATGTTTATAACCAATAAAAGGGATTACAAATATTTTGAAATTTACACATTGGCTTTTCAACAAGTGCAAGATATTGCCTCTCAATTAGGTGATACGCTTAATGTACCGGATGCCGCAGATGCTTATATCAATTCTTTGTTACACGATTCTAATTTTGCAACTACATATCCGGATTTATACCGTCAATTGCGTAGTATTCGTGAAAGGGAAAAAAGGATAACACAAAATATTTTTATTTTAAGTAACAAGTTTGATTTTTATTATGATAGCCGTAAACAGTTATTGCAACAGGATTTTTATTTGTTTAATGCCACTTTTGAATTGGCAGGCGGAATGTTAAGTATAGGAAAAAAATATCTTAAAAGAAATGAATTGGATCAATATGTTATTAATAATGTTCCTTATGCCGAATATGTAAAAACCGATTTGAGTTACATTAAACATTGGAAATTGCACAAAGACCATATTTTGGCTTACAGGGCTTTTTTAGGTTATGCTGTGCCTTATGGCAATTCCAAGAGTGTACCTTTTGTATCGAGTTATTTTGCCGGTGGTTCCAATGATATCAGAGGTTGGCGGGCTTATTCTTTGGGACCCGGCTCTACCGGAGGCCCTAACGAATTTAACGAAGCCAATTTTAAGTTAACGACAAATTTGGAATATCGTTTCCCTGTTGCCGGTTATCTAAAAGGTGCGATTTTTGGTGATGCCGGCAATATTTGGAATATCAATAACAATGAAACCGACCCTGAAAGCCGGTTTTTCGGTTTGCAATCTTTAAAGGACATTGCCATAGCCGGTGGTTTCGGTTTACGGGTGGATTTTACCTATTTTATCATCCGTTTCGACTTGGCTTACAAAGTTTATGACCCTTCCAAAGAAGGTAAATACCGTTGGATTGACCTGAAAAACACCAAATTAACTGATGGTGTATTAAATATCGGTATCAGTTATCCGTTTTAATTTTTATGATATGAAAATCTTGATTATGAAAAAATTATTTATCTTTTTAACCATATTTTTATTGCAAATCGGCAAGGCTCAATTGCAGGACCATATTGTAAAACCACCGTATTATATCAAAACTGTCAAACTTGATGACGGACGGCAACCCGTATCATCACCAGTTATAGAATTAGGACACCGTATTTATTTATCTTTTGATGATTTACAGGCTGATGAAAAAGAATATTCTTATAAAATTTTACGTTTTGATGAAAACTGGCAACCAAGTATTTTAAATGAATCGGAATTTATCGACGGCTTTGCTTCAAGTATCATAACCGATATCACCAATTCAACGGGAACTTTACAATCATATACCCATTACAGCTTGATTTTGCCCAATGAAGATACCCGTATATTGTTGTCGGGAAATTATATTTTGCAAGTATTGGATGAGGATGAAAATGTGGTGTTTAGCAAGCCGTTTATTTTGTATAAAAAAGAAATCAATGTCGGTGTGCAGGTCAAATGGCCGGTTGATGTGCAGTTAAAGGACAAAATGCAATTTATCGATTTTTCACTGTATTTGTCCGGTTATACCATTTTAAATGAAAATAAAAACCTGTTGGTAAAGGTTTTTCAAAACAACGATATCAATTACAGTATCGATTTCCGGCGTCCTACGTTTTATAAAGGTGTGGAATGGGTTTATCATTATCCCCGTAAAGCACTTTTTGACGGACTTAACGAATTTCGCAAATTTGAAAGTAAAGATGTCCGTGGTTATAATTTTGGCATAACTTATAAAGAATTAACCGGCAAATTATACGATTTTTATCCCTATACGGCGACTTTCAGAGATCATTATTTGTATTACAAAGATATTGACGGTTGTTATATTATAAATTCCGTTCAGGCTTACGAGGATGTTCATACCGAAGCCGAATATGTCAATGTTCATTTTACGTTTAAAGGCGATTTATACGAAGGAGAAAATGTGTATGTTATCGGTCGTTTCAACGATTTTACACCCGATGAATCCGTTCGTTTAACTTATAATAAAGAAACCGGTCTGTATGAAAACGTGCAATTGCTCAAACAGGGTTATTATGATTATATGTTTGTACTATCGGATGCTTCGGGACAATTTGATTGGACGGCTATTGAAGGAAATTTTGCTCAAACCGAAAATATTTATACGGTATTGGTGTATTACAAACCGCCGGGGTCGCGTTATACCAAAGTGATAGGATACGGAGAGGCATCTTCGGATAATATCAGATAGGAGTAAGTGGCAAGTAGCAAGTGGCAAGTCGTTGTATGAAATGTTATTGTAGAAAGTTTAAACTTTCTTCTAATTGCAAACACGGTAAGAAATCTTATTTTTTAATTTAGATTTTCAATTTTTCATTTTCAATTATCCATTAACTTTGTTATACCATGCTACCGTTTTTTCAACGGCTTCGTCTATTTCTATACGGGGTTTGTAATCAAAAAAACTTTGTAATTTGCCGATACTGAAATGATAATCTTTACCACCGTTATTGACCCTGTAAGGTGTTAAAAAAGGTTCCGATTTCAATCTCAGAGTTTGGTGAATGCCGTAATAAATTTTGGCAACAGGATAAGCCACACTGTAAGGAATAGACATTTTTGGTAATTTTACACCGAGTGCATCAGCTAATTTTGTGTTAAATGTATGCCAATTGATATCCAAGCCGTCGGTGGCAATAAATGCTTGTCCGTTTGCTTTATTTTCACGACCGACTAATGTGATAATATCTATTAAATTGTCGATAAAAACAGGACAAGTTTTACTACGTCCTTTGTTGATTTCCATAAATTTTCCGGTTTGCATAGCGGCCAAATATTTGAGCATAAAGGTGCGGTCGTTGATACCGTAAACGTTTCCGGGACGGACGGCTGTAATATGCATATCCGTTTGGTTTTGAAATTGCCATAACCATTGTTCAGCTTTGTATTTGGTTTCGGCATACGGAATCAAATTTTTTGCCACCGGTGATTCTTCGGTCATATTGACTTTCCCGAATCCGTGAAAAGCTACCGTGCTGATGTATACCAATTTTTTGACACCTGCTTTCGACGCTGTTTTAGCGACATTTTGCGTTCCCTTATAATTGACTTTATCAAAAACGGCATACGGACCCCAGTCGGCTGCCAAACCGGCAACGTGAAAAACCAAATCGATACCTTGCATTGCCTGTTGTAAACTTTCAATATCGTTGATGTCACCATAAATTATTTCTGTATCCAAACCGTTTAAAAAACTCAAATCGGATGTTTTTCTGACCAAGCTACGGACTTTATACCTTTCGGAAATCAATCTTTTAACCAGATTACTGCCGATAAATCCATTTGCACCGGTAACAAGGATGTTTTTCATAATCATTTTTTTAACAAAGATAATTTTTTTTAGTGACAAGTATCAAGTAGTAAGCGGAGTGTAGCGACGTCAAACCTTGAAGTTGTGAAATGATTATAAAAAACCAAATTATTATTCAAAAAATCAAATAGCGGAAGAGTTTTTAACAGATAAATGTTAATAAAAAAAAGGATTTTAACTTCTACTATTAAAAAAATCATTTTAATTTTAAAATCCCGTTTTGTTAATCTTATAAAATTTCTTTCCTGCTATGTTACAAGAAGTTAAAGTTTCCGGTAAGCAAGATAAAACCAAAAAGTTTTCATTTAATGAAGTTTATGAAGCAGCCAAATCCTATTTTAATGGTGATGAATTGGCGGCTACCACGTGGATGAATAAATATGCTTTAAAAGATATTGAAGGTAATTTTTTGGAAAAAACACCGGCGGATATGCACCGTCGTATGGCAAAAAAATTTGCTGAAATAGAAGCCAAATATCCTTCTGTAAAAAATTCTTCTTTATCGGCATACGGACAAAAACGGAAACCTTTAACGGAACAAAAAATTTTTGAATTATTTGACCGTTTTAAATATGTAATTCCGCAAGGTAGTATCATGTTCGGTTTGGGGAATGACCAAGTGATTGCTTCATTGTCAAATTGTGTGGTAATCCCGGCGCCATATGATTCTTACGGTGGCATTATGTACACGGATCAACAATTGGTACAACTGTTTAAACGCCGTTGCGGTGTGGGGACGGATTTGTCCAATTTGCGACCAAAAAATGCTCCTGTTTCCAATGCGGCACGTACGACAACGGGAGCCGTCAGTTTTATGCATCGTTTTTCGTTTACAACCCGCGAAGTAGCTCAAAACGGGCGTCGTGGGGCATTGATGCTTACTATGGATGTTGCTCACCCTGATATTTATGATTTTGTAACGGTTAAACAGGATTTGACCAAAGTTACAGGTGCCAATATTTCCGTTCGTTTGTCAGACGAATTTATGCAAGCGGTCGTTAACGGTAAATCTTTTACCTTACGTTGGCCCATAGATGCCGAAAAACCTAAATTTACCAAACAAATAGACGCCCGGGAACTTTGGCATACCATTGTAAAATCTGCTCATAATACCGCCGAACCCGGATTGATTTTCTGGGACAGACAGCATTTTTATTCGACATCATCCGTATATCCCGGTTTTGAAAATGTTTCGACAAATCCTTGTAGTGAAATTGCTATGCAAGGTGGAGACAGTTGTCGTTTGATTGCAGTTAATTTATATAGTTTTGTTGAAAATCCGTTTACGCCGGAGGCTTATTTTAACAAAGAAAAATTTTACGAAACAGTCTATGAAACCCAACGTTTGATGGATGATTTGGTCGATTTGGAACTGGAATCCGTTGACAGAATTTTGGCTAAAATAGACAGTGATCCCGAACCCGACCATATCAAACGGGTGGAACGCGAAACGTGGCAGTTGTTACGTGACAGCGGCGCCTTGGGTCGTCGCACGGGATTGGGATTTACGGCATTGGCCGATGCCGTTGCCGCTCTGGGTATCAAGTTTGATACAGATGAAGCCTTGAAAGCGGTTGATGATATGATGCGAATTAAATTGCAAGCCGAATTTGACAGCAGTATCGATATGGCTATAGAAAGAGGTAAATTTGAAATTTTTGATCCGGTAATAGAAAAACGTTCGGAATTTGTCCAAATGTTGGCAGCAGAATTTCCGGAGCTATACAAACGAATGATGCGATACGGACGCCGTAATATTTCCATTAGCACAGTAGCCCCAACAGGCTCGTTGAGTATGTTGGCACAGACTTCATCGGGTATTGAGCCGGTATTTATGTTGAGTTATAAACGCAGAAGGAAGGTTGATGCCGCCGACCCACATGCTAAAATAGATTTTGTCGATGATACCGGCGATGCGTTTGAAGAATTTACCGTTTATCATCATAAACTCAAAGAATGGATGCTGATAACCGGTAATGACGATATTTCCAAGAGTCCTTATGCCGGGGCAACAGCGCCTGAAATTGACTGGCAAAAACGTATTGAAATGCAAGCCCTGGTGCAAAAATATACGACACACTCTATCAGTTCCACTATCAATTTACCTTCGGATGTCAGTGTGGAGAAAGTCAGCAATATTTATGTCGAAGCGTGGAAAAAAGGCTTGAAAGGTATAACCGTTTACAGAGACGGCTCACGTAGCGGTATTTTGATTGCAAATGATGAGAAAAAAGATAAAAAGGAAAATAATAATGTGCCATTCCCTATTAAGCGCCCCAAAAAATTGGAAGCCGATGTCGTTCGTTTTATGAACAAAAACGAGCCGTGGCTGGCGGTTGTAGGCTTGATTGACGACAGACCTTATGAAATTTTTACCGGTAAAATGGAAGATGTTTTCAATTTACCCGAGTGGGTTAATAAAGGTTGGGTCATCAAAAATAAAAACGGGGACGGTAAAAGCCGTTATGATTTTCAATTTATAGATAAACAAGGGTATCGTGTAACAATAGAGGGACTGTCCCGCTCGTTTGATAAAGAATATTGGAATTATGCCAAATTGATTTCCGGTGTATTACGCCACGGAATGCCTATGTACGAAGTCGTTAAATTAATAGAAGGGCTCAATTTGTATGACGATTTTATCAATACTTGGAAAAACGGTGTTGCCCGTGCGCTCAAACGTTATATCCCCGATGGTACCAAACCGCAAGATAAAAAATGTCCCAATTGCGACGATCCGGACGGCTTGGTTTATGAAGAAGGTTGCTTGGTCTGTAAAAGCTGTGGATACAGTAAATGCGGATAAATGCCGTGACATGGTTTAATACGGAAAAATCAAAACAATGATAGAAAAATTATTAATAGCTTTAATTATCCTTGTTATTATCAATATTGTGATAGTATTGATAAAAAAAACAAAGATTGACCTGAAACCACAATTAAAAGATGTAGAAGATGCTTTGTTGAAGTTTCAGACTTCATTGGATAAAAACGAAAAGTCCATTAAAGATGATTTTGAAAGAAATAGAAGGGAAACCAATGAAAATTTTAAAATAAACAGGGAAGAGTTATCAAAATCATTAAAGTCATTTGAAGATAGTTTTTCAAAAAATATCAAGGCACTCAATGAACTGCTGCGACAAAATTTTAAGGATTTTAAGGAACAACAACTGGAAATAAATAAACTAACGACAGAAAATATTAAAAATATTGAAAACAAAGTAGAAAAACAGTTGAAAGATATACGGGAAGATAATACGAAGCAGTTGGAAGAAATGCGTAAAACCGTAGATGAAAAACTACAAAAAACACTAAATGAAAGGTTAAAACAATCTTTTGAATTGGTAGAAAAACAATTGCAGGCGGTTCAAGAGGGCTTGGGTGAGATGAAAAATCTGGCCAATGATGTAGGCGGGCTTAAAAAAGTTTTGAGTAATGTTAAATTGCGTGGTGGCATAGGAGAGATTCAACTCTCCATGTTGCTGGATCAAATTTTGGCTCCGGAACAATATCAAGCCAATGTAAAAACCAAACCCGGCAGCCAGGAAGTCGTTGAATTTGCCATTAAATTACCCGGACGAGATGATTCGGAAAAAAATGTGTGGTTGCCTATCGATGCCAAATTTCCCAAAGATGTTTACGAACAGTTACAAGATGCCTACGAAGAAGGCGACCAAGTTAAAATTATTCAAGCCCAGAACAAATTTGAAGCTGCCATAAAAAAAATGGCCAAAGATATTAACGAAAAATATTTAAATCCTCCCGATACAACTGATTTTGGTATTATGTTTTTGCCTTTTGAGGGTATTTATGCCGAGGTAGTCCGTAAGGCGGCTCTTATTGAGGAATTGCAAAGAAACTTTAAAGTTATTGTAACGGGACCGACCACGCTTGCTGCCATCCTCAACAGTTTACAGATGGGCTTTAAAACTTTGGCTATTCAAAAAAGAAGCAGTGAAGTTTGGCGCATCTTAGGAGCGGTAAAAATGGAATTTGAGAAATTCGGAGGCTTGATGGAGCGAGCTAAAAACAATATCCAAACTGGCTTAAATCAATTGGATCAGGTTATCGGAACCAGAACCCGGGCTATCCAGAGAAAATTGAAAGGCGTGGAAGCCCTCAGCGAAGCGGAAACACGGAAGATATTACCGGAAATCCCGGATACCCCTTTGAACCTTGAAGAAGGAGAAGGGGAGAAGAATGATTGAATGTTCAATTATTGTTTTTTCAGCATATCCGCCAATAACTTACGCGCCCGCATAATTTTTACTTTGACATTATTGAGCGGTTCGCCAATTTGTTCGGCTATTTCTTTGTAACTCAAATCGTGAAAAAAACGCAATTCCAAGACTTCCTTGTAGTGGGGTTTGAGGCGATTGATAGCTTGTTTGACTTGCAAGAGTTTTTGCTCTAAAATCATCTGATCTTCAGCGGTAAGTTCTTTATCGGGTAGCTGAAAGACTTCACTCTTTTCTTTGATAGATACAAAATCGTGTTTCTTTTTACGTTGCAAGTCGATATAAACTTGCTTGGAGATCATCAACAGCCAGTTTTTAAAATCGTATTGCGGATTGTATTGTTTCAGATTATCAAATGCTTTGGCAAAAGTCTGTATAGTGATATCTTCGGCGTCATTCTGGTTATTGATACGCGATTTTTGAAAACGAAATACGTCATTCCAATAGCGGTTGAGCAAATAATCGAATGCAGATTGCTTGCCTTCCAAAGCTTCTTTGATATGTTTTTCTATTCGTCCCAATATACCGGTTTGTTAAATAAATTTAGGATGTAAATCCATAATTGGATGAGTATCAACGAAATTTCCAATACGGGATACCAAAATGTCAGTTTTTTTTCTTTAAAAATCTCGTTTGCTTTATAATTGATACGCCATGCTGTTGCTAATCTTACAAAAATGATGCCTGAAATAATTTGCCAATAAAATTGTCCGGCAAGTAGCAAAACGGCAGTAACCCAAAAACCTGATAAAGCGGTGTAATACCAAGCCAGTAAAATTTTGTGTTTTGTTTTATAGTACTTGGCTGTTCCTATGTGTCTTCTTTTTTGTAAAAGGTAAGATTTTAGACGCTGTTTGGGATTGGATATGGTAAAACTTTCGGGATGCAAGCAAACAGCCGTATTATCAGCCGTAGCCGTTTCGTTGACAAATAAATCGTCATCGCCGGATAAGACGTCCAAATGGGAATAGTACCCATTGTTTTCCATAAACAAAGTTTTGGTATATGCCAAATTCCGGCCTACACCCATATACGGCATACCTTTTAGGGCATAAGAAAAATATTGCAAGGCGGTTTGAACGGTTTCATACCGGATGAGTTTGTTTAAAAAACCTTTACGGTAACGGTATTTTCCATATCCCAAAACCAATTGTTTTTGTTGACTGAATTTTTCCGCCATTCTTTTAATCCAATATTTTGAAGCCGGCCGGCAATCGGCATCTGTAAAGAGCAAGTGTTCATATTTGGCGGCTTTGATGCCAAGTGTCAAAGCGTATTTTTTGTTACCGCGCAGGCGCTCATCATCATTGACATTAACTTTTACCAAGCGGGTTTTGCCGGGATAGCGTTCTTCAAATTCTTGCATAACATCATATGTATCATCGATAGAACGGTCGTCAATCAGAACCACTTCAAATTCGGGATAGTCTTGTTTGTAGATTTCCGGTAAAAATTTTTTGAGATTTCCGGCTTCGTCTTTGGC
>JALWFE010000026.1:0-528 GCA_027039975.1 Flavobacteriales bacterium
TTTCGTAAGGCTAGATTTTTTTGTTACTTTTTTCATCAATGGAAAAAAGTAATGATTAAATATGTAACAATTCTCCATTTTCAATTTTCAATTCATATTCGCTTTACCGCTTTCCACTAAAAAAAATCACTCCAAACCAACCGTCACAATCTGTCCCTCAACAGCATCAAAAACAACATAGTAAACATCATCAATTTGTTTAATTTCCGCTGTTCCGGTGCTTGCTTCCGCACTTTCAGGTTTAAAATCCAAACGAACCGCGTAATTTTTTATCTGCACATCCGGTTCGGCTTTGACATAAATAACCGCTTGATTTTTATCGTTTTTGACCAATACCGACAAGCGTTCATTATCCTTAAAATACCGCACTACCGACGGCAAACTTGTCAGCCAAACATTTTGTGTTTTTACCGTGTCTATAATCTTTTGAAGCGCCGAAAAAGTTTGTTCGTTATGACCGGTTAAATCAGGGTGTGCCAATACCAGCATCAGCCCCTTGTTCGGTTTGACGGCATACCGCCAATAATC
>JALWFE010000026.1:538-1671 GCA_027039975.1 Flavobacteriales bacterium
CCGTAACGCAACACATCGTTTCGTAACTGTGCCGGTGTTTTGTAATCGCCGGTTTTGAGTTTACCGATAAAGAAATAATCATCGTGGTAGGTTGGCGCCACTTCAAAAATGTCCGTAGTTTGATAATAATCTTGTCCGGCAAGCACCAAATTATACGGCACAATACTCCCCAAAATAAAATCCAAATGATTGGCACTGATACTACTGTCATAAGTATAGCCGTTTTGATGCAAAGCCAACATTCCTTTGTAGCCCGGTGTGGTAAACGGAAACCGGAAACCGGTAAATTTTTCTTGCCATACCGCTTCGTTTTGCAGTATATCTTGCGTAGCATCGGCAAAATCCATAGACGTATAGTCAGCGTATAAATAACCGTTTGATGCCAAATCGACTTTTTGTTTTTTCAAAAAATTTCTAATTTCTTTTTTAACCGTTCCGCTTACAAAAAACGTAGGATTGATTTGTTGTCCTTTCAATTTTTCAATCACAAATTTGTAAGGCGGAAGCGTATCGGCAATGTTAAAGGATACGGCAAAAGCCCCTTGATGCGCATTAGGCCACAAATTTCGTCGCACCGGCAACGCCTTTTGTTTGTAGTAATCTTGCGCCACAAAATCATAAAACTTTTCTATTTGAGCAATACTGTTTTCACCACCGTCGTTGGCAGGCACCAGCCAGTCCGACAGCCCAATCAGATAACTCACGCCCTTGCCGTATTGATTGCGGGTAACGGCAGGATAAGTTTTAGAGCCGTTGTGCCAAATAGCCAGCGTGTCCAATTTGTCCGAAATGGCTTTTTCGCCCGTGGCAATCCAAACATCATCATCGTAACCGGCTTTTTTATCGTTTTCAAACGGCTTTTTCAGTCCCGAAACAGCATAATTTTTGATATTGACTTCATTCAAAATCATTCCGTAAACTTCCGACAAAGCATAATTGCCGGGATTTAATGTCCCGCTTTCCAATATCCTGTCATCGCCTTCATAAGTATTCCTGCCGACATTATCGCCACTGATTAAAAAACCGCCTTTTTGGACAAAATCTTTGATATTATCCAATTCCTTGTCCGTCATATACGACAATGAAAATTCCCTGTCGGCATCGTGTATGTCTTTGGCGGTAAGGAGAATTAG
>JALWFE010000027.1 GCA_027039975.1 Flavobacteriales bacterium
TTTGTAATGTATGTTACAAATAGTATATTTCACATAAAATTATTTATCAAATTTTATGATTTTTATCATTTTTATGTTATATTTGTAACCGAAAAAAATAAAAAATAACAAAAATTATGGCAAAAGTAGTAGTTTTAGGTTCGGGTATAGCCGGACATACCGCAGCCGCATATTTGCGCAAGTGGTTAAACAAATCTCATGAAGTGGTCGTGGTATCACCCAATGAGTATTATCAATTTGTGCCCTCTAATATTTGGGTTGGTGTCGGCCGGATGAAGCCGGAAGATATCCGTTTTAAATTAGAGCCCAAATACAAAAAATGGGGCATTAACTTCAAAAGAGCAAAAGCGCTTACCATCCATCCCGAAGGCGGAGAAGCTTCAGAAAAACCTTACGTAACTATTGAATATGTAGGGCAAGGTAAAGAAGGAGAAAAAGAAGTCGTTGATTACGACTACTTGGTAAACGCTACCGGTCCGCAATTGCGTTTTGACAAAACCGAAGGTTTAGGTCCTGACCACGGACATACGGTATCCGTTTGTAATTTTAACCACGCTGCTCATGCATGGTCTGAATTGCAAAAAGTAATTAAAAAAATGGAAGCCGGCGAAAACCAAAAAATCGTTATCGGTATTGGACACCCCGGCGCCACCTGTCAAGGTGCAGCGTTTGAGTATATTTTAAATGTATATCACGAAATTGACCGTCGTGGCTTAACTGATAGAGCTAACATTACTTATATTACCAATGAATATGAACTTGGTGATTTTGCAATGGGTGGTGCTTATATCAAACGTAACGGTTATATTACTCCTACCAAAATTTTTGCAGAATCTTTCTTAGCCGAAAGAGAAATCAACTGGATCAAACGTGCCGGAGTTAAAAAAGTAGATGCCGAAAAAATTCATTACGAAACTTTAAGTGGTGAGTTTAAAGATCTTGAATATGACTTTGCCATGTTGATTCCTGCATTCTCAGGTCCCGGCTTTAAAGCATTTGATAAACAAGGTGAAGACATCACTGACAAATTGTTCAAACCAAACGGTTTCATGATCGTTGATGCCGATTACACCAAAAAACCTTACGAAGAGTGGAAAGCCAGCGATTGGCCCGAAACTGTTCAACATCCGGAATACAAAAACATTTTTGCACCCGGTATCGCTTTTGCGCCACCGCACACAATCTCTAAGCCATACACTTCACCTAACGGTACAACTATAGTTCCTGCTCCACCAAGAACCGGTATGCCTTCAGGTGTTATGGGTAAAATTGTAGCTCAAAATATCCGTGATGTTATCAAGAAAAAAAGAACATTGGATAACCTTAAACACAAAGCATCTATGTCTAAAATGGGAGCCGCTTGTATCGTTTCTGCCGGATACGGCATGACTAATGGTATGGCTGCAACTATGACTGTTTTCCCTATTGTTCAAAACTGGGAAAAATATCCCGAATATGGACGCTCATTAAGATATACAATGGGAGAACCCGGATTAGCCGGACACTGGCTCAAATGGTTTATGCACTATATGTTCTTACATAAAGCCAAAGGATATCCTTTCTGGTGGTTGCTACCTGAATAGAGAATAATATTAAGTAATTAAATTAAAAAATTAAAATCATATATTATGGATCATAAA
>JALWFE010000028.1 GCA_027039975.1 Flavobacteriales bacterium
AAATTACATATACATTACCGGAATCAAAACATACAAAATCTATGTTACTGAAAATGGACGATGAACAAGCTGAACTGTATCGAATTGTAGTAAAAAATTGTTAGGGTGTCCCAAAAATCAAAACAGGCCTAGTGGAAAGTGCTACGTACCAGGCGCTTTCTAATAGATACTAATTAGTCGGTAATAATAGAAAAAGCCGAAAATTTGTATAAAGATAAGCTCTTTATGAAATCAAAATCAACACTAAAACCCTTTAAATATATTGTATCGTTTTTGTTAATAACTATTGTAACATTATTCACTTTGTATAAATTTCACACATATTATTTAAAAAAGAAAGCTATATATATTCCTTATCAAGATGCGTGTGGACAACCCAATAAAGAATTGGTCATAATTACAATAAATCAATTAGAGAAAGTTAAAAAGTTAAAAGACATCTATTTTAAACAAAAACTTTGTAATAAAAACAAAGTCTATTTCACATTAGGATACGGAATTTTTGATAAAGATACTTTATCTAAATATCAAATAGCACCCAATGATTTCGTTTATAAACAGAATAATGAGAATTATAAAATAGAAATATCTATCACAAATAAACCTATAAAATATTTAGGTTTTCAGTTTGGATATAAGAATACTTTTTGCAAAGGTTTAAATGTTGAGTATCTGTTGTTTTATGATCCATCAAAAGAATTAGAGCAAAAAAACGGAGATTATAAATACATTAAAAAGTTAGAAGATAATTGGTATTTTAAGATTACAACTACTATTGATACGGATAGTGAAATATTTGATAACACATTCATTTCAAGAGATACAAATAAAAGATGGGAGTATTTAACGCCGCCGTTACAATCAATCATTCAAGCTTATGATGTTGATTTAATAAATCAATGGATAATAAACAATAGATAAAATGAACAAACTACAAGAAGGTATCGCCTTATACGAAGCAAAAAAATATCAAAAAGCTATTGATATACTCGAAGGCTTGGAATACAAAGAAATAAGAGCATCTTTGGTTATGGGGCTTTCTTGTGTAGAATTAGGCAATTTTAAAAAAGGACTTCATATACTTGAACAGGGCTGGTATCAATTTAATGAAAACAGCGCATTTATAGACAATATTATCTATATGGCAAACAAATATTTTCATAACTACCCCGAAAATGACAAACCGTATAGTTTGGAACATTTTTTACGTTCTTACATCGGTTTTAGTGGTAATACTTACAAACGTGCAAGCATATACTCGCTATTGGGGTTGTTTGCTGATAAAGAAGCTTTCAACGAAGAAAGAACACTAGAATATTTTGAAAAAGCTGTTGAACTAGAACCTGAAAATGAAGTCTTTCAGCATAATTTAAAATACATCAAACAAAAAATGGAGAATAGTATTTTGGGCGAAAAATTTATCATTGACCCAAAAATCATCGCCATTTTAGACCGCTTGAAAAAACCGTGTCAAGTCATTACCAAAGAGATGCACAAAGAGTTAGAAACCGATGATGAAGATGTCTATCACGTATTTTCTATAAATAATAATGACAAAATTAAACTTCCCAAAGAAATCAAACGATTGGAAGTGTATTTTAATGATATGGACTATGTAGCTTCCTATAAATTATTAGATGATTACGGCATTGATGAGGCGGAAAATATGTTGGTTGAAAATTCGTATAATTTACCCGATTTAACTACCATAGAAGGTATTTATCCGGAAGATTACAAAATTTTAAAGGAGTACTTTTTACGTTTAAATCCGGAAGGCGACTATTATGAATCAGCTGCATACGACCAATTAGTCAAAAAATATTTAGGACACGGTTTATATCCCAAATTTATCGGCGGAAATATCAATCAGATGTATATTGAGTTATACGATTATGAAGATTTGAATTTTTTAATGCAATACCAAACCGATTGGGGCAATGGCGAAATTGTTTTTGTTTTTAATACCAAAGAAAATCCTTTGGATTTGAAGATAATGGTGCAGCATTAAGTTAGCATAAATATTAAATATAGCAATTATTGAAGATGAAAAAATTTAAAAAATAAATAACTGAAGAAAACTAACCTTATGCAATCTTTACAGAAACAATATAAACCAATATTAGATTTTTTGCTCAATTGGCAAAATGAATGGCATTTATATGATTTAATGGATTTTCATTCTACGGAATATTACTATCCGTTAGAAGAATTTGATTTTTTAGAAAGTTGTTTCGATTTTGATTTAATACCCTTTTTCAAAGATAAATTCATATCATTTGCCGTTGATGGCGGAGGTGGGCATTACTGCTTTTGGCTGTACCCGAAATTAGTTGGCGAACCACCAATAGTTTATTTTGATGGTCACGGAGAACAAGAATTCTTGTCAAGCAATCTAAACGATTTTGTAAATAGAATGATTAACGATCTTGGTTTTTGTGGCGGTTGGCTTGCTGAAGGAGATGATGTAGCAGAAACATTTAAAGAAGATATTTGGAGATTAGTAAATAACTACCAAGAAGAAAAAGGGAATGAAATAACCGAACAAGAAGCAGAAAAGTTATTTCTGGAAGACAGAAAACTATTCAAAGAAAAAGCAAGTAAAGTAATTAGTTTCAAAACTACGGAGCAGATTAATAATGCGTTTAAAAAACATCCGAATTTTAATAAATGGATAGAAAAAGTAGAAGCAAAAAATGATGATTTATTTAAGGAAAAGCAATCTATAGTTAAAAAATAAGTGTTGAAGAGAAAATAAAAGACTATGATAAACTTATAAAAGATACAGAATTATCAAAACAAGAATTAGTTTCATTGATTAAATCACTAAACCCCGAAATCTATAAAACAAGTGCTTTTCAAGAATGGATGAAGCAGAATTAAATTAGATAATGATTATAGAACAGAATAGGAAAAATAAACAAAAAATGGGAAGTTGAGGAATAAAAGCATTGGAAAGCCTATACTATTAAACCAGATTTCTTAAATAAAATAGAAGAAGATACAGACGATATGCAACTTGGGTATTTTGAAAACTGTGGAATAAATTTAGCTTTAGGAATTCAGTTTAAAGACGAAATAAATATTTTACTTGTAAATGGCTATTCGTAAAATAATATAACTATGACAAACACAACAATAAATATTGAATGTACCAATGAAAACATTAAGATAAATGGTGTCGCAATTTCATTTCCGGTACATTTTAAGACGCTTAAAGCAATTTTTGGAGAACCTTCAAGACACGAGTACGACCTTAATTGGAACGCAGTTTGGGACGATATAGGCGTTTATGCCAGTTACGGAACTTGGGACAATATTATTAATATTAATTTTCTGATTTCTAAACATCATAAATTAACGTATTTTCCAACTCATTTTTTCAGTGGAAATATACTAATTAATGGAAAAACAATCTCTCTTGATACTTTTACTTATATTGAACTTCATAAAAATGCAGTGCATAAGCTAACCTATGAAGGTAAAAGTAAGCCTTATTCCATTTCAATTGGTATGAACCATAATTATAAAGCAAAAATACCTAAAGATAAATATATCATCAAGCAACTTGATGAAGAGCAAATAGTATTTAAAGATTTTGGTTTTAAATTATCCATTATTCAAGAATTGATGTATAACAAAGAATTAATAAAGCCAAAATTTGATTTATATGAGTTTGTAGAATGGTACGATAAAAGAAAAATAGATATTGAGGAAGAAGGTTACGAACCAATAGCTGAAGTAACGCAATATTTTAAAGACTTACCAATTCCGAAAAGATTAGCTAAAGAAATTACTAAAATCAATCAAGATGGCGGTGATGAAATATACTCACAACTTTTGGCATATGGCGACGGCTGGGAAGATTATTGGGATATCGAAAACATAGAAGATGTAAAGCTTTTTCCTAATCTTAAAGAAGTTACACTTTGCTATGCTAAAGAAAATGTTTTTGAAGCGCTTAATAAAATAGGAATAAAAACAGAATGGTCATAATGAAAACATTTAAAAATAGACATAAATGATTATAAAAATGTGGTAGTTTCAACTAGCAAATACGAATAATAATTATAACATTAATAGAATGAATAAGTTACAAAAACATTGTTTTAAACAAATATATAGAAGTATTAATTCTGTAATTGAAATTCAACACCCGACAACCGTCATCGGACATCGGACATCAAGCATCAAATAACCAATTAACCAAATCATCAAATAACCAAAAAACTATGGGAATCATCAATCAATTTAGATCAGTAATTCAATGGGAAGACCCTAGAAACAACGAATTATTTTTAAAATTCACCGATAAAGGTGACGAAATCAAAAATGCCTCGAAACTGATACTGCAAGAAGGACAGGGCTGTATTTTAACATACGAAGGCAAAGTAGTAGATGTGCTTGACGAAGCCGGAATGTATGACATCAAATCCAACAACAAACCTTTTTTCACTTCTATCAAAAAGTTTTTAAAACTTCAAGACGGCTCGGAACACGTTGTCGGCATATGGTTTTACCGTAAAGCCGACATTTTAAACATGCGTTGGGGTACCCGCGTACCCATTGCCTACACAGATCCGGTTTACACCTTTCCGATATTGTTGTCTGCCTTTGGAAATTACAGTATCCGCATTACAGAGCCGGAAAATTTCTTTAAAAACGTGGTAGCCGGTAAGGAATATTTCGGTCACGCCGAATTAAAAGAAATATTTTTGTCAAGAATAACCCAAAACATAACGGACTATCTGGCAAATGCCAAATTCTCTTATGTAGATATTGACAGTAATTTAAACAATATTGCAGCCGAAGTACGCACCAAAACAGAATCTGTTTTTAACGAATTAGGTTTTAAAGTACTGGATTATCGTATTGAAGGTACCCAATTTGACAAAGAAACTTTAGATAGAATTGCCAAAATATCCGACGTGCAAGCCGAAGTATTGGCAGCCAAATTAGCCGGTATCAATTACACCGAACACCAACAATTACAAGCCATGCGCGATGCCGCCAACAATCAAGGCGGTGCAGCCGGTATCGTAATGGGAATGAATGCCGGTA
>JALWFE010000029.1 GCA_027039975.1 Flavobacteriales bacterium
TTTCGGCATCTTTGGCTTTATCGTCAATAACTTTACCATACCACAAAGTATTATCGGCAAGCAACAGACCGCCTTTGTTTATTTTTGGCAACAGCATTTCAAAATACTGCGGATAGTAACGCTTGTCCGCATCCAGAAAAACCATATCAAATTGTTCGTTTAACTCCGGTATGATTTCACGTGCATTCCCTACAATTTGCTTAATATTATTACGGTAAGCCGATTGCTCAAAATATTTGTTTTGTATGGCTTGAAATTCATCATTCATGTCAATGGTAATAATTTGTCCGTCAGACGACAGACCTTCAGCCAAACACAGAGTAGCGTAACCTGTAAACGTACCGACTTCCAATATTCTGTGAGGTCGCTTCATTTTTGATAACAAACTCAGCAAACGCCCTTGATAAGCCCCGCTAATCATCTGTGGCAAAACGGTTTTTTGATAAGTTTCACGTTCCAATGCCGCTAACAATTCAGATTGCGGCGATGACAAGTTTTCAATATAATCTAAAAGTGCTTCGTTTATGATCATACGGCAAAAATAAAAAAACCACTCAAGTCAGAGTGGTTTTTTATTTTTTTTAATTGGAATGAAAGACAAAAAATATTTTGTCTCTCTAAATACTGTCAAACATTTCGTTCATTTTTTCTTTTTCTTCCCTTGCCAAATCTCCATCTACCAAGATACGGCCGCTATGCTCATCAATGATAATTTTTTGCCGTGTCCTGATTTCCAATTGTTGCTGAACGGGAATGGTAAAATACGAACCGCCGGCGGAACCGCTTTCAATGGATACAACCGCCAATCCGTTTTTAAAATTCTTTCGCAAACGGTCATAAGCCCGTAATAAACGCGGTTCGATTTTTTTTCGTATGGTAGCCGCTTTTTTGATTAAAAATTTCTCTTGTTTTTCGGTCTCTTTCATCAATGCGGATAATTCTTCCCGTTTGTGTTGCAAATCTTCTTCACGTTGTTTGATTAACTCGTCTATACCTTTCACTACAACCTCTTTACCATCTTTTTCATAAGTATAACCGGTGATTTTTTCAGTTAATCTTTCTATTTCATTATTAGCTTCCCTGATTTTTTTATCGGCAAATTGAATTTCAAGCTCTTGATATTCTATTTCTTTTGACAATGCCTCATATTCACGGTTGTTTCTGACATTTTTTTGTTGTTCGGTATATCTTTCAATCAATTGCTTGGCTTCATCAATGGTTATCTTACGTTTGGCAATCTCATTTTTTTGAACATCAATGGCATTTTGTATTTTATCTTTTCTGATGCGTAAACCTTGAATTTCATCCTCCATATCTTTAATTTCGAGAGGCAGTTCACCACGAGTACTCTTTATTTCATCAATTTTGGAATCTATAAGTTGTAAATCATAAAGTAGTCTTAACTTGTCTTCTACTGTTGTTTCTTTTGTTTTGCCCATTTTTACAAATAATTGATAGGATTAGTATTGATTTCCGATAAAGCAACGGCAAAATTACGAATTTTTTTTGTAAGTAATTCAAATAAAAACGATTTTGTATATTGTTCACTTTCAAAATGTCCGATATCGGCTAAAACAATTTCATTTTCACCTTGAAAAAAGTCGTGATATTTCAAATCGGCGGTAATAAGCAAATCCGCACCGGATGCTTTTGCCGGTTGAATGGCAAAACTTCCCGAACCACCTAAAATAGCCACTTTTTTTACCGGCTTACCCCTCAAACCGGAATACCGGATACAAGACAAATTCAATTCCCGTTTTAAATGTTTCAAATATTCCAATTCGGACACAGGTTCCGGCAAATCTCCTGTAATTCCCAAACCGATATCCTTATGCGTGTTTTGTAAAGAAAAAATTTCATAAGCGACTTCTTCATAAGGATGTTTTTCAAAAAGATTGTTTAAGATGCCTACTTCCAAATGTTTGGGATAAACCACACTGATACGTTCTTCTTTTTCATAATGCCGTTTGCCTTTTTCTCCTACATAAGGATTGGCTTGTTCGAGCGGTTTGAAAGTTCCGGTTCCTTCTACATTAAAACTACATTCGGTATAATCACCGATTGAGCCGGCTCCGGCTTCAAACAAGGCATCTCTGACACGGCCTGCATCGGCAACCGGCGCATAAGTCACCAATTGACGCAAGGTATCCGGCTGCGGTTGTAAAACCCGTTGGTTTTGCAAACCCAAGTGGTCAGCCAAAATTCCACTGACACCAAATGATTGATTGTCCAAAGCGGTATGCACGGCATAAATTGCGATATCATTTTTTATGGCTTTCATAACCGTCCGTTCCACATAATTACGACCGGTAAGCGACTTCAATCCTTTAAAAATTATCGGATGAAAACCGACTATCAAATTCAAACCCTTTTCAACCGCCTCTTCCACCACACTTTCAAGTGTGTCGTGTGTTACCAACACACCTTTTAAACCGGCTTCTGCTTTTCCTACCAATAAACCCGTATTATCAAAACTTTCGGCATAAGCCTGTGGAATAATGTCTTCTATAATTTTGATTACATCTTTTATTTTCATAACAAAACGTTTATGCAAAGATAATTTGACAAAGGAAATGCACAAGTCTTTTTGACGGTTAGTCAATCAATATTAAAAACGGTATGCAATGAAATTTCACGGTTTTGACTATTTGTCTTTCCGCCCCCAAACAGAGAAATGAACATACCGTTTGGGATGTTCTCTGAAATCTTTGAGCAGTAATTCCAATTCCTTCGAACTGCGTTCCAAGTTATCGTAAAGTTTTTTATCGTTCATCAATTTGCCCATCGTTCCTTGACCGTTATTCAATTTTTCCAAAATCTTATTGAAGTTTGCAACGGTTTGATTGAGACGTTGAACGGTTTTTTGGAAATCGAGTTGTTGAAGGGAATCGCTCAACCGGGCAAAATTTTCCGTTGTCTTATCGAGATTGGCCAACGAATTATTGAGATGTTCTTGGTTTTGTGTCATAAAATTGTCGAGCTTAGTCATCGTATGTTTCAATTGTTTCATAACAACTGCCAAATCTTCCATACTCGACGACAAAGCTTTTTGTGTTTTGGGATTTAACACGTTGTTAATACCCCACAATAAAGTATCGGTAGCCGTCAAAATGCGTTCCAATTTATTTTGAAGCGGTGTAATTTTATCATTGACCAAATCAAACATACCCGGCATTTTCATTACTGTCAAGGTATCTCCGTCTTTGGCCAAAGTCTTTTCTTTTCCGGGAATAATGGCAACACTTTTTCCGCCCATAATATTGCCACCGTAAACTTTTACTTTACTGTCTTGCGGAAAACGATAATGACTGTCGATATTCAAAACCATCATCGTTTTTTCCAAACCGTTGTAAAATTTCAATTGTTCAACCGTGCCTATTTGAATCCCCTTTAATGTCACCGGAGTGGACTGCACCACACCTTCCACATTGTCAAGTATCGTATAATAAGTATCGTAAGTTTTAAAAATATCCTTGCCTTTCAGAAAATTAAATCCCCAAATAAATAAAAGTAATGCCGTTAAAACTATGACAGCGGTTTTATGTTCTTTTTTAAATTTCATTCAATAATTTTTCTCCTGCAAATTTAAGGATTATTTTATTTGAATATGAGATAATTTAAGGAATATAAAACTAATTTCACCGCAAAACCTCGGATAAAGGCACTCGCTTACCGTTTACATAAGCTACTATAAAAGCTTGCCTGAATGACTTATATCTGGCTTCACCTTTTACTTCCAATATTTTTTCAAAATCAGAAGTATGTCCGGCAAAATATTTGTATAAACCGCCTTCTTTTACAACCGATAAATCTTTCAAACCGCGAAAATTTTCAGGTGTCAAAGGTATTTTCTTGGAAGTCGCCATCAATTGGACTTTAAAAACAACATTTTTATATACCGCCCCTTTCTGCTCTTGTGTCTTTTTGACAGATTTGCCGTTCTTTTTGCCTCTGTTTCCTGCTTTATTATTTTGTCCCCGCTTTACCGTATTGTCTTGTTGAGTCTTCGTTTGTTCCGTATCATCGTTTTGAACAATTTCAACCGTGTCTTCTTTCAATCCGGGCGTATTAGACTCGATATATTTTTTGTATTTGACAATAGCGGCTACAATGGAATTGGCAATTTTTTCCTGTCCGGCTTTGGAATGCAAAAATTTTTCTTCTTCCGGATTGGTCAAAAAACCGATTTCAGTCAAAACACTAGGCATATAAGTCAATCTCAGGACAGCAAAACCGGCTTGTTGTACACTCCGGTCTTTGGTATTTTTGATATGTTTTTTGTATTCTTGTTGAATCAGCGAAGCCAACATAATACTCTGATCCAAAAATTCCTCTTGCATCAATGTCAAACCGATAAATGTTTCGGGATGTTTCGGATCAAAACCCTTATAATGCAATTTATTATCCGCTTCCAATTCGATTACCGCATTTTCACGTTTGGCCACTTCCAAATTATCTTTGTTGCGATGCACTCCCAAAACATAAGTTTCACTACCCGAAGCCATTTTGTTTCTGTTAGCATTGCAGTGAATCGAAATAAAAACATCCGCCTTGTTTTTATTGGCTATTTCAGCCCGTTGATACAATTCGAGAAATATATCTTTATCACGGGTTAATACCGGTTTGATGTCTTTATAAGCTTTTAATTTTTTAGCCACCAATTTGGCAACAGCCAAGGCTACATCTTTTTCACTCTTACGCATTTTTCCCGTTCCTCTTGTTCCCGTATCTTTACCACCGTGACCGGCATCAATAACAACCTTAAATTTTTTTTGCTGCGAAAAAATTTTTCCGGACGGGATTAGCACGATTATTGCTGTAAATATAAAAATAAGTATTTTTTTAAGGTTGTTTAACATAGTTTTGATACTTTTATCATTTTATCTAAATCAAAAAATTTAATTTTGCCACTAGTAAATCAATCTTTGAATATGACAGTTTACAAAAATAACATAAGC
>JALWFE010000030.1 GCA_027039975.1 Flavobacteriales bacterium
ATTCAGAAAAATAATAATAAAGTTGAATTTGTATTGTCAAGTTTTAAAAAAGAATATCTTCAATCGGATAAAATATTCTTTATTAGAGATAAAGATGATATAGGTAAGTTTGCCAAACTTAAAGTGATTCAGGCATCTACTCAGTCAATTTTAAAAGTTGTAGAAGGGAATGCTTGGTTATATGAATATTTGAAAAAAAATAAACATCCGGTTATAACACAAAAGGACAAATTGTAATTCGTTAAAATGAATAAGATTTTCATTTTCATTTTCATATTAGTAGTTTTTACTTATACATCTTATGCACAGATAGATGTGTTTGAATCCGAAATTGTCGTAAAAAATAACATAGCTTATTATAATAACAAACCTTTTACCGGAACTTTATATAGTGATGATGATACGGTTATTCCCAATGAATGTGAATGTACAAAAAAAGCAGCATACAAAAACGGTTTGCTTGACGGGATGTGCCAAGAATGGACAAAAAACGGTGAGATTCTTAAAGAGGCTTATTATTCTAACGGGATTATCCAAAATGAAAAACAATATACCGGTGGTAAATTGGCCAAAGAATTGGAATATGACAATGGTAATTTGGTTAAGATAACAGAATATAAAGACAACGAATTATTTAAAATTAAAGAATTTAAAGATAATGCTTTGTTTAAAATTATTTATTATAAAAAAGGTAAACCATTTAAGACTGAATTTTATGAAAACAATGTATTGGTTAAAACTGTCAGATCTTTTGAAAATCGTTTTTTTGTAAAATATAATAATCCTTTTAATCAAACAGAGGGCATCTATTATGTTGAATTTGATAATAATTTTGAAAACGATTCTATCAAAAAAATAATAGGAAATCTTATTAAGAAAAGAAACGTTTTTATTAAAGATAAAAATAACCTAAAACCGGATTTTTTGATAAAACTTAAATCTGTAAATGATACGATTGTTTTTGAATATTTGACAGCAGGTGAAGAAATTTCCGCAAAACAACCGGAAACAGTTAAAAGCAATGATGTTGAAAAGATTTTAAAAAAAATCAAAGAGTTATTCCCGGTTTATTGTTTTTCGTTTTCAGTGAGAAAACAAACCGATAATGAAATTTTTTATTTGGATTTGAATAAGGGATATAAACAAGGTATTGAAAAAAAAATGCATCTTTTTGTTTTTGACAATGAATATAAAATAAAAATGAGTGAATTGAAAGTGATAAAATCATACGAAAACAAAAGCATTTGTAAGGTATTGTCTTATAATGAATGGCTAAAAAAGAAAATGGATAAAAAAGCCGATATTTTTATAGTTGAATAAAAAAAAAGTATTATGAAACAATTTACCATTGGAAGAGCCAGAGATGTGGACATTGTCATAAATGACACTTTTGTTTCGCGTAAACATGCCATACTGAGAATAAGCGATAAAGGTTTGGCATCTATTATTGATTTAAACTCTAAAACCGGAGTTTATGTAAACGGAAGAAAAATAACCGGTGAGTATTTTTTAAAACCAAATGATGTTGTCAGAATTGGAAAAACAACATTGCCTTGGCAAAGTATTGTGAAAAATAATTTATCGACACAATACTATTCGGATGAAGATGCACCCCGGCCTTTAAATGTAAATTTAAGTAATTTTAGACATCCAAAAGAAAAATTTTATAGCGTTATTATTTATACTATATCTACAGTAATTTATTTAAACATATTATCATTTATAATTTTTTCTTTTATTTTATCAGCAAAATTTGGATATGAGTTTCTTTTATTACAAATAGGTCATTATCTTTTAATAATCGGGCTGATTGTCTTTGTTAGTTGGTTAATTTGGTTGTATTATAAGGCAATTTGGTTTGGTAATGCCATTCATGTTAATAGTAAACAATATCCTAAAATTTACAATATAGTTAAACAACAATCATCCAAATTGGGAATTAAAACACCTGAAATTTTTATTTACAACGGCAATGGCGTAATTAATGCATTTGCTATCAAAATTTTGTCTAAAAAAAATATTCTCTTGTTAGGGGAATTGGTTGATTTGATGCTTGAGAGAGGTAAATATGACGAATTGGCTATGGTCATAGGACATGAGTTAGGGCATCATTATGCCGGGCATACCGATTTTTGGTTGAATTTATTCAAATTACCATCAAAAAAAATTCCTTTTTTAGGGCCTGCCTATTCCAGGGCTTGTGAATTAACTGCCGACAGAGTTGGACTAATAATGGTGGAGAATTTAAAAGCGGCTCAAAACGCTTTAATTTCTACTATGATAGGCAGTAAAGTTTTATCAGATAATACAAATATTAAAGCATTTATGATGCAAGAACACGAAATTCCGGCTTTAATGGGGTTTATACATAAAATATTTTCTAATTATCCGAGAATGACAAAAAGGATAATAGAATTACAAAGATTTTCAATATAAAAAAACATTAACTAAAATAAAACATTATGAAAACATTTATAGTAGGAAGGTCACAAGATTCCGATATTGTTATTAATGATCAATATGTTTCACGAAGACATTTTCAATTGACAATTTATGACAATGGAAAAGTCAGTATAAAAGATCTCGGTTCAAAAACCGGAACTTTTGTAAACGGAAAAAAAATTTTCGGAGAGTATTTTTTGACAGGTAACGATAAAGTAAAAATAGGAACAACAATTTTTCCCTGGCAAAAATATATATATGCAGACAAAGGGAAACCGGTTCAAAAAAGCGAAGACCAATTGTTGGCAACAAAATATGTGCCTAATCGAAATACAAGTTATGGCAACAACTTTTTAGAATTTCTTAATAAATATAAAGCTGTTTTTATAGGATTCTTTGCTGTTTTTATACTTGGTTTGGCTGCTTATTTTATTTTGTTTTTCCACCCGACGAGAACCTTTGAAAAAATTTACACATTTGATCAAGTGAAAAAATTAGAAGTTTTTGATATTAGCCAAATAAACAATGACGATTATGTTCTTTGTGGTTATGTAGAAGAAGATGATGGTGAGGTAAAAGGAGTTATTATTAGATTGGACAAAGAAGGAAAAAGAACGGGTGACATTAAGAAATATTTTCAAGACAATGGATTATTACTTACCAGGATTATTGAAACGGACGGTGATTATATAACTTGCGGGTACAGTTTAAAAGAAGATGATGATGGAAACGAGTTTTTTAGAACAGTCGTATTGAAAACAGATAAGGAGGGGAGAAAAATTTGGGGAAAAACTTATGGTAACATGGAATTAAAAAGAATAATTCCGGGTAATCTGTGTAAAATAATTGAAACAAATGATGGTGGATATTTAATTGGAGGAGTACAGCAAAAAGAGGATAGATATGATTATGACCTTATTATTATTAAAATTGATGAAAATGGCAGTATTGAATGGAAAAAAAGATTGGGAGGAAAAGATGATGAATATTTTGGAGATTTAATTGAAACGGATGAAGGTTATGCAATTTTAGGTTCTACCAGAAGCAAAGGAAAAGGCATTCAAGATTTTTATTTTGTCATTTTGGATAAAGAAACAGGTGATAAAAATTTCAGCAAAACTTATGGAAGTAAAGGTTATGAAATAGGCATCAGTATTGTTCAATCGGATGATGGCGGTTTTCTCTTACTCGGCAATACCAGTAAAAAAGATGATATTTTATTGATAAAAATTGATAGTGAAGGCGAAAAGATTTGGCAAAAAAGATATGGCGGCAAAGAGCATGAAAAAGCTGCTGGAATTATTAAAACAGGTGGGGAATACTGGATAGGCGGTTCAACCGAATCACAAGGAGAAGGTGGATATGATGTTTGGGTGATAAAAATAAATGCTGATGATGACGCTGAAGGTGAAATTATTTGGGAAAAGACTTATGGGGAAGAAAAAAATGAGGAAGCAATAAAAATTAAAAAAACATCCGATGGCGGTTTTGTGCTGCTTTGTAAAAATGAAACCAAAATAGATGATGATGATGATGAAAGTGGTTTTTGGGTGATAAAATTAAATAAAGAAGGAAAATTGGAAAAATAAAAAATAAGTAATGTTTTCCATTTTATCCGGTTTTTTCAAAAACCTCTTCAAGTCAACTGAATACATTCATCAAGAAGAAGCGTTTATGAAAAAAATCCTCATCGTTGGTTTAGGCAATCCCGGACCGCAGTATAAATATACCCGTCACAATATCGGCTTTTTGGTAGCCGACCGGTTGGCTGAAAAACTTAAAGCAAGTTTTAAAACCGAACGATACGGTGATGTGGCAAAAGCCAATTACCGCGGTAAGCTATTTGTTATTTTAAAACCATCTACTTTTATGAATTTAAGCGGCAAAGCCGTTCGCTACTGGTTGGAGAAAGAAAAAATAGATAAAAATAACCTTATGGTCATCACTGATGATGTCAATCTGGATTTCGGAACGATACGTATCCGTCCCAAAGGCAGTGACGGGGGGCATAACGGGCTGAAAAATATCCAAGAAATATTAGGCACTACTCAATATCCACGTTTGCGGTTCGGTATCGGCAATGACTATCCCAAAGGGGGTCAAGTGGATTATGTTTTAGGTAAATGGACACCGGAGCAAATGGAACATTTACCGGAATTAATTGACAAAGCGGTCGATGCTCTTATCAATTTTGCACAAGAAGGTTTGCAACGGACAATGAATAAATTTAACAAAAAATAACAGATTCTTGAAGAGAGATAAATCTGCGGTTGATAAAAAATTGTAAATTTGTCTTGAAAAAAAATGTTTATTAAAATTAAAAAAAAATTTAATCCTATGAAAAAACTGTTTTTACTATTGGCTTTTGCAGTAATGGTGACATTGCAAGCCCAAGATAAATCAATAGCCACGGATGAAAAATTTCCGGTAATGACTTTTGAGACCAGAACGCATGATTTCGGCACTTTACATGAGGGCGACGTAGTCAAATATGTTTACAAGTTTAAAAATACCGGTAATGCACCTCTAATTATCAGTAAAATTAAAGCGAGTTGCGGTTGTACGGTGCCAAGCGGTTGGAAAAAAGAACCGATAATGCCGGGCGAAAGCGGTGAATTTACCGTGCAATTCAATACCCGGAATAAAATACACAAACAGCGTAAAACCGTAACGGTTTATTGCAATACCAAAAATAAAATGGAACGGGTAACCTTTACGGCTGACGTAATTCCAGATCCCAAAATGGAAAAAATAAGAGCTGAACGCCGCAAAAAATGGATGGAACAACGTAAAAAAAGAATGGAACAACGTAGGTTGAAAATGAAGAACAAAGGTGAAAGAAACAAAAAAGAAATTTTAAGGGTCAGAAAAAAACTGACATTTGAAGAAAAAGACCAAGTCAAAACTCATGAAATAGCTGTAAAAAAATTGGAATACAAAAAACTTAAAGTCGAACAAAAATTATTGCGTTACGAACACAAACATAAAGGCAATATCTCTGCCGAAAAAGTAAAAAAATACAAAGAAAAAATCGAAGAATTAAACAAAGAGATAAAAAAACACAGAAAAGCGATTGATAAAATTTATGAATAAAGGGTGTTTAAAACACCATTTTGAGTTGAATGCCACCGGTATGCACCGCAGGATTGGTTTCGGATAGACGGAAACCGTAGTTCAGATACAAAAACAAATACGAACTGATACGTTGTTGGTATAAGGCTTGTAGAACCATATTTTTGCCTGCTTGTAAGCCCTCGAGCATTTGAAACGCTACCGGTGAAAATGCATTTCCTTTCATCTGATTTTGAACTATTTGCACGTCGATGTCAAACATATTTTGTTTGGCATTGATGTGTTTATAGCGTAAACCGAATTTATGCATTTGCAGCTGCTCGTTCCCGGATAAGTTGCTTTTCTTCTTAAAATTATAATATGTATAAAACCGGTTGTTTTGTTTACCTTGCCATTCCAAACCTTCTTCCAAGGTTTCGGTTTCCATTTTATAATTTTTTTGTAAATAATTTTCCGAAAAATTCGAGACGGTTGTCAAAGACAATTTCTGTATCCAAGTCAAATTTTTTACAAAAGCGTGTTTGGTTTGTGTACGGTACATTTCCAAAGTCTGTCCTTGTGCCCCGGTGACCAATAATTGTTTTTGCTTGACAAATTGATACGTAAAATGCAAATGATAACGTTTTTTAGCCCGGTTGATAAACCAATCCTGTTGCCATAACATATTCTGTGACAGTATGTTATCCGGTTGCCACACCAACAATTTTTCTTTGTTTGTTTGTCCGGATTGATGCCGGTTTTCAAACAATAAAATACCGTAAATACGTTTTAAAAACGATTTTTTTTGCCATACTTCCGGATTAATGGTCAATTGAAATTGATAACGGTTGTTTAAAGTGGGAATATAGTTTTTTGAAGGCAATATGACGCGGATATAATTGGCTTGGTCTTGAAAAACCGCCACTTCAAATTCGTTGAGTTCTTTGATACCGTTGTGGTTATAATCATTCCATTGATACACGCCTTGTCCGGGTGGTGTTTCCACATACATAATTTCATCGCGCAAGGTATTGCCGTTAAAACGCTCAACTGAAATCCGGCTTGTCAAAAAGCGTTTAAAAAATTGCTGTTGCCAAGACAATTTCAGGTTCAAATAATTTTTAACAGCCGATTGTTTTGTGGTATTTTTATGCCGGTATTGGAGAAAAATCCGCCATAAATGGTTACCGGTTTTATGTTGCCATTCTCCGCCGGTATTATCCGATACATCCGTTTGTTGCCAATGATTTTGCCGGATACTGTCATTTTGTTCACGCCGGTAAAACAACCGCCACTTTGTCCGTGTAGTATCTTTTTTTTGCCATTGCAATTCGCCAAAAGCATACCGGTAATTCAAACTGTCAAGGATACCTGCTTGCCGGCGGTTGCGGTTTTCATAATGTGCTTTTCCCGTCAGGTCAAATTTAGAAAAATGATAGGTTAAACTGTGCGTAAAATCACTAGCGGATAAATCATAGCCGGTATGTTGTTTTGTATAACGGTATCTTGCTTCCGTCTGCCATTTTTTGACTTGCCAATTGCCCTTCAAATAAGTTTGAAATGCCGCTAAATCGTAGCGCAATCCATAATACCGCCAACCGCTTGTAACAAAATTACCGCCATTTTGATATACCACACCTAAATCGGTCAAATGTTGCCGGCCGTAAATACTATCGATTTGCCATTCGCGGTTAAATTCTACCGGACGGTATGTGTCCAAAGCCACAAAATTTTGATGTATAAAATCATACAAAGCATTGAGAAATAACGATTGACGGTCCTTTTGCCACAAACTTTGTTTTATATCCAAATGTAAAGCCCCTCCCGTGTTGTCCGTATCATCTAATGAGGAAAACAAATTGCGGTCGGTATGGCTTATCAAACTTTGCAAGTGCAAATCCGTCTTAGCGCCGGGATGCCAATGATAATTGATACCGGCATATTTACGGCTAACCGGTGGTGTTAAACGGATTTTAGGTTCGTAATCACCTTGTAACAAACCAACATATTCAAAAATCTTTCCTATTGCCGTGATTTCTTTAATTTTATAACTGCCTTTTTGTTTGCCTACATAAGAAAACCTTACTTCGTATAAATCCGGTTCGTCTTGATTGGTATATTCAAAATAAGTTGTAGTCCCGTTTGTAACTTTTTTATATAAAATTTTGTTTTCGTTGTATGTTGCCGGTATTGCCGCTGTTGTCCAAAGTTGTTCCGGACGGTCACCGGCATTTTTCAAAGCATCAACTTGTTGCCGGTTCAGGTCGTACAGCAAAGTTTGAGTTTTGGCATCTTGTTCTGCGAAGGCATAAATTTCCAAGTCTGCCGTATTGCCTTGTCGTGCATAACGGTCATAATTGAGATAACGTACATAATGCTGATTGGCGTAATTAAATTCGACTGTAATCCGGTGGTTTTGAGTAATGGGATATGACGGATTAAAACGCAATTCGGCAGTTTCGTAATTAATAATGTAATCTTTATTTTCTCCCCGTTTGAGAAGTTGACCGTTGACATAAACTTTTTCACTGCCTTGAATGATAAAAATGTAAGTTTCACCTTTATTGCCTTTGAGGACATAAGGGCCTTGATTGCCGTCAATACCTTTAAAGCGGTTGATACCGTATTGTCCGCGAATAATTGCACCTGCAACTTGCCAACGGATGCTGTCCCGTCCGGCTTCAAAATGCAAGCCTTGTGCTTTGCGTTTGAATTTCAAAAAATAGCCCGGTTGTTCGTCAAACAATAAATCCCCGCCCGTAGCTTGCCAGCCGGGGGCTTCCAATTGCATGTAAATACGGTTAAATTCTTTGTAAGATTGCGAAATTCCCGCATAAGCTTGCGGTAAATTATCATCGGATAAAACCGCTTTGATTTTAAGTTTGTCCGTTAATTTGCCTTCGATTTTTAAGTCCAATCCCGATTGCATTACTACACTTTGCCGGTTGCCGGTATTAAAACCGCGTGTAATACTGCCTTTTGTGGTAAGCCCTTCAAAAGGTTTCGGCTTGTAAGTTTGTGGCGGGAGTAACAGGATACTTTTCAGACTGTCTTGTTTGACAAGTGACGGTTTGTAACGTTGATAGGTTTGGCGAAGATAGGGCGGATAATCCAAGTAGCGGATGGTGATTTCCAAGTTTTTGTATTTTTCAAAATTCTTCAAAAACAGTAGTGCTTTGACAAAATCCACCCGGTAAGTTTCCGGTGGTAAAACTTTGCCGTCAGGATCCGAAACTTCAAAATAAAAAGGTTGAATACTAAATGTATCTATTTTGATAAGCGCTTGTTTAACGGTAATTTTTTTGGTTTGCAACCGGATATACCGCTTTTTTTGACCGGAGGTCAAAAACGTAAAAAAAAATATTACAACAAACCAAATTGTTTTCATGCTTTACCTATGTAAACGCAAAGTTATCTTTTTTAGTTTAATAGATAATACCAATTCCAAATATAAAATAGTCTAAAAAAAATTTGGTATTTTCGTTGGACGGAGTAAACAATACCGCTATTATTTGAAAGTGGCTGTCTCAAAAAACCGGATTTTTTTATTACGCACCTTCGGCGCTGCTTTATTGATTTGTTCATCAACTCATAAGGCTACGCCTTATGTTAATTATTACGCAATTTTGGAGCTGTTTATAATTTTGATAAATCGATAAAAAATATTTTTCATTTTATAAATATTCCGGATGCAGCCTTTTGAGACGCCCCTGTTGAATGTGTAAGTGGTATAAAATGACTTTTTTGGATTAATAAACTATTTGATAAATGTTTAAAAAAATTATACCGTCAAACCAAAACGGTACTGTTACGACTGCAAATCACAAAAAGTGGTATTTATTAAATCATTTCTTTTTTCTATAAATGAAAAAAAGTAACAATTCTGACGGGCGTAGGAACTAGGCAACAAAACTTTTCTTAATTTCTACGTTTTTCTCCCTAAACAATATGAATTTGCACGAGCATTTCATTTCCGGCAATATTTTAAGATTGATTGAGAATCATAATTTTCATAAGATATTTTTGTTTGGCTCAAACAGTAAATTATTTATTACGGTTGTGTGTTTATTTCGTTTAGTTTTTATTACTTTGTTAAATTGAAATAAAAAAGTTCTTTTTAAGCACTTAAAGTCAATTTTTGCACGCAGAAAAGTAAATTAAGTAAACACAATATTGCCTGCATTTTTATATATCAAATAATTCTGCCGGATTTATTTTGAATTGTAACATTTTTGCGCTTTCTCTACCTCCATCACCACCTTTTCTTTGCATTGTAATTTTTCCAATTTTTACAGAACCTCTCGGGGTTATAACAACTTCACCATTTCCAAAATAATTTATTACAAAGTTTATTGGTTTTAAAATCCACTTTGCTTGTTATTCCGTTTTTTAAGCTACTAACATCCATTCTGCCGCAAATTTCCCTCGACCTTTGATAATATCGTTTACAATAAGGCTTTTGTTTTTTTCTATCCAATCTATCAGTATTTTTTGAGATTTTTTACTAAATTCATCCATAAATGTCCTTCTGCTATCTCTTGGATTTTTTATTGTAGGTTTTATTTCGCCTGTGTATTTCTTTAAAATTATTTCAACTTCTTTTGGGATATTCCACATTTCCACATACTTATCAACTTTTCTTTTGTCTATTTGGTTAAAACCTCGTGGATTACTAACAAGTTTAACTTGTAGGTTCTCAACGTCTATCGCTTTTTTTAGTTTTATTCTAACTTGGACTTGAACGTCTGTTTTATGACCTGAAATAATAATGGCTTCTACAAATTCTATTTCGTTTAAGTTGTATCCCATTATTTTTAACCATTCTTGTGCTGTTTCATCTTTTTTCCAATTATTAAATTTTTCGACAATATCTCTTTCGTTTTTAAATCCGTCTTTTGCTGTCTGTGAGCCTCTTTCTATTAAATCCATTTACTGTTGTTTGAAAGTGAACAAATTATTTTTCAAATATTTTTCTAAACGCTTGTTTGCGATTTCAGCATATTCTTTTGAAATTTCAGAGCCGAGCCATTTTCGTTCAAGTAAGTGTGCAATCTTGGCTGTCGTCCCGCTTCCCATAAACGGATCGTAAATCAATTCTCCTTTGTTTGACCAAGTTATTATTTGATCATATACAAGTTTTTCGGGAAAAATGGCAGGATGTTTATACGCAATTTTATCTTTGGTAGAAATTCCGCCACCTACCGAATAAAAAAATACGTTTCCTACTTTTTTTTCTTTTGTTCTTTTTACTTTTTTATAGTTCAAACTACCTTCCTTTCCTCTGTTTTTCATATTCGCCAAACCATTATATTTTGTAGGTTCTGTGATTGGATTAAACGTTTTCGGACTACCTTTTGAAAAACAAAACATATATTCAAAATGTTGATGATAACGTTTGCCTGTCGTAGGCATCGGATTATTTTTATAATAAATCATTGTATCGTGCAGTCTAAATCCTAACTCTTTGAATTTCAGGGCTTGCCTAAAACTTGTTCCTGTTTCGCTGCCGTTTTCTGTTTTATCGCCAACTATCCAAATTACGACACCGCCTTTTTTTAGCACTCGCAACAAGCCTTTTATTATATCCTCCAAAGGAAATTCATATCCATTATAATTTCTCAAATCGTCATAAGGTGGTGATGTGATAACCATATCAACGAAATCATCGGGCATTCTTGCCATTGTATCGACACAATTTTCGGTATAAATTTTATTTAATTCAATTTCTTTCATATCGCAAATTTACATCTTTTTTAAATTGCAGCATCGGCACAACAAGAGATTACTAAAAACTATTGTATGTATGAGGGAAGATAACCGTTTTTTTGAACAGGTAATAAATTAAAAAGGTTTTCAAAAAAGTTTTAATTTAATCGCTACATATTATTGATTACCAATTCTTTAGCTTTTTTAATGGCTTTTTTCAATCCTGCTGGATTTTTACCGCCTGCTGTTGCAAAAAATGCTTGACCACCGCCACCGCCTTGGATTTCCTTGGCGGTTTCGCGGATAATTTTTCCGGCATTTAAATCATATTTTGATACCAAATCTTTTGAAATATAAATACTTAAAATAGCTTTACCGTTTTGTTCGGAACCGATAACCGCCACAATATTATTGTTGTTTTTGCCCAGTGTGAAGAGTAAATCTTTAATGGTAGCACTGTCCAAATCCAAAATTTTTCCTAAAAATTTGATTTCACCGAGATTTTCAAATTCGTTTTGTAATTTTTCTTGTATATAGCGGGCTTTTTCTTTTTTGAGTTGCTCTATTTCTTTCCGCATTTTTTGATTTTCTGTTTGCATATTTTCAATGGTCTTTTGCAAATCGGTCGGATGTTTGAGTATTTTTTTGATAGTATTCAACTGAGCATCTTGTTGTTTAAAATATTCTTTAACGGCATCACCGGTAATGGCTTCGATACGGCGGATACCGGCAGCAATGGCACTTTCACTCAAAATTTTGAAATGCCAAATATCACCTGTGTTCGGCACGTGGGTACCACCACAAAGTTCGGCATGGTTACCGAATTTGATGACACGTACCGTATCACCGTATTTTTCACCGAACAAAGCCATAGCACCTTCTTCCATAGCTTGTGTAATGGGAATGTTTCTCTTTTCAACCAAATCGAGTTTTTCTTTGATACGGGCATTGACCAAATCTTCCACTTTACGGATTTCTTCTTCGGTCATTTTTCCGAAATGAGAAAAATCAAAACGTAAGTGAGTAGGAGCGACCAATGACCCTTTTTGTTCAACATGAGGTCCTAAAACTTCCCTTAATGCTTGGTGCAACAAGTGTGTAGCGGAGTGATTGGCAGCAGTTTTGGCACGGCTGTCTTTATCGACCACGGCTTTAAAAGTAGCATCCGGATGTTTCGGTAAAGTTTTACTGATATGAACGATTAGATTATTTTCTTTTTTGGTGTCGAGTATGTGGATAATTTCTCCGTCTTCCGATTTCAAATAACCACGGTCACCTACTTGTCCACCGCTTTCGGGATAAAAAGGTGTTAAATTAAAGACCAATTGATATAAATCGCCGTCTTTTTTGGAGCTGATTTTCCGGTATTTGGTGATTTTAACCGGCGTTTCCAAAATGTCATAACCTACAAATTCCTCTTCATCGTCATCTCTGAGAATTACCCAGTCCTCGGTTGTTAAGGCTGCGGCCGATTTGGAACGATGTTTCTGCTTGGCCATTTCGGCTTCAAATTCTTTTTCGTCGAATTCATATCCTTTTTCCCGTAAAATCAGAGCCGTTAAATCTTTCGGAAATCCGAAAGTATCGTATAATTCAAAAACCTTGGCGCCCGGTATTTTTTTGTCTTTTGCCGTTTCTATTATCCTGTTGAGTAGTGTGAGACCTTGTTCCAAAGTTCTTAAAAACGATTGTTCTTCTTCACGTATTACATTGGTAATCAAGCTTTCTTGTTTTACAAGTTCCGGGAATGCTTGCCCCATAATATTGACCAAAACGGGAACCAATTTATATATAAAAGGTTCTTTAAGATTTAAGAAACTGAAACCGTAACGTATAGCCCTTCTTAATATCCGGCGGATAACGTAACCGGCACCCGTGTTGGAAGGTAACTGACCGTCTGCTATTGAAAAAGCAACAGCCCGCAGATGATCGGCAATAACACGCATAGCGATATCAACGGATTGGTCTTTTCCGTAACTTTTTTCCGACAGATTTTCAATTTCTTTGATGAGATGTACGAAAATATCCGTATCGTAATTGGATTTTTTACCTTGTAAGACCATCGTAAGCCTTTCAAATCCCATACCGGTATCAACATGTTTTTCAGGTAAACGTTCCAAACTACCGTCGGCTTTGCGGTTAAACTCTATAAAAACCAAATTCCATATTTCTATGACTTCAGGGTGGTCTTTATTGACCAGTTCTTTACCCGGAATATTCTTTTTTTCATCGTTTGACCGGAGGTCAATGTGGATTTCGGAACAAGGTCCGCAAGGTCCCGTAGCACCCATTTCCCAAAAATTATCTTTTTTACTCCCGGTCAAAATACGTTCTTCCGGTATATGTTCTTTCCAAAAATTATAAGATTCGGTATCTTTTGCCAAACCTTCGTCTTTTGCACCTTCAAAAATTGTAACGTAAAGATTATCAGGGTTTATTTTATAAACTTCCGTTAGAAGTTCCCAAGCCCAAGCAATTGCTTCTTTTTTAAAATAATCACCGAAACTCCAATTACCTAACATTTCAAACATCGTATGGTGATAGGTGTCCAAACCGACTTCTTCCAAATCGTTGTGTTTTCCGGAAACACGCAAACATTTTTGGGTATCAGCTACGCGTTTATATGCCGGTTTTTTGTAACCTAAAAAATATTCTTTAAACTGGTTCATACCGGCATTGGTAAACATCAATGTCGGGTCATTTTTTAAAACGATAGGAGCAGAAGGAACGATTTTATGTCCCTTGGATGCAAAAAAATCTAAAAATGTTTGTCGTATTTCTTTGGAACTTAATGTATTCATCTTAATAATTTTTTTTAAATTTGCAATATTTAACGTTTACTAACGTTTATTCAGGCAACAAAAATAAAACAAAATATGGCTAAACGGAAATTTATTTATGATCCGGAATCGCTTTCATACAGACAGTTAGAATCATCGTCTAAAAAATGGATTATGGTATTTTTGGCAGGCTTGATAGTAGGTGTACTTTCCATTATCATTCTTCTGTCTTCACCGAATAATTATTTTCAAACACCGAGAGAGAAAAATTTGACCCGTGAAAATGAAAATTTAAAACTCAATTATGCGCTTTTGGAAAAGAAAATGAAAAAAATAGAATTGGTTTTGAATGATATTAAGCAACGGGACAATAATATATACAGGACTATTTTTGCCGTTGATCCCATTCCTGATGATGTCAGACAAGCCGGTTATGGTGGAACTGATTTGTATGAAAATTTGAACGGTAAATCCAATTCTGAATTGATTAAAAAGGCGATGCAAGAAGCCGATATGATTGAAAAACAAATAGTTGTGCAATCAAAATCTTTTGACGAGGTTGTTAAATTGGCTAAAAATAAAGAAAAAATGTTGGCACATTTACCGGCAATTCAACCTGTTGAAAATAAAGATTTGACCAGAATGGCATCGGGGTATGGATGGCGTATCCATCCTATCTTAAAAACAAGACGTTTTCATTACGGTATGGATTTTACCGCTAAAACCGGCACTCCTATATATGCCACCGCCGACGGTATTGTGACTCATGCCGGCTGGAAAGCCAATGGATTTGGTAAACATGTTGTTATTGACCATGGTTACGGTTATGAAACGCTTTACGGACATATGAGTAAAGTTGTCGTTAAAAAAGGGCAGAAAGTAAAAAGAGGACAAATCATCGGATATGTCGGCAATACAGGATTATCCGCAGGACCACATTGTCATTACGAAGTGCACTTGAATGGAAAGCGTGTTAATCCTATTAATTTCTATTACAACGATTTAACGCCTGAGATGTATGCACGTCTCCGTAAAATGGCCAAAGAGGAAAATCAATCTCTTGATTAATGAAAGATTTACCTGATAAGTTATATTATCGTACTACTGAATTGGCAAAAGCTTTTGAAGTAAACCCTTCGAAAATAAGATACTGGTCAAAAGAATTTGCCTTTGCTTTAAAACCGAAAAAGAATAATAAAGGTGAAAATCTCTATACCCGTAAAGATGTTGAAACTTTTAAGATGATTTATAATTTGGTGGAAGAAAACGGTTATACTTTGGAAGGTGCCAAGAAAAAAATTAAAAGCGGACGGCAAAAAATTAATAAAAATATCAGTGTGATTGAACGTTTGGAAAAAGTAAAAGCGGAGTTGCAGAAAATCAAAGAGAATCTTTAAGTAAGTTGAAAGTAGAGAGGAAAAATTTTTCGTTTCAAGTGGAAAGTGACAAAGCGATAAAGTGGAAAGTGCGGAAGAGTTAAAAGCAGGAATAAAGTGTGTAGCAATAAACAATCATTAAAACTCAAAGTATTCTATGAAATTGAAATAAATCCTCAATTCCCTTAAATCCGCAACAAGATACAAAATATTTTAAAATACCTTTTTACTCGTATTTATTGAGTAAAATTTATCAAAATAACAGACCAAATATTACTTTTT